>NZ_JBEPRF010000018.1:0-172532 GCF_040548225.1 Bradyrhizobium sp. S3.12.5
CCAAAAGACATCGCAGGCCCTCCGTCCCAGACAGGTCGAAAGGCCTTGAATCACATCCATAAACTCCGGGGAATCACTTTCGGGCATCCCATAGCTTACGGGGAGAGGGTTGGGGTGAGGGGCCTCTCTCCACATGCGCGACCGTCGAGAGACCTGTACCCCCTCACCCGGATCGCAGGAGCGATCCGACCTCTCCCCGCAAGCGGGGCGAGGTAAGAAAGGCTACCTTCGCTCGCTCACACCCATCTCGGCGGAGCTCTTGGCTTCCTGGGCGAGCTCGGCCGAGAGTGCCGCGGTCTGTGCCGGGGTACCCCAGCTCGGCTCCTCGCTGCCGTCGCCCCAATTGCGCGGCCGATAGAAGGTGTGCACGCCGAATTTATACATCTTCTTCATCTCGGCGACCCAGGACGGACGCACCCAATAAGCGTGGTAGTGCGTCGACTTGCCGACCTCGGGCAGCCAGATCTGGCCGTCGAGCATCGCCTTGGAAATCTTCCTGGCGCGCTCCCACATCTCGGGCTCGCGGATCACGTCGGGATTGTTGTCGCAGGCAAATGTGAACTGGCAGGCGAAGTGCCGGTACTTGTTCTGGTAGACCACGCCGCACACAGTGTCCGGATATTTGCCGGAGAACACGCGGTTCATCACCACTTGAGCGACCGCGATCTGGCCGCGCACGGCTTCGCCGCGGGATTCGAAATAGACGGCTTCGGCGAGACACTTTTCCGATTTCGCGCGTGACTTGTCGTCAAGCGCGAGCCGCTCCGCCGGCGATTTGGCGCGCTGGTTGTCCGCGTTGACTTCGCCCTTCGGCGCGACGCTCTCGCCGCTCTCGATCGCGTTTGCGACGTCGTCATTCGGCGGCGATAGCGAGGCCAGCTTCATATCGGGGTCGGGCATCACGATCAGCGGCTCGGCGCCGGGCTGCCAGCTCTCGATGCTCTCGACATTGCCGCCGAGCGAGGAGCTGCCGAAAAACAGGTTCGAGGTCTTCACGCTGAAGGGATCGCGCGGCGGGGCAGCGACCGTCGCCTGCTTCAACGCGGCGAGCGGCTGCGCCGCAAAGGACAGCGCGTTGTCGCCGGCCTTCGGTGGATTGGCATATTGCGGCAAGGGCGGCGCGCGCATCGCCTCCTGGAGCTCGGGATCGAGCGCGGCCGCGGATTCCGGCGACATCGCTTGCGGCAACGCGGCCGGCAACTGAACCGTCTTGGCGCCGAACACCGAGCTGTTGGAGGTCGCGGGAGTTTGCTCAGCAGGTGCGGCGGACGGTACGACCGCCTCCGGAGTCGCAGCAGGTGTCACGGTGGCGAGGCGATCACCCTTCAGGGCGCGATCGACCTTGGGGAAATCGGAGGCCTGGTAACGCGGCGGCGCCTGCAGCACCGGATTGCGCGTGATGGTGCCGGTGACGTCGCGACCATCGAGGCTCGCGAGGCGAACCATTGCGCTCTGTGGAACCGACGTTCCGATCGGGCGCGAGAAACTGTAAGTGGCGAGCTGAATCGATGAGGCTGCAGAGAACACCTGCTTCTGCCAGCGCTCGGCGACGCCGGGCTGACGCGCCAGCAGAGATGCAATGTCTTGATAGCCGGTCTCTCTCGGCATCAATGCGAAGATGCAGAGACCGATTCCGAAGGATGCGAACCGCGCACCCTTCGGATGGTTACGCAACACTGACATCGATACGCTCACGCTACGCTTACACTAGAGAGATCGAGCCGCAGTACATCCGTGCAATTCGATCTTTATCGTGAGTATCTAATTTAGGTTGCCGGGGCGTTAATCGACGTTGCGCGACCGACACACTCAAGCAATGTCAGGCGTTTTCGCGGGGCGATTGCGTGCGTGGTAAATGCGGGCCCACCTGAAGCGGTAAACATCCGGTCAACGCGAATGGTGAAGGAACTCTTGCGTGTGCGTATCATTACGGGACGCGCGGTCCCGTTGTTGCCAGGAGCCTTTCCAGACCACCGCTGTCATGCCCGCGAAGGCGGGCATCCAGTACGCCGCGGCCTCTCCGCTCAATCACGATTGCCTCGGTGTACTGGATCGCCCGCCTTCTTCGCGGGCGATGACAGCGAGTGTGTGATGTGAATTGCTTGCTATGCTCGCAATGACGAGTGGATGGAGTATGGCCTTAAATGAAAGAGGCGGGGTTTGGCCCCGCCTCTTTCGCATCTCATATTCAGTCTTCGACTTACGCCTGGCTAGCAACCGCCTTGCCAAGCGCAGCCTGCGCGGCGGCAAGCCGCGCGATCGGCACGCGGTAGGGCGAGCAGGAGACGTAGTCGAGGCCGATATCGTGGCAGAAGGCGACGGAGGCGGGATCGCCGCCGTGCTCGCCGCAAATACCGACCTTGAGCTTCGGACGCGTCTTGCGGCCGCGCGCGACGCCGATCTTGACGAGCTCACCGACGCCTTCCTGGTCGAGGGCGACGAAGGGGTCGACCGCGAGGATGCCCTTGCTCACGTAGGGACCGAGGAAGCTCGCCGCGTCGTCACGGCTGATGCCGTAGGTCGTCTGCGTCAGGTCGTTGGTGCCGAACGAGAAGAACTCGGCACTCTCCGCGATCTCACCGGCAAGCAGGCAGGCGCGCGGCAGCTCGATCATGGTGCCGACCTGGTAGGTGAGCTTGGTGTTGGTGTCGCGCATCACGGCTTTCGCGGTGGAGTCGATGCGGGCCTTGACGAGATCGAGCTCCATCTTGGTGGCGATCAGCGGCACCATCACCTCGAGGCCGACGGCCTTGCCGGTACGCTTCTCGGCTTCGACCGCCGCTTCGAAGATCGCGCGGGCCTGCATCTCGGCGATCTCGGGGTAGGCGATCGCGATGCGGCAGCCGCGGAAGCCGAGCATCGGATTGAACTCCGACAGCTCGCGCGCGCGATCGGCCAGACGCCGCGGGTCGGTGTTCATGGCACGCGCCACTTCCTCGACCTCGGCATGGGTGTGCGGCAGGAATTCATGGAGGGGAGGATCCAAAAGCCGGATCGTGACGGGCAGGCCCTTCATGATCTCGAACAGCTCGACGAAGTCGGCGCGCTGCATCGGCAGGAGTTTTGCGAGCGCGGCACGGCGCGACTGCTCGTCCTCGGAGAGAATCATCTCGCGCACCGTGCGGATGCGCGTCTCCTCGAAGAACATGTGCTCGGTGCGGCAGAGGCCGATGCCTTCGGCGCCGAACTTGATCGCAGTGCGGGCGTCCTCCGGCGTATCGCCATTGACGCGGACGCCGATCTTGCGGACCTGGTCGGCCCATTTCATCAGCGTGCCGAACTCGCCGGAGAGTTCCGGCTCGATCATCGGCATGCGGCCGGCCAGCACCTGGCCGAGCGAGCCGTCGATTGTGATGACGTCGCCGGCCTTGAAGGTGCGCGAACCGATGCTCATGGTACCGCGGCCGTAATCGACGCGGATGGTGCCGCAGCCGGAGACGCAGGGCTTGCCCATGCCGCGCGCGACCACGGCGGCGTGCGAGGTCATGCCGCCACGGGTGGTCAAGATGCCTTCGGCAGCGTGCATGCCGTGGATGTCCTCGGGGCTGGTCTCGATACGGACCAGAACGACCTTGCGTCCGTCGCCCTGGAGCTTGGCCGCCTCATCCGACGAGAACACGATCTCGCCGGAGGCCGCACCGGGCGACGCCGGCAGGCCGGTCGCGATCACGTCGCGCTTGGCGTTGGGGTCGATGGTCGGATGCAGGAGCTGGTCGAGCGAGGCGGGATCGATCCGCATCACCGCTTCCTTCTTGGTGATCAGGCCTTCATTGGCGAGCTCGACCGCGATGCGCAGCGCCGCCTTCGCGGTGCGCTTGCCGCCGCGGGTCTGCAGCATCCACAGCTTGCCCTGCTCGACCGTGAACTCCATGTCCTGCATGTCGCGGTAGTGCTTTTCGAGCAGCGTATAGATCCGCGTCAGCTCCTTGAAGGCCTCCGGCATCGCCGCTTCCATCGACGCCTTGTCGGAGCCTGATTCCTTACGTGCCTCTTCGGTGATGTCCTGCGGCGTGCGGATGCCCGCCACCACGTCCTCGCCCTGCGCGTTGATCAGGAACTCGCCGTAGAGCTTGCTCTCGCCGGTCGAGGGGTTGCGGGTGAACGCAACGCCGGTCGCCGAGGTCTCGCCCATGTTGCCGAACACCATGGCCTGCACGTTGACCGCGGTGCCCCAGGATTCCGGAATGTCGTGCAGCTTGCGGTAAGTCACCGCGCGCGCATTCATCCAGGATGAAAATACCGCGCCGAGCGCGCCCCAGAGCTGGTCATGCGGATCCTGCGGGAAATCCTTGCCGGTTTCGCGCGCGACCGCGTCCTTGTACTTGCCGACCAGATCGACCCAGTCATCTGCGGTGAGGTCGGTGTCGAGCGTATAGCCCTGGCCGTCCTTGAAGGTGTCGAGGATCTCCTCGAAGTGATGATGCTCGAAGCCGAGCACCACGTCGGAATACATGGTGATGAAGCGGCGATAGCTGTCATAGGCAAAACGACGATCGCCCGAGAGCTCCGACAGCGCTTCCACGGTCTCGTCGTTGAGGCCGAGATTGAGCACGGTGTCCATCATGCCCGGCATCGAGGCGCGCGCGCCGGAGCGTACGGAGACAAGCAGCGGGTTCTTGGTGTCACCGAACACCTTGCCGGTCAACTTGCCGACATAGTCTAGCGCCTTCTCAACCTGCGACTGCAGCTCCTTCGGATAGGATTTGCCGTGGGCGTAGAAATAGGTGCAGACCGAGGCCGGGATGGTGAAGCCCGGAGGCACCGGCAGACCGAGATTGGCCATCTCGGCGAGGTTGGCGCCCTTGCCGCCGAGCAGGTCGCGCATCTCCGAGCGGCCCTCGGCCTTGCCGTCGCCGAACGTGTAGACCCACTTGCCGGCCTTGACCGCAGCCGGCGCCGCCTTGGCGGCAGCCTTCGGCGCGGCCGGTTTGGTCACAGCCTTCGCAGCGGGCTTCGCCGCCGGCTTGGCTGCGGCCTTTGCCTGGGCCTTGGCGACCGGCTTCGGGGCCGTCTTCGGCAGTGCCTTTCGGGCCGCTGGAACGGTCTTCACCTTGGTGGAAGGCTTTGATTTCGCTGGGAGTTTTTTAGGCTTCGAGGCGGCTTTGGCCATAGCTTGCACACAACCTGCGAGAGGAATGGGAAATCGCGCGCCTTACACCACTTTGGGCAGGCCCGCGCAAGTCGAAGAGTTCCGGAAAATGAAGGCCTAGAGATGGAGCCACTTCAACAATCCGAGCCCAATCGCACCGTTGATGATGAGAAAGATCGCGACGATCAGGTTGAGAAGGCGCGGCATGATCAAAATGAGCACACCCGCGATCAGCGACAGGATCGGCGAGATGTGGGCGATGGTGAGATGCATGAAGAGTGTTCCTGTGGCGTGAGGCGAATCGCGGGCGGATCATACCGGATCGGGTTCCGCGGGAAGAGACGCGCGAGGCCGCAACGGGTTCCCCGCTTCGCGAAAACTGCCTGAAATTGCCGCGTATGCGGCAGGCCTTTTCCGGAACATCACGCGCGCCGCAGCATTGGCAACCAGTCGCGCCACTGGCGCCGGCTGAAATCAATTCGAAGGAGTTGCCCATGCGGAACAGGATTCTCGCCCTCGCAGCGCTTGGCGTCGCGCTCGGCTCGCCGATCGCGGCGTCCGCGCAATCCAGTGTCACCGTTGGCCGCGCGCCCGCCGTGGTCGACAGCGGCCCGACCATCCCGGTCGAACAGCGGCCGGCCTTCCGCGATTATGTCGTCGAACAACGTGTGCCGGCCTTCAGCATTCCCGATCGCGTGGTGGTCGGTGCCACCTTACCTGACACCGGCGTTACGTATTATGACGTACCGCAACGTTTCGGCGCGACGACCTATCGCTACACCGTCGTGAACGGCGAGACCGTGCTGGTCGAGCCGCGCTCGCGGCGCATCGTCGAGGTGCTGGACTAGCGCAGTTCAACTCGATGTCCGGCGCGTCACATCAATCAGGCTGACGCGCATCGCGTAGGCGGACATCAGGCCCCGCCCGGTCTTCCCCCCGCCGGGTGGGGCTTTTTCTCTCGTGTCCCGGGCAAGCGAAGCGCGACCCGGGACCAAGAAGCTACGAGCAGACGGCAAGCATGGGCCCCGGCTCTGCAGCGCACCGCCAAGAAGCGCTGCGCTGCGTCCGGGGCACGAGAGCCTAATCCTGGATCCTCGAGAAATCCGCCACCGCGCGCGTGGCGCTACGGATCTCGTTCAGCAGCTTCAGGCGGTTCTCGCGCACCTTGGCATCGTCGTCATTGACGCGGACCTTGTCGAAGAACGCATCGACCGGCGGACGCAGCTTTGCCATCGCACTCATCGCGGCGGCAAAGTCTTCCTTGGCGACCGCTGCGCTCGCTTCCGCCTTCACCTCGCCGATCGCCCTGGCCAGCGCCTTCTCCTCGCCGAGGCTGTAGAGCGCAGCATCCGGCGCGCCGTCGAACGTGCGCTTGTCCTTCTTCTCCTCGATACCAAGGATGTTGCTGGCGCGCTTGATGCCGGCGAGCAGATTCTTGCCGTCGTCGCTCTCGAGGAATTTGCCGAGCGCCTCGACGCGCCGGACGATCATCAGGAGATCGTCCTGACCGCCGAGCGCGAACACGGCATCGACGAGATCGTGACGCGCACCCTGCTCGCGAAGCTGGACTTTCAGGCGGTCGGCGAAGAAGGCGAGGAGATCGCTCGGGAGCTTCTGCGCATCCGTAGGGTTCACCGACAAGCCGGCGAGTGCGGACGCAGCCACCTTCATCAGCGACAGCCGAAGCGCGTTCTCGGCAATCAGCCTGATCATGCCCAGCGCCGCGCGACGCAGCGCATACGGATCCTTCGATCCCGTCGGCTTCTCGTCGATCGCCCAGAAGCCAACCAGCGTATCGATCTTGTCGGCAAGCGCGACCGCGACGCTGACCGGGTCCGTCGGCACGCGATCGGCGGGGCCTTGCGGCTTGTAGTGTTCCTCGCACGCGGCGGCCACGGAGGCATCCTCCCCCTGCGCCAGTGCGTAGTACTTGCCCATCAGGCCCTGCACTTCAGGGAATTCGCCGACGACCTCGGTCAGCAAATCCGCCTTCGCGAGATGCGCCGCACGCGTCGCCTTGGCGACATCGGCACCGACCAGCGGCGCGATCTCGGCGGCAAGGCGCTCGATGCGCTTGATGCGTGCGGCCTGCGTGCCGAGCTTCTCGTGAAACACGATCTGCTCGAACTTCGGCAGCCGGTCCTCGAGCTTCGTCTTCAGGTCGGTCTCATAAAAGAACTTCGCATCCGACAGACGCGGACGGATCACCCGCTCGTTGCCGGCGACGATGGTCTTGCCGCCGTCGGTCGCCTCGATATTGGCGGTGAGGACGAACTTGTTGGTCAGCTTCCCGGTCTTGGGATCCTTGACCACAAAACACTTCTGGTTGTTGCGGATGGTGGCGCGGATCACCTCGTCCGGGATCGCGAGATATTCCGCCTCGAACGATCCCATCATGACGACGGGCCATTCGACAAGGCCCGAGACCTCGTCCAGCAGCACCTGGTCCTCGACCAGCTCGAAGCCCTGCGCAAACGTCAGCTCCTTGGCGTCGGCAAAGATGATGTCCTTGCGCGCCTGCGGATCGAGAATGACTTTTGCAGCCTTCAGCTTCGCTTCGTAGTCCTCGAAACGGCGCACGGAGATCGCGCTAGGTGCCATGAAGCGATGGCCGTAGGTGGTCTGGCCGGTCTCGATGCCGTCGACCGAGAATTTTACGATATCTGGCTCTTCGGTCTCGGGCCCGAAGGTCGCGGTGATCGCGTGCAGCGGACGCACCCAGCTCAACGAGCCCGGTTTTCCGGAGCGCGCACCCCAGCGCATCGATTTCGGCCAAGGGAAGGTGCGGATGATGACGGGCAGGATTTCCGCGAGCACGTCGATCGCGTCACGCCCGGCCTTCTCGATCAGCGCGATGTAGAAGTCGCCCTTGGCGTCGCGCTGGATCTTGGCCTCGTCCAGCGACTTCAAGCCTGTCGCTTTCAGAAAACCCTGCACGGCCGCATCGGCCCCGCCGACTTTCGGTCCGCGGCGTTCGGTCTTCAGGTCAGGCTGACGCGCGGGGATGCCGTGCACGGTGAGCGCGAGGCGGCGCGGCGTCGCGAACGCCTTTGCGCCCTCGTAGACGAGGCCTTCGGCGACGAGCTTGTCGGTGACGAGGCGGCGCAGATCGTCGGCCGCCTTGGCCTGCATGCGCGCGGGGATTTCTTCCGAGAACAGTTCAAGCAAAAGATCGGGCATCAGGCCGCTCCGCCCGCTTCAGTGTGGATCCAGGCCTCGCCGCAGGCCTTGGCCAGCTCGCGCACGCGAAGAATGTAGCTCTGCCGCTCGGTGACGGAGATCACGCCACGCGCGTCGAGCAGGTTGAAGACATGGC
Organism: Bradyrhizobium sp. S3.12.5; assembly: GCF_040548225.1. Lineage (NCBI taxonomy): Bacteria > Pseudomonadati > Pseudomonadota > Alphaproteobacteria > Hyphomicrobiales > Nitrobacteraceae > Bradyrhizobium > Bradyrhizobium sp. S3.12.5. The sequence continues at coordinate 8,406 of NZ_JBEPRF010000018.1, forward strand.
TCGCCTTGATGCACTGGTCATAGGCCGGCAGCGCCATCAGATGCGCGTTGCGCTTGCCGGACTCAGAGTTTTTTTGCCAGCCTGCGTCGAGATATTTCCGGCAGGCCGCTTCCGCCATCTTGAACTGCTCGAACAGCATCGCGGTGTCGGCGACTTCGAAATTGTGCTTCGAATATTCCCGCTCGGCCTGCAGGAAGACGTCGCCATAGGTGACTTTGGCATCGCCTTCGCGGCCGTTGAAGTTGAGGTCGTAGACGCGGTCGACGCCCTGCACGTACATCGCGAGGCGCTCGAGCCCGTAGGTGAGCTCGCCCGCGACCGGCGCGCATTCAAAACCCGCGACCTGCTGGAAATAGGTGAACTGGCTGACCTCCATGCCGTCGCACCAGCACTCCCAACCGAGGCCCCAGGCGCCCAGCGTCGGGCTCTCCCAATCGTCCTCGACGAAGCGGATGTCGTGCACGGCGGAATCGATGCCGATCGCTGCGAGCGACTTCAGGTACAGCTCCTGAAGGTTCGGCGGCGACGGCTTCATGATCACCTGGAACTGGTAGTAGTGCTGCATCCGGTTCGGATTCTCGCCATAGCGGCCGTCCTTGGGCCGGCGCGAGGGCTGCACATAGGCCGCGTTCCAGGGCTTTGGCCCGAGCGCGCGCAAAGTGGTCGCCGGATGGAAGGTGCCCGCGCCCATCTCCATGTCGTAGGGCTGCAGGATCACGCAGCCCTGCTCGGCCCAGAACCGCTGAAGCGCGAGGATGAAGCCCTGGAACGAGCGTTCCGGGCGCATATGGGCGGGCAATGAGGCGTCCATCGTCAGATCAGGCTTTCGCGGGGGTTTTGAATCGCGCGGGACCGTATCGACGGCGGGGGTGGGAATCAAGGTAAAGGGGGCGGAAACTGCTGTCATTCCGGGGCGATGCGCAGGGTTCGCCCTTCGGGCGCCCCGGAGTGACGGCGTATGAAAATGACGGCGGCTAACCCGGCCGGTAGGCTCCGGTCACGGGGTCACGCTTCAGCGTCTGGATATTCCCCATATGGGCGGCCTCGGCGACGCGCGACAGGCGCATCTCCTCCAGCTCCTGGTTGATCCGGACAGCGGTCTTGTAGGCCCAGCGGACCACGGCAAGCCCGCCCAGGACGCCCGCGAAAGCGACGAACGGCGGCATCGGTCGTTCCTTGTTCACAATGCTCAGCCCCCACGCACATTCTTGCGCAGACCGGGCTGCGCCGCAATTGGCTCAGCCCGGACCAAATGGCGCGGCAGAGTTCGGCCTAGAACCCGAATTTCGCCCAGATCGCGCGGGTCTCAATCGCAGAGATCAGCTCGTCCGGCAGCCCGGCCATTGATTCCATGGCTGAAAGCTGGCCCGCGCCGGGCGATTTCCGCCCCAACAGGCCCGACACCAAGCCGCTCGGCTGCGCGATCACAGGGGTGAGAACCTTCTCGCCGTAGCGGGCACGAAGAGTTGAGCGGAGATCGCCGATGCCGTCGGCCAGTCCCAGCGCGATCGAGCTCTCGCCGGCCCAGTATTCGCCGGTGAACAGGGTGTCGTCGGCGCCCTTCAGTCGCGCGCCACGGCTTTCCCTCACCAGCGCGATGAAGATCTGGTGGATCTCGCGCTGGAGCGCCTTCAGCTTGGCGACGTCGTCGGGATTTTCGGGCAGGAACGGATCGAGCATCGCCTTGTGCGCGCCGGCCGTGTAAAGGCGCCGCTCGATGCCGAGCCGCCTGATCGCCTCCTGGAAACCAAAGCTGCCGCCGACCACGCCGATCGAGCCGAGGATCGAGGATGGATCGCAAAAAATCTCGTCGCCGGCGCAAGCGATCATGTAGCCGCCGGAAGCCGCGACGTCCTCGACGAACACAAGCACCTTCAGCTTCTTCTCCGCAGCAAGCTGCTTGATGCGCAGGTAGATCTGGCGTGACTGCACCGGCGAGCCGCCGGGCGAGTTGATCACCAGCGCCACCGCCTTGGCGTTGCGGACCGAAAACGCCCGCTCAAGGACCCGCGCGAGGCCCGCCAGCGTCATGCCCGGACGCAGCGGCGTCACCGCGCCGATGACGCCGGACAGCCGCACCACCGGCACCACCGCCGTGCCCGGGCGGAAGCGCGCCGGCAGATATTGCATGAGCTTGTCGGCCAGGCCGGAATTTTCGCGATCGTTCAATTGTTCGGCCATGCCGTTACCTCTGGTTAACCATTTCTTATCACGCGACTGTCATTGAAGTTGCCTGGAACGTGTTTTGCAGTTTGCCCGTTGGCAAGCTGCAATGAAGCAGCGGAGGAAACGTCATGAAGATCTATCTGCTGTTGATGCTGATCGGTGCTCTTTTCACGGCGATTCGCTTTACGGCCCCGCAGGACCAGCAGTCGGAATCGCTTCCCCAGTAAGCCGTCACGGCTCCGCCAGCGGCAAGACCGCTCTCCCCTCCAGAATATTCCTCACCTCTTTTTTAGGCACGCGTGACTCATTGTTAAGCATGAGGCCCGGCAGTAATCGCAGCGGGGCCCGGCCGCTTTTGACCGCGCGGACCAGCACACGGATTGCAGGCCTTCCCGCTTCGCCATGAACCGGCAGGATCGACACGCTGCCGAAGCCGCGTGACAGCGCTGCCAAAACGTCCGCGATTCCGTCCGCACGCCAGATCAGGGTCAGCACGCCGTTCGATCGAAGGATGCGCCGCGCTGCATGCACCCACGCATTTAGCGTCTCCCCGGTCGCGACATGCGCGGTGTGGCGCGCCTGGTCCGGCGAGCCGCGGTGCCGGGTGGAATCGTTGAAGGGCGGGTTCATCAACACGCAGTCGGCGCGGTCGGGCATGAGCCCGTGTGCCGCAAAAGCCTGCGCATCGGCCGTGACGTCGAGCACAATCACTTCCGCGGCAATCGCATTCGCGGCCGCATTGGCGCGCGCGAGCCCGGCCAGTTCCGGATCGATCTCGACGAGGCAAAGATCGACCCCGGCCACGCGCCGGGCCAGCGCCAGCCCGGCCGTCCCGACGCCGGCGCCGAGATCGACCACACGATCGCCAGCGCGGGCCTCGGTCGCGGCTGCAAGCAATATGGCATCGTGTCCGGCGCGATGGCCGGATCGCTTCTGCCTCAACAGCAGCTGCCCGCCGAGAAAGGCGTCCTCGGTGAGATCTGTGACGACGTCAATCATCGCTGCGCAGTTCGTGGCTGAGGCCGGCCTCGGTCAGCAGTTGCCGGGCCTCGATGGCGTCGTCCTCATGGACCAGTATCCGCCGGGGCAGGACGCCGAGCGAGCCCTCGATGATGCTCATGTTCTGGTCCAGCACCAGATGATGGATGTTGGCGCCGTCGAGCAGCGCGCCGATCGCCGACACCAGCACGATATCGTTGGTCCGAACCAGTTCACGCAAACGAGCCTCCTGCCTGAAAGGCAAATGTCAATTGTTCCACAGGCCTTGCCGCATCCCCGTCCAGTTTCTATTGTCCTTCCATCAGAATAGCCCCTCCGGGGCAAATATTGGAGACCGGCGTGGCCGTCATCGTACCTTTCGAAACTCCCGGCGCGTCGATCGAAGAGCTGGTTGCCCTTGTCGCCCCTGATATGGAGCGCGTCAACGCCACGATCCTCTCGCGGACCGGCTCGGACGTGACGATGATCCCGGAGGTGGCCAATCATCTGATCTCCTCCGGCGGCAAGCGGCTGCGGCCGATGCTGACGCTCGCCATGGCCAATCTGGCCGGCTACGCCGGCGACGGCCACATCAAGTTGGCTGCCTCCGTCGAGTTCATGCACACCGCGACCCTGCTCCACGACGATGTCGTAGACGAGAGCGAGATGCGCCGCGGCAAGCTCTCCGCGCGCATGCTCTGGGGCAATGAGGCCAGCGTGCTGGTCGGCGACTTCCTGCTCGGCCAGGCCTTCCGCATGATGGTCGAGGTTGGCTCGCTGCGCGCGCTCGACATCCTGTCAGCGGCTGCCGCCACCATCGCCGAGGGCGAGGTCATGCAGCTCGCCGCCGCCAAGAACACCGCGACCACCGAGGACGAATATCTCGCCGTGATCCGCGGCAAGACCGCCGAGCTGTTCGCAGCCGCCTGCGAGGTCGGCCCCGTGATCGCCAACCGCCCGAAGGCCGAGCAGACCGCCTGCCGTTCGGTCGGCATGAATCTCGGCATCGCCTTCCAGCTCGTCGACGACGTGCTCGACTATGGGGGCAAGAGTGCAAAACTCGGCAAGAACACCGGCGACGACTTTCGCGAGGGTAAGATCACACTCCCCGTCGTGCTGGCCTTCCGCCGCGGCAACGACACTGAGCGCGCCTTCTGGATCAAGGCGCTCGAGCGCGGCGAGATCGGCGACAGCGATCTCGACCACGCGATCGGGTTGATGAACAAGCACCGCGCGCTCGAGGACACGCTCGTCCGCGCCCAGCATTACGGCGCCATGGCGGTCGATGCGCTGGCGCTGTTCCCGTCCTCGCCGATGAAGAGCGCGCTGGAGCAGGTGGTGGCGTTCTGTCTGGCACGGTCGCATTAAGCGCGACGGTCCGCCTCTCTTTCAATTTCGTCATTGCGAGCGCAGCGAAGCAATCCAGTCTGCCTCCGCGGACAGACTCTGGATTGCTTCGCTGCGCTCGCAATGACGGAGTATGGCGCACGGCCATCGCTCGCCAACGTGCACTTCAAATCGCAGCGATAGCTCAACAGCTACGGCTTCGCAGTCTCCTCGGCTCCGTCCACCAGATCTGCCACTGCCCCCAGTGACTTGCATTTTGCAAGCTACTCACCTACCCTCCCGTCATGCAGCCAAAGTCCCCCTCGATCCTGGAATGCCCGGTCGGCCGCGCCGTGGAGACGGTTGGCGAGTGGTGGAGCATCCTGATCCTGCGGGATGCGTTTCAGGGCTCGACGCGGTTTGACGAGTTCGAGCGCAATCTCGGCATCGCGCCGAACATCCTGTCGCGGCGTCTCGCCCATCTCACCAAGACCGGCATGTTCGTCCGCCGCCGCTATCACGAGCGGCCGCCGCGTTACGAATATCTGCTGACGGACAAGGCGCGGGATTTCTTCCCCGTGATCGCCACACTGCTCGCCTGGGGCAACAAGCATCTCGCGCCGAAGGGCGAATCCATCCTGCTGGCCAATCGGGACGATCGTCGTCCGCTCGATCCGGTCGTGGTCGATGCCGCCGGCATGCAGCCAATCACGCCCGCCAATGCGGTGGTGATCGCAGGCCCCAGCGCGAGCCGCCTGATGCGGCGGCGGCTCACTACGCTCAAAGCCATGAACCCGGCCGTCGCGCCGGCTGGAGACTGACATGCGTCGTATCGTCGTGACGGGAATGGGCGCGGTGTCGCCGCTCGGCTGTGGTGTCGAATTGTCCTGGCGTCGGCTGCTCGCCGGTCAAAGCGGGTTGCGCCCGCTGCCCCAATGGTCGCAGGCGCTGCCCGCGCGCATTGCCGGTCTCGTGCCCGACAAGGCCGACGATGCCGATGGCGGTTTCGATCCGGCGGAGGCGGCCGCACCAAAAGATCAGCGCAAGATGGACCGCTTCATCCTGTTTGCGCTGCTCGCCACTGCAGAGGCGGTCGCACAGGCCAAATGGGCGCCGCAGGATGCAGCGTCACTGGAGCGGACCGCGACCATCATCGCTTCCGGCGTCGGCGGCTTCCCTGCGATGGCGGAGGCGGTGCGCATCACCGAGCAGCGCGGCCCGCGCCGTCTGTCACCATTCACGATCCCCTCGTTTCTCGCCAATCTCGCCGCCGGTCACGTCTCGATCAGATACGGCTACAAGGGCGCGCTGGGCACGCCGGTCACGGCGTGTGCCGCCGGCGTACAGGCGATCGGCGATGCCGCGCGGATGATCCGCGCAGGCGAGGCCGATGTCGCGATCTGCGGCGGCGCCGAGGCCTGCATCGATATCGTCAGCCTCGGCGGCTTTGCAGCAGCACGCGCGCTGTCGAGCTCCTTCAACGACGAGCCCGCGCGCGCCTCGCGCCCGTTCGATCGCGACCGCGACGGTTTTGTCATGGGCGAAGGCGCCGGCATTCTGGTGATCGAGGAACTGGAACATGCGCTCGCGCGCGGCGCCACGCCGGTCGCCGAAATTCTCGGATATGGCACCACCGCGGATGCCTATCACATGACGTCGGGCCCACCCGACGGCGATGGCGCCCGCCGTGCCATGGAGATCGCACTGCGGCAGGCGAACCTTGCGCCCGCCGATCTGCAGCATCTCAACGCACATGCGACCTCGACGCCGGCCGGCGACGAAGGCGAACTCGGCGCGATCGCTGCGCTGTTCGGCCGCAACAACGCCATCGCGGTGAGCGCGACCAAATCGGCCACCGGCCATCTGCTCGGTGCCGCCGGCGGCCTGGAGGCGATTTTCACCGTGCTCGCCTTGCGTGACCAGATCGCGCCGCCGACACTCAATTTTGAAACCCCCGACGCAAACGCCGATGGTATCGACATTGTTGCAGGCCGCGCGCGGCCGATGCCGATGCTCAACGCCATCTCCAACGGCTTTGGCTTCGGCGGCGTGAATGCCAGCGCGATCTTCCGCCGCATGGTCTAACGACAGGCCTTGCAATCGCGGCACGCTGCGCTACGAAAATGGAATGATTGAAACGAATTTCTGGCTGTTCCTCGCCGCCGCCCTCGTCATTGCCGCCATTCCGGGCCCCGGCATCTTCTACGTCGCGGCGCGAACCGTGTCGGAAGGGCGCGCCAGCGGCTTTGCCTCGACCGCCGGCACGGCGCTGGGCGGCCTGGTTCACGTGGTCGCCGGCGGCCTCGGCATCTCCGCGATCATCCTGGCCAGCGCCGAGCTTTTTGCCATCGTGAAATTCATCGGCGCGCTGTATCTGGTCTGGCTCGGCATCAAGACGTTTCGCAGCGCCGGCCGGGCTCTGTCGCTCGCGAGCGAGCCTGTCGGCGACAAGCGCGCGTTCCGCGACGGCGTGCTGGTCGAGGCGTTGAATCCGAAGACCGCGGCGTTCTTCCTCGCCTTCATTCCGCAATTCCTCGATCCCGCAGGAGCGAGCCCCCCACTGCAATTCGTCGCGCTCGGCACCATCTCGGTGACACTGAACACGCTCGCCGATGTCGTCGTGGTGCTGATGGCGTCCGCGACGCGTACACAGCTGATCGGAAGGCCGCGTCTGATGCGCCGCCTCACCCAAGGCTCCGGCGTCTTCATTGCCGGCCTCGGCCTGTCGCTCGCGCTGGCGCGGCGTCCGGTGAACGGGTAGCCCGCGATGCTCGCCCCGCAAAGTCGCACCTACGAGTCCCACGGCCTGCGGCTGCATTATGCGGACTGGGGCAACGAGGACGCACCGCCACTCATCCTGGTCCATGGCGGCCGCGATCATTGCCGCAGCTGGGACGCCATCGCACGCTCGCTGCAACCGCTTTTTCATGTGATCGCGCCCGACCTGCGCGGCCACGGCGATTCCGACTGGACCAAGGGCGGCAGCTACGCGCTGACCGAGTATGTCTACGATCTCGCCCAGCTTGTCCGTCACACCGCAGCGCCTCAAGTGACCCTCATCGGCCATTCGATGGGCGGCATGGTGAGCCTGATCTTTTCAGGCTCATTCCCCGAGCAAGTCACCAAGCTCGTCGTTCTCGACGGCGTGACGATGCTGCCCGATTCACCCAAGCCGCCGACGCATGAGCGCATCGGCAAATGGGTCGGACAGCTCGACAGGCTGCACCACCGCACCCCGCGCCGCTATTCGACCCTTGAGGACGCGGCCGCGCAGATGGTGCTTCACAACAAGCGGCTGTCCCGCGACCTCGCGCTTCACCTGGCAACACATGGCGCACGGCAGAACGAGGATGGCACCTATAGCTGGAAGTTCGACCCGTACCAGCGCGCCTCCGCGCCGCACCGGCTCTGGCCGGACGACCACGTCGCGCTGTGGTCGCGCATCGCCTGCCCCACGCTGTTGCTGAATGCCGGCGAAAGCTTTCTCGCCGGCGCCAGGGCCGCAGGCCTTGAGCGCTATTTCCAGCAGGCGCGCATCGAGATCATCGCCGGCGCCGGGCACTGGCTGCAGCATGACAAGCCGGAGGAGGTGCTGGGTGAGATCCGGCAATTTCTTGGGCTCGGCGAGCTATCGTAGGGTGGGGCAAAGCGAAGCGTGCCCACCATGCATCCAGATCGTACGATAGAAGTGGTGGGCACGCTGCGCTTTGCCCCCCTACGACACTTTCGCCTTAGCTCAACGTCCCCGCATGCACCCACCAGCCGGGGTGATCCCTGCGGATCTTCTCGGCGGCGGCATGCGCCTCAGCCGGCGCGCCATAGATCGCAAAGCAGGTCGCGCCCGAACCGGACATTCGCGCAAGCTTGACGCCGGCGGAGTCGCGCAGCGCCTCCAGCACGTCGCCGATCACCGGCTCGATGCGCAGCGCAGGCGCTTCGAGATCGTTGGGGACGGTCTCGAGAACATCGACCCAGTCGGCGATGGAGGCGCCCTCGTCGGGCCAAGCCGTGGCGTCGAGGACGGAGGTCGCGCCGACCAGCAGTTCGCCGTTGCGCAGGCCCAACTCCTGGAACACGTCCTTTGTCGCAACCGGCACGCGCGGATTGACCATCACGCAGGGCATGCTCGGCAACGCCAGCGGCAGCAACTGCTCACCGACGCCGGTCATGTCGCAGGCGCGCGAGAACAGGCACACCGGCACGTCGGCGCCGGTCGCAAGTGCGACCTCTTGCAGGCGGGCATCATCGAGCGGCAAATTGTTGAGGCGCGCGAGCAGGCGCAGCGCCGCCGCCGCATCGGCCGAACCGCCGCCGATCCCGGCTGCAACCGGCAAGACCTTGTCGAGCGCGAAGGCGCCGAGCTTCAAGTTCGGCACCGCGTCGGCCAACAGTTTTGCGGCCTTGAACACGAGATTGTCTGATGTCTCGCCGCAGGCCGCGGCAAGCGGCCCCGTGGTCGCAAGCCTGAGCCCGCCACCCGGCTCCAGCGTGAGCCGGTCGGCACAATCGGCAAACGCAACCACGCTCTCGAGGTCATGATAGCCGTCAGCACGACGGCCCACCACACGAAGGCTCAGATTGACCTTCGCGCGCCCTTCTTCAACCAACGCCGGCATCGGCGATACGCCCCCAGTTGCTTATTTTGCTTTGCGCATGATCTGGTCGGAAAACCGCTGCACACTTTTCCGGATCATGCGCAGCCTCAACCGCCCTTGCCGTCGTCTTTCTTCTTGTCCGCCTGCGCGGCCGAAGAGTTCGAATTCTCATCCGTCATGCCATTGGCGATCTTGGCCTCGATCTTCGGCAGATCGTCCGGCTCGGGCTTGAGATCGCGAGCATGCGCCCACTGGAATTTTGCCTCCAGCGTGCGGCCGACGCGCCAATAGGCGTCGCCGAGATGGTCGTTGATCGTGGGATCCTCGGGCTTGAGGTCGATCGCGCGCTCGAGGTTCTTCACCGCCTCTTCGTAGTTGCCGATGCGGTAATAGGCCCAGCCGAGGGAATCGACGATGTAGCCGTCGTCGGGCCGCTGCTCGACGGCACGCTTGATCATCTTCATGCCTTCGTCGAGGTTCACGCCCTGGTCGATCCAGGAATAGCCGAGATAGTTGAGGACATGCGGCTGATCGGGCTGCAGCTCGAGCGCCTTCTTCATGTCGGCTTCGGCCTTGCCCCACTCCTTGGTGCGTTCCTCGCAAATGCCGCGATAGTAGTACCAGACGCTGTTGGCCTTGTCGTTGCCGGCCGGCAGCGCGTCGATGCCGCGCGAATAGGTCGCGCCGCAGTCGCCGAACTTCTTGCGGCCGCGCTCGATATTGCCGAGCGCCATAACGGCCTCAATATCCTTGGAGTCCTCGGCGGTCACACCCTTGAGGATCTTGATCGCCTCGTCGGTGCGGTCGGCCGAATCCAGATCGATGGCGAGCTGGATCTGCGCGTTACGCCTCAAGGGCGAGCTCGACGGGACCCGCTCATAGATCTTGATCGCCATCTGCGGCCGCTTCACCGATTCATAGAGGTCGGCGAGCGAGAGCAGGGCCAGCGGATGACTGGGCTGGAGATAGAGTGCGAGCTGGAGATAGACCAGCGCGAGATCTTCGCCGCCGCGACGAGTCAACGTGGCGCCGATGCCGTAGAGCGCCTCGGCAGCACCAGCCTGCGCGGAATCGACCAGCGACGGCATCTTCTTGCCGGCCTTGGTCTCGCGCAGGCCTTCCACGATCAGCGGATGGCGGGCGAGCTTCTTGTCGAATGCTTCATAGATCGCGGTCGCCGAGGCCGCGTCCTTGTTGCGCGACAGCCAGCGCGCATAGGCCTCGCTGACGCGCAGCATGGAATCGTCGAGTTTGTAGGCGCGCTCGAAGCGGGCGCCTGCGTCCTTCTCCTTGCCGGCGTTCTCGAGAATCATGCCGGCGTGCAGGTCCTTGAACAGCGGATACCATTCCGGGCCCGCCAGCTTATCGATGGTCGCGACCGCGCCCTTGGCATCGCCCGCACCATAGGCGGCCCAGCCGGACAGCAGCGTTGCGACGAGATCGGTGATCGGCCCGCGAACCGACTGGTTGATGTTGCTCTGCGCGCTCGGATACTTCTTCAGCTTCAAATCATGCACGCCGACCACGAGGCGCGCGACGCGATTGGTCTTGTCGATGGCTAGGATGCGCTCGGCGAGCTTCACCGCTTCCTCGATGTCGCCATCGCCGAGCGAGGAAATGAAAGCGCGGTCCAGCAGCTCGTTGTTCTTGGGGTCGGTCCGCAGCGCGGAGCGGTAAAAGGCGGCGGCCGAGGTCGCGTCGCGCTCGACGCTGGCGTGACGGGCGGCGAGATAGCTGCCGGCGGTGGTGAGCGACTTCAGATCGTTTCGGGTCGGAAACTGCGCCGCCGTGTCGGCCGGATGATCCGGCGTCTGCGCCAGCACCCCGCCAGGGACCGCCACGATCGCAGAGCCGGCAAGGGCGATGGCAGCAGCAGTCCAGCGGTTGAAACGATTTGAAAACATCAGGGCTCGCCTTGAGTTTGTAGTGCCTGGGTTTGAAGCAAATGGCCGTCTCGCACGCGAACGCCGCCGGCGACACGGGACCCGGAACCGTCTGGGCCGGACAATGCCGCTTTTGGCGCTTCACCGCAAGGATTCGGGCCGGGCGATCCCTTCCGCACGCCCCAAATCGGCCAAGTGACGGTCAAGAGCGCCCCAAGACGCTGTCACTATGGCCTTATCGTGGCCGGGGGCACCCGTGGTGCTCCCGTTCTCACGCGAACGTGCGTTACATCACCCTTCGGACCTATTTGGTCGCCTGGCGCACCGTTACATCGCCTCGTAGTTCGGACCGCCGCCGCCCTCCGGAGGAACCCAGGTGATGTTGCCGTTGGGGTCCTTCACGTCGCAGGTTTTGCAGTGGACGCAGTTCTGGGCGTTGATCTGGAAGCGCGGGCCCGAACCTTCCTCGATCCACTCATAGACGCCGGCCGGGCAATAGCGATTCGACGGACCGGCGAACACGTCGTGCTCGGAAGTCTTCTGCAGGTTCATGTCGGCCACCAGGAGGTGGACCGGCTGATCCTCCTCGTGATTGGTGTTGGACAGGAACACCGAGGACAGCTTGTCGAAGGAGATCTTGCCGTCCGGCTTCGGATAGTTCTTCGGCGCGTGTTGCTTGGCCGGATCGAGCGTCGCGCGATCGGGCTTGGCATGGGACTGCGTGCCGAACAGCGAGGTGCCGAACAGCGTGTTGAACCACATGTCGAAGCCGCCGAGCGCGACGCCAAGCACGGTGCCGAACTTCGACCACAGTGGCTTGACGTTGCGGACCAGGAACAGATCCTTTCCGACCGACGAGGACCGCCACGCGTTCTCGTAGTCGACGATCTCGTCGTTGGCGCGATCGGCCGCGAGCGCGGCTGCAACATGCTCAGCGGCAAGCATGCCGGTGCCCATCGCATTGTGCACGCCCTTGATGCGCGGCACGTTGACGAAGCCGGCCGCACAGCCGACCAGCGCGCCGCCGGGGAAAGTCAGCTTTGGCACCGACTGGTAGCCGCCTTCGGTGATGGCACGCGCACCATAGGCAAGGCGCTTGGCACCTTCGAAGGTGCCGCGGATCGACGGATGAGTCTTGAAGCGCTGGAATTCGTCGAACGGCGACAGATACGGATCGTCGTAGTTCAGATGCACGACGAAGCCGACCGCGACGAGATTATCGTCGTAGTGATAGAGGAACGACCCGCCGCCGGTCTTCAGGTCGAGTGGCCAGCCGAACGAATGCTGGATCATGCCCTTCTGGTGCTTGGCGGGATCGATCTGCCAGACTTCCTTGAGGCCGATGCCGAACTTCGCCGGCTCGCTGTTGGAATCGAGCGCGAACTTGGCGATCAGCTGCTTGGTCAGGCTGCCGCGCGCGCCTTCGGCGAACAGCGTGTACTTGCCGAGCAACTCCATGCCGCGGGTGAAGGAGTCTTTCGGCTTGCCGTCGCGGCCGATGCCCATGTCGCCAGTGGCGATGCCCCTCACCGCGCCCTGTTCGTCATAGAGCACTTCGGCGGCGGCAAAGCCTGGGTAGATCTCGACGCCGAGCGCCTCGGCCTTGCGCGCCAGCCAGCGGCAGACATTGCCGAGCGAGCCGATATAGCAGTGATGGTTGTCCATCAGCGGCGGCATCATGAAGTTCGGCAGCTTGATCGCGCCTCCGGCCGTCATCCAGTAGAAGCGGTCGTCCTTCACCTGGGTCTTCAGCGGGCAGTCGGAATCCTCGCGCCAGTCCGGGGTCAGCTTGTCGAGCCCGGCCGGATCGATCACTGCGCCGGAGAGAATGTGCGCACCGACCTCGGAGCCCTTCTCCACCACGACGACGTTGAGATCGGCATTGATCTGCTTCAGCCGGATCGCCGCAGCCAGGCCCGAGGGGCCGGCGCCGACGATGACGACGTCGAATTCCATGGATTCCCGCGGGGGAAGTTCTTCGGTGCTCATCTGATCTCAGCCCTTGAGACGGTTCCTCGTCATTTGCGCTCCCTTGTTTCCGATTTTTCCGGGTAGGACAACCACGGAAATGCGTTCCGTTGGGATGCAAGGCGCCTTAAGATGAACTAATAGTCTGACTTTCCAAATGATCCCCGAGCCCGCACCCACCGTCCGAGAGCTTCTCGCCTTCTATCTGGAGGCCGGTGTCGATTGTGCGCTCGCCGAGGAACCGGTCGACCGCCTGGCGGAATTGGACGCCCCGCCGCCGGCCCCGCGCGCGGTGCCGGCCGAGGCACCGCGGCCTGTCGCCGCGCCTGCGGTGATGCGCGGCGAGGCCGCACCGGCGCCCGACGTCGCTATCGCCTCGGCCCGCGAGGCCGCGCGCACCGCGCCAACACTCGAGGCGCTGCGCGAGCTCATGCAAAACTTCGAGGGCTGCGCGCTCAAGCACACCGCGACGCGGCTGGTGTTCGCCGACGGCAATCCGCAGGCGCGCATCATGTTCGTCGGCGAGGCGCCGGGTCGCGACGAGGATATCGAGGGACTTCCGTTTGTGGGACGCAGCGGCAAGCTGCTCGACCTCATGATCGGCGCGATCGGGCTCAACCGCACCACGGCCTACATCACCAACGTCATTCCCTGGCGGCCACCCGGCAACCGTACGCCGACGCCGCAGGAGACGCAGATCTGCCTGCCCTTCATCCAGCGTCATATCGAGCTGGTGAACCCAGATGTGCTGGTGACGCTCGGCAATCCCTCGACGCAGACGCTGCTCTCGACCCGCGAGGGCATCATGCGGACGCGCGGCCGCTGGTTCGACTACGACACGGGTAGCCGCACCATCCGCGCGCTGCCGACCTTTCACCCGGCCTACCTCTTGCGCTCGCCGTCCTACAAGCGGCTTGCCTGGCAGGATCTGCGCGCGATCGCGAAGTTGCTGGCGGGCGCGTGAGGGACGGGACACTCCCTCTCCGTCATTGCGAGAGCCTTACGTCCCCTTCGGCCGCACGATGGCCCAGCCGATCCGCAGCAACTGCTGGCGGCCGGTCACCAGCCATTCGAAGGCGCGTGGCACTTCCGGCACGATGCTGGGAAAGCGCGCGAGGATTTCGGGCGGCGGAGTGCCGGCAGTATCTGAGGCGCGCCAGACCACGACGCCGCCGGTCTCGCTGAATTTTGCCTGTGACATCCAGGGCGTACGCACGGGCGCGCCTTCGATGAACAGATGCGGCCGGCCGGAGTGCATCGCAATCAAGCTCGCAAGCTCGGTTTCACCTGCGACCGCGCGCAGGCGATGGTTGGTGCGGCGGGCAAAGCTGTCGTCGAAGAAGTCCGAGATCGCGCGCGCCGGCATCGATGTCGCGATCTCACCGGTGCCGCTCCAGGGCAGGAACAGCACGGCCAGCACGACGCCGGCCGCGGGCGCCACGATGGCCGCTATCCACACCGTGCGCAGCATCCGGGCGCGGCGCATCGCAATGAGATCGCCGGCCACGACGACCATGGCGAGGCCCGACATGACCAGCACCACGCCGGCACCGCCGATGACGGCATCGAGCCCGAACAGGCCGGAGATCAGGACCGCACCGAGCGCGGGCGCCAGCGCGAAGAAATGGACGAAGTTGCGCGCGAGCGGCTCGACGGGTGGCCGGTAGATGATCGGCGCCTCCTCGGTCTTGCCGGCGAACAGGGGTGAGTTGAGGAAGGTCAGCACAGGGACCGCCGCTGCGCCGAGCACGAGCCCGCCGAGCAGCCAGACGGCGTGGATCGCGCGGGCGCCGAGGTCGGCAATTTGCGGCAGGGCCGGCAGCACAAGGGTCTCGGCGCGCATCAGCCAGACCGCATAGGGCAGCGCCAGCACGGCGACGACGACGAGCGCGAACAGCGGATCGAGCGCGCGCAATGTCCGGCGGCCTGCGGCGGTCGAGAGCGCGAAGACGACGAGCAATGCGAGCAGGAAGATCGCGGCCGGCGTGGTCAGCAGGAGCAGGCCGGCCTCGATCGACCAGGCGAACCAGGCATTGCCGCGGCGCTGGCCGATGATCTGCCAGGAATGCAGCAGCAACAGCGCCCAGATCGGCCGCGCGAGAACCAGGGGACCGAAGTCGAGCGCGGACGAGGAGAAAGCCAGCACCGTCATGGTCAGGAGCACAACGAGCACCGCCTGCTGCGTGCCGACCACGGCGCGCGCCAGATGATAGAGCGTGATGAAGGTCGCGATCTCGCAGAGCTCGGCCAGGACGTAAACGCCGAACATATGTCCGCCGACGGCGCGATAGGCGATATCGGCGAGCCAGACCGACAGCGGCGGGCCGAGATCAGTGCCGACCTGGTATTCGCGGCCGAAGGCCAGCAGGGTCGCGAGGCTGCCGGGCGGAGTGCGATAGAACAAGAGCGCCACCAGCAGCCACATCGCGGCCTGCAACAGCACGGCGATCCAGACGATCAGCCGCGGCCGGGCGCGAATGAGCTCGATGACCAGGGAGGTAAACCGCATGCAACGCCCGCAAGATGCAGCCAACCCGTCCAGCCGGCCCTATTCGCTCACGCCTGTTTTGATAAAGGGCGCTGCGCGTCGTGGCAACGACAGTCTACGCTAGAGGCCTGCCGAAGCATCGATTTCAACTGTGGTCTCAACCTGCACCTCGACCTCGGTGACCGCAAACAGATCCCGCACCGGCTCGACGGTCCAGGGCATGTGCTTGGCGCGGGCGGCGGCGACCGGGGCGAAGAAGCTGCGGTGGTGCGCGGTGGGGCCGAGACGGTCGAGCGCGTCGAGATGCTCGGGGACGGCGTAGCCCTTGTGCTGCTCGAAACCGTAGCCCGGGCAGTCCTGTGCCAGCGCGCACATCAGCCGGTCGCGCGTCACCTTGGCGACGATCGAGGCGGCCGCAATCGACAGCACGATGCCGTCGCCGCCGATCACGGCCTCGCAGTCGCATGCGGTATCGAGCCGGTCGCGGCCGTCGACGAAGACGTGCTTCGGCGTCTCCGGCAGCGCAATCACCGCGCGCTTCAACGCCCAGAGCGAGGCGCGCAGGATGTTGTCGCGGTCGATGCGGAAGCGCGAGGCGACCGCGACCGAGACCTGGGCGGTGGCACAGATCTTGTCGAAAAGCTTCTCGCGCTCCTCCGCCGTCAGCCGCTTGGAATCGTCGATGCCGCGCGGAATGCGGTCGGGGTCGAGAATCACCGCAGCCGCCACCACGGGGCCGGCGAGCGGCCCGCGACCGGCCTCGTCGCAGCCAGCCACCGGCCAGATGCCGCGCTTGATCAGCGCGCGCTCACGACGGAAGCTCGCTTTCGCTGGCGCGGCATTCCTGGCAGCGTCGTTCTTTGACGCCTCTTTGGCTGGTGTCTTGGTGGACTTGTCCCGAATCATGGCCGGGATCGTGCGCAAGCGATCCGGCCTGCGCAACAGGGAACCCCAACAATTCCCGTTATTCAGACAGGTTGTTGCTCCGCGCCTCAGAACAGGCTGAGCTGCTCGCCGTTCTGCTTTGGCCGGGCAAAATGATCCGTGGTCAGTTTCGCGCGGCGCTTGTTCAGCCCGAGCCGGTCGCAGGCGATCTCGAAGCGACGGCCGATGGTCCAGGCCATCGGGCCGGTGCCCTTCATGCGCTCGCCCCATTTGGCGTCGTAGTCGCGGCCGCCGCGCATGTCGCGGATCAGCGTGAAGACGTGGCGATAGCGGTCCGGATAGTTCGCCATCAGCCATTCGCGGAAGAGATCGCGGACCTCGAGCGGCAGCCGCAGCAGCACGTAGGAGGCTTCCTTGACGCCGGCGTGCGCCGCGGCATCGAGAATGCGCTCGATCTCGGAATCGTTCAGCGCGGGGATCACGGGCGCGACCATCACCGTGGTCGGAATGCCGGCGTCCGAGAGCTGCTTCAGCGCCTCAAGCCGCTTCGGCGGCGTCGAGGCGCGCGGCTCCATGGTGCGCGCGAGTTTTGGGTCGAGCGAGGTCACCGATATCGCGACCTTGGCGAGGTTGCGCTTGGCCATGCGGGCGAGAATGTCGATGTCGCGCACCACCAGCGCCGACTTGGTGACGATGCCGACGGGATGGCCGGCGCGCTCCAGCACCTCGAGAATGCCGCGCATGATTTTGCGCTCGCGCTCGATCGGCTGATAGGGATCGGTGTTGGTGCCGATCGCGATCATCCGCGGCTCGTAGCCGGCGGCCGCGAGCTCCTTCTCGAGCAGCGCCGGCGCCTCGGGTTTCACGAACAGCTTTGACTCGAAGTCGAGGCCCGGCGACAGGCCGAGATAGGCATGCGTCGGCCGCGCGAAGCAATAGACGCAGCCATGCTCGCAGCCGCGGTAGGGATTGATCGACCGATCGAAGCCGATGTCGGGGGAATCGTTGCGGGTAATCACCTTGCGCGAGGTGTCGACACCGACCGTGGTCTTGAACGGCGGCAGCTCTTCCAGGCTCTGCCAGCCGTCGTCGAAGGCGACGCGTGCCTCGGCCTCGTAGCGGCCGCTGGCGTTGGATTGCGCGCCCCGCCCACGCTTGCGCGCACGGTCGATGGCGACGCCAAGCTCGGGGAAATTAGAAGGCGCACCCGCCGGCTCGGAGGGCGCCGTGACCGGCGGGTGCTTGAGAGCAGAAGAAGAAGCTGGACTCATGAAGCCAAGATAGCACGTCAAAAGAACAAATCAAGAACAGAAACGAAAAACGCGAAAACAACCCCATGCACAGTAGAGCTGCCCAAACCTCGCGCGCTGACTATTGGCCTCACGCAACAACGCGTGACCTCGATCCCGCTTGATGCGGCTGAAGGATCGATCTCGCCGGAACTCGGTTGGTGACGGTCCCGGGTGAAAGTCGGCAGGAACATGACAAATCAACGACAATCGGCCGCGGCGAGCAGCGACCTCGATCTCCTCGATCGCTACTGGCGCGCCGCGAACTACCTCTCGGTCGGGCAGATTTATCTCCTCGACAATCCGCTGCTTCGCGAGCCGTTGCGGCCCGAGCACATCAAGCCGCGCTTGCTCGGCCATTGGGGCACGACGCCGGGGCTGAACTTCATCTACGCCCACCTCAACCGCGTCATCCGCGCGCATGACCTCGACATGATCTATGTCTGCGGTCCCGGTCATGGCGGCCCGGGCATGGTCGCCAACACCTATCTGGAAGGCAGCTACAGCGAGATCTATCCAGACATCCCGCGCGATGCGGACGGATTGCGAAAACTTTTCAGGCAGTTCTCCTTCCCCGGCGGCATTCCGAGCCACGCCGCGCCGGAAACGCCGGGCTCGATCCACGAAGGTGGCGAGCTCGGTTATGCGCTGGTGCACGCCTATGGCGCGGCATTCGACAATCCCGACCTCATCGTCGCCTGCGTCGTCGGCGACGGCGAAGCCGAGACCGGCCCGCTTGCCACGTCCTGGCACTCCAACAAGTTCCTGAATCCCGCCCACGACGGCGCGGTGCTGCCGATCCTGCATCTCAACGGCTACAAGATCGCCAATCCGACCGTGCTCGGCCGCATGCCTGACAGCGAGATCCGCGATCTTTTCCGCGGATTCGGCCACGAGCCGCTGTTCGTCGAGGGCAACGATCCCAAATTGATGCACCGGGCCATGGCGGACGCGCTCGACGTCGCGCTCGCCAGCATCCGTTCTATCCAGCAGCACGCGCGCGATGGGCGCACAAGCGTCGAACGGCCGCGCTGGCCGATGATCGTGCTGCGCAGCCCGAAGGGCTGGACAGGCCCGAAGGAGGTCGACGGCAAGAAGGTCGAAGGATTTTGGCGTGCGCATCAGGTGCCCGTTGCTAGCTGTCGCGAGAACCCTGCGCATTTGAAGATTCTCGATGACTGGATGCGCAGCTACCAGCCGGAAAAGCTGTTCGACGCCAGCGGCGCGCTCATTCCCGAGCTTCAGTCGCTGGCGCCCGAAGGTAACAGGCGCATGGGAGCCAATCCGCACGCCAATGGCGGGCTGGTGAAGAAGGAGCTGAAGCTGCCGGACTTCCGCAGTTTTGGCGTCGACGTGCCGCAGCCCGGCGGCGTCACGGGCGAAGCGACGCGTGAGCTTGGCAAGTTTTTGCGCGACGTCATCCGCCTCAACGCGCAAGAGCGCAACTTCCGCCTCATGGGTCCGGACGAGACCGCATCAAACCGTCTCGATGCCGTGTTCGACGCCACCGAACGGGTCTGGATGGAGCCGGTCGAATCCTACGACGTGCATCTCGCGCAGGACGGCCGCGTGATGGAGGTGCTGAGCGAGCATCTCTGCCAAGGCTGGCTCGAGGGCTACCTGCTCACCGGACGCCACGGCTTCTTCTCCTGCTACGAGGCCTTCATCCACATCGTGGATTCCATGTTCAACCAGCACGCCAAATGGCTGAAGGTGACGCGGCATCTGCCGTGGCGGCGTCCGATCGCCTCGCTCAATTATCTTCTGACCTCGCATGTCTGGCGGCAGGACCATAACGGCTTCAGCCATCAGGATCCCGGCTTCGTCGACCTCGTCGCCAACAAGAAGGCCGACATCGTCCGCATCTATTTCCCGCCGGACGCCAACACCCTGCTGTGGATCGCCGACCACTGCCTGCGCACTTACAATCGCATCAACGTGATTGTCGCCGGCAAGCAGCCGGCGCCGCAATGGCTCTCGATGCAGGATGCCGCTAACCATTGCGACGCCGGCATTGGCATCTGGACGTGGGCCGGCAACGAGGACGCGGTTGGCGAGCCCGATGTGGTGATGGCCTGCGCCGGTGACGTGCCGACCTTGGAGACGCTCGCGGCCGTCGATCTCCTGCGCAAGGCGCTGCCGGACATCAAGATCCGTGTCGTCAACGTCGTCGACCTGATGACGCTGCAACCGAAAGAGCAGCATCCGCATGGCCTGTCCGATCGCGACTTCGACAGCCTGTTCACGCACGACAAGCCTGTCATCTTCGCCTATCACGGCTATCCTTATCTGATCCACCGGCTGACCTATAACCGCACCAACCATGACGGCTTACATGTGCGCGGCTTTGCCGAGGAAGGCACCACGACGACGCCGTTCGACATGGTCGTGCTCAACGGGCTCGACCGCTACCACCTCGCGATCGAGGCGATCGAGCGTGTGCCGGGACTTGCGACCAAGGCTGCGCAGGTGAAGCAACAGTTCCGCGACAAGTTGATCGAGCATTCGCGTTACGTGCGCGAGCACGGCGAGGACATGCCGGAGATCCGCGATTGGGTCTGGCAGAACAGTGCTGGCGGCAACACACCTGCTGAAGCCGGCGATTAAGGGCAGCCATGTCCGACACGGTCTTCGTCCTCAACGCCGGCTCGTCGAGCATCAAGTTCGGCCTGTTCGAGATCTCGGGCCGCGAACCGGCCGTGCTCTGCAAGGGCCTGCTCGACGAGCACGAGGCCAAGCCCAGGCTTGTGGCAAGGAGCCCATCGGGCGAGACGCTGTTCGAGACGCAGAGGGAAACGTCGGACGCGGATGGCGGCCATCTGTTCGCCGATGTGCTCGGCTTCGTCGAGGACCACTTTGGCCACGACCGCTTGCGCGCCGTGGGTCACCGGATCGTCCATGGCGGGCCGGATTATTCCGGCCCGGTTGCGCTGACGGACGACGTCTATGCGAGGCTGGAAGCACTCACGCCATTGGCGCCGCTGCATCAGCCCAATTGTCTGGCACCGGTCCGCGCCATCAGGGCGCTCCGTCCCGCACTGACGCAGATCGCCTGCTTCGACACCGCCTTCCATCACGGCCTGACGCCGCCCGCGAGCCGCTTCGCCATTCCGCGGCGCTACGAGGCGCAGGGCCTCCGGCGCTACGGCTTTCACGGTCTCTCATTCGAATATATCGCGGGGCGGCTCGCCGTGATCGCGCCCGAGCTTGCAGCCAGACGCACCGTCGTCGCCCATCTCGGCAATGGCGCGAGCCTCTGCGCCTTGCGCGACGGCCGCAGCGTCGACACCACGATGGGGCTGACGCCGCTCGACGGCCTGGTCATGGGCACGCGCTGCGGCACCATCGATCCCGGCGTGCTGCTCTACATGTTGCAGCAGGAAACGATGACGGTCGAGGATTTGCAGCACCTGCTCTATCACGAGTCCGGCCTGCTCGGCGTTTCCGGCATCTCCGCGGATATGCGGACGCTGCTGACGAGCGGCGAGGCTTCGGCGCGCGAGGCGGTCGATCTCTTCGCCTTCCGTGCGGCACAGGAGGTGACGGTGATGGCGAACACGCTTGAAGGACTGGAGTGCCTCGTTTTCACCGGCGGCATCGGCGAGCACGCCAAGCAAATCCGCAGCGCCATTGGCGAGCGGCTCGCCTGGCTCGGCGTGCGCATCGATGCCGTGGCGAATGATGCCGCGCGCGAGCGCATCAATGCCGGCGACAGCGCCGTGGATGTGCTCGTCATCCCGACCAACGAGGAACTGACGATCGCACGGCACTGCGCCGCGGTGCTGCAGCGGGGCCGCCTCCCTTGAGAAAGCATGGGAGGTTGTGGCCATCCTTCGAGACGCCCGCTTGGCGGGCTCCTCAGGATGAGGTCGAGTATGTGGCACCAACAGGTTTTAATCGATGGACAGTCGTCCGATAGCCAAGAGTCTTTTCGGCACTTGCACCAAAACACGCATGCCGGTTAGCCTCATCCTGAGGAGCGCGCCCTTGCGCGCGTCTCGAAGGATGGGGCGGGCACGATGACAGAAGGCGCATACCTCTACATTCTCAAATGTGCCGATGGCAGCTACTACATCGGGACGACGCGAACC
The DNA here is from genome assembly GCF_040548225.1 of Bradyrhizobium sp. S3.12.5. NCBI lineage: Bacteria > Pseudomonadati > Pseudomonadota > Alphaproteobacteria > Hyphomicrobiales > Nitrobacteraceae > Bradyrhizobium > Bradyrhizobium sp. S3.12.5. The sequence continues at coordinate 30,075 of NZ_JBEPRF010000018.1, forward strand.
GAGCTTGAGCTCCGGATTGCGCAGCACAACGCCGGCACGTTCGCCGGCTACACAAGGTCGCGCAGACCCGTGACCCTCGTCTTCTCGCAATGGTTCGACAGGGTGACCGACGCGATCGAATGCGAACGCAAACTCAAGAAATGGAGTCGCGCCAAGAAGGAAGCTTTCATGCGCGGCGACTTTGCCGAGCTCCATGAATTGGCGAAGCGCGGACCTCATCATCCTTCGAGACGCCCGCCTATTGCGGGCTCCTCAGGATGAGGGCTGAACTCGCGGCTTTCAGCTCAATGAACCCCGGTATAGATCTGGAAACACCCGATCGCGACCTCGATCACGATCAGCACCACCACCGCGATCTCGAGGCGCAGCGAGCGCTGGGTGTCGATGATGTCGGTCAGCGCATCGGCGGTCTCCGCGACCACCGTGAGCTTGCGCTCGAGCGTGTCGAGACGCTCCTTCAGCTCGTACTCGTCTTCGAGACGCGCATAGAGCCGGTCGAGCTGCGGCTTTTCCCAGAGCGCATCGGGTTTTTCGGCAACCGCGACGCGGCCGGCGACGCGCTGCTGGACCAGCAGCGCGTTGCCGATGAGCTGCAGGATGCCCTTGCGCGGCCGCGACGTACGGCCTTTCTCGGCGAGCTCGCGTGCAAAAGGCTCGATGACGTCGAAGACCGCAGCGACGCGACGCTCGTCGCGCGCCAGCGACGTGCTCTTGGCGAGCGCGTCCGCGATCAGCAGCAGCCGCTCGTCGGAAAATTTCGAGAGGCAGATCGGCCCGCCGGGCTGGATCGCCTCGGCGTTTTCGTCGTGACAGAGCTGCGCCTGCGCGGTCTCCTCCTCATAGGGGCTGAGCTCGCCGGTCACGCGCGACTTGAGACCGTCGATGAGGACCTTCTCCTCCGATGGCAACAGCCCGATCAGCACCACGACGCCGTAGCGGAAGATCACGGCCAGGCCGCCATGGACCCGGAAGGCAGCCGGCGTCGAGGATACCAGCGTGCCGATCTCGAGCCCCGACGGATTGATGCGTTCGCCCAGCATCACGGCGCGGATCCGCAAGGTCGGCGCGGCCTCCGGCTTCGGCAATGGCGGCGTCGCGCCAATGGGAAGTTGATCGGCGTTCATTGGACACATCTCGCTTTGCGCAATGGCGATTGCTCGTTTTTCCCGTCGGCACGGGAACAGCGCCGTTTCCCCGACGATATCGGCGGAGAAAAGCCTCGTTTGAAGGTCACGAGACCGAAAATCGCCGAAACATTCGGCAATTTGACCACCCGTGCACGACATATTCGGCCGGGACGGGCGCACGCCGGTTTACCATCGCACGCCGAACGGCTTGCGAAAAGTTGCACTCGGCAGCGCAGCATGTTTATGACAACATCATAACGCGTTGCGCTTCTCCCGAATTGCGGACATCGAAGTCTCAATCATGCTGAGCGTCATCATTCCGACCGAAGGCGTCGAGCAGACCGCGGTCGCAACACTGGCCGCGCTGGTCCCCGGTGCCGCGGCAGGCATCATCAAGGAAGTCCTGCTGGTCGACGGCACACGCAACGGCGTCATCGAGCGCGTTGCCGACGTCGCCGGCTGTCGCTTCGTCGGCTGCGAGGGATCTTCGCAAGGCGCAGCGCTGGCCGCCGGCGCGCTCCAGGCGCGTTCGCCCTGGCTGATGTTCCTCCCTGCCGGCGCGGTGCTGGACACCGGCTGGATCGAGGAGACCACCCAATTCATCCAGGCCGTCGCGGCCAGTGGCCGGGATCGTGCGGCCGTGTTCCGCTACGCCCGTTCGCCTTACGCCGATACCGGCTTCCGCGACGTCCTGTGGTCCGTCGCTCGCAAGGTGGTCGGCCCCCTCGGCGATCAGGGGCTTTTGATCGCGCGCGATCATTACGACCGGATCGGCGGCTATCCGCCCCAGGCCCGCCGGTCCGAGGCGCGGCTACTGCGGCGGCTCGGCCGCTCCTCCCGGACAATGTTGCGCAGCCGGATCGTCATGGTCGCTTGAGGCACCCGATACTTGCCAAAGTCAATTAATTATTTGACAATGGCAATTATTGAGGTGTCCCATGCCAATTAACGGTACCGACGACCAGATCGCAGCGGTTCGCGCCTTCAACCGCTTCTATACCCGCAAGCTCGGCGTGCTCGACCAGCACCTGGGAGATAGCCCGTTCTCGCTCAGCGAGGCTCGCGTGCTCTATGAGCTCGCGCATCGCGACGACCTCGCGGCAAAAGAGATCGGAAACGAGCTCGGCCTTGACGCCGGCTACCTCAGCCGCATCGTCCAGAGCTTTGACGAAAAGGGGCTGATCACGCGGAAGCCCCTGCCGGCAGATCGCCGGCAATACCAGCTCTGCCTCACCGCCAAGGGCCGCCAGAGCTTCGCCAAGCTGAACCTGAGCTCGCAAAACGAGGTTGCCGCAATGCTGGCGCAGCTTTCGGCCGGCGATGCAACGCGGCTAACGCAGGCGATGGCGACCATTCAGGCCGTGCTGGAGCAACGTCAAAGCCAGCCCGCGTCCGTCGTGCTGCGCAGCCACCGCGTCGGTGACATGGGCTGGGTCATCTCCAAGCAAGCCGCCGCTTATGCCGCGGACTACAACTGGGATATCAGCTATGAGGCGCTGGTTGCCGAGATCTGCGCTCAGTTCATCAAGAATTACGACGCCGCGCGCGAGCATTGCTGGATCGCGGAAGTCGATGGCGAGCCGGTCGGCTCGATCTTTCTGGTCAAGGCCACGGACGAGATCGCCAAGCTCCGCCTGTTGCAGGTGGAGAAGAAAGCCCGTGGGCTCGGCGTCGGCCATGCGCTTGTGGAGCAATGCATCCAGGGCGCGCGCGAGCGGGGCTACAGCCGGATGACGCTGTGGACGCAAAGCATTCTGGTCGCCGCACGCAGCATCTATCAGAGCACCGGCTTCAAGCTCGTGAAGGAAGAGAAGCACCATAGCTTCGGTGCCGATCTGGTCGGCGAGACCTGGGAACGGGATCTGTAGCTGCGCGATGCGCATGAATGCGCCCTCGCCCCTTGTTGTGGGAGAGGGCAGCGACGCCGGCGGACACAGGCCCACTTGGGGGTATCTCTCCGCGAGTCTGGAATCGTAGGGTGGGCAAAGGCGCGTTAGCGCCGTGCCCACCGATCCAGCATCGCGATAGAAGTGGTGGGCACGCTTCGCTTTGCCCACCCTACGATACTGTCCCCGCCTACGCAGTCGCGCCCTGCGCCTTTGGCCTGCGCAGGTGCTCGTCCAGCCGCGGCATGATCTCGACGAAATTGCAGGGGCGCGTGCGGTAGTCGAGTTGAGCAGCGAGGATGCCGTCCCAACCGTCGCGGCAGGCGCCGGGCGAGCCTGGCAGGCAGAAGATGTAGGTTGCGCCCGCAACGCCCGCGGTGGCGCGGCTCTGGATAGTCGACGCGCCGATCTTGGCGTGGCTCAGCATGTGGAAGGCGATCGAGAAACCATCCATGCGCTTCTCGAGCAGCGGCTCGATCGCCTCCGGCGTGACGTCGCGCCCGGTAAAACCTGTGCCGCCGGTGGTGATGACGACGTCGACGCCGGCGTCTGCGACCCAGCGCCGGATCACGGCGCGGATGGCCTCGACGTCATCGGTGACGATCTCGCGCGCGGCGAGATGATGGCCGGCTGCCGTGAGACGGTCGACAAGCGTCTGGCCGGACTTGTCATCGGCGAGCGCGCGCGTGTCGGAGACGGTGAGCACCGCGATGTTGAGCGGGATGAACTGTTTGGTTTCGTCGATGGAGGCCATTGCTCATTCCTCTCGTGTCCCGGACGCGCTGCGGCGTGAAACGCTGCTGCGCAGAGCCGGGACCCATTTTGAGACTTGAGTAACCGGCAATTTGGGCCCCGGCTCTGCAGCGCACCGCTGAAAAAAGCGCTGCGCTGCGTCCGGGGCACGGGCACCTGTGCCTACGGCCCGCCGCCGCCGAAGGTGTTACAGGCCTGCAGCGTGCCCTGCTGATAGCCGGTCATAAACCACTGCTTGCGCTGCGCGGCCGAGCCGTGGGTGAAGGAATCAGGCACGACGCGCCCGGTGGCCTGACGCTGCAGCGTATCGTCGCCGATCGCGCTCGCCGTGGTCAGCGCGGCGTCGATGTCGCCGGATTCGAGGAAGTTCGGGCGCTTCTTCGCCTCGCGATTGACCCAGACGCCGGACAGACAGTCGGCCTGCAATTCGACCTTCACCTGGAGCGCATTGGCCTCGGCCTTGCTGCCGGCCTGCTGCTGCAGTCGCGTCACCTTCGGGATGATGCCGAGCAGGTTCTGGATGTGATGGCCGGCTTCATGCGCGATGATATAGGCGGTGGTGAAATTGCACGCGGACTTGCCGGAGCAGCCGCGGAAGCGTGTCTCGACCTCTCGGAAGAAACCGGTGTCGAGGAAGATGGTGCGGTCCGGCGGGCAGTAGAACGGACCCATCGCCGACTCCGCCCGGCCGCAACGGCCGCCATTGGTGGCGTTGCGGAACAGCACGACCTTCGGGCCGGTGTAGGACTGGCCGCTGGCCTGGAAGATCTCGCTCCAGCGATCGTCGATCTCGCCGAGGATGCCGGAGATCATGCTGCCCATCTCGTCGGTCGGCGCGCCGCGCTTGGCCTGACTCGAGGGACGGTCGCTCTGGTAGCTCGGCGCCTGGCCGCCACCCGTGAGGATCTCGGCGCCGCCGATCAGGATGCGCGGATCGATGCCGAAGGCATAGCCGACCAGGCCAAGCACGATGATGGTGCCGATGCCGAGGCCGCCACCGCCCATCGGCAGGCCGAATCCGCCGCCTCCTCCACCGCCGCCAAATCCTCCACCACCATCGTCGCGACGATCCTCGACGTCGTCGCTGCGGCGGAAATCATCGTAGCGCATGGCGGGCTTCCCTCAGGTCGGCGATTGCAGGGCGTGGGCACGCGGGAAACGCGAAACCCTCACCGCGCCACAGACGTAGAATTTCCATTGCGTTAATCAATATCCCGCTCGGCAATTATTGCCTAGTGCGACAGCGTGCGACGCCAGCAATTTTTTCCGAGGGCCAAGCATTTTTTTCCGAGAGAAATTTGGAGTCTTTTGCAGCTTCAGCCACTCCCGCAACGCGAAGAAACGCGAAACACACTGCAAAACACGGCAAATATCCGCAACGACTCGCGCGCGACGCGCGATGCGGGGTCTGCTCACGAAAGCGGCGGGTTAAGTCGATTTTTACTTTGCCGCTTCATTGTAACGGTCAGTCGGTTGTTTGGTCCCGCGTCGCCGACAGCGTCGCCTGAGTCAGAGTTCTTGAGTCATGGTAGTGTCGCGTCGCGGGGCGTCTGCAAGGGCGCCCCGCACAAATTTTGAGTCCGCCTCGCACAGCATCGTCCTCGGCGATTGCGTCGCCGAGATGTCGAAGCTTCAGGCTGGTTCGGTCGACCTCGTGTTCGCCGATCCGCCCTACAATCTCCAGCTCAAGGGCGATCTCAAGCGCCCCGACGAATCCCATGTCGATGCCGTCAATGACGACTGGGACAAGTTCGATTCATTCTCCGCCTATGACGATTTCACCCGCGCCTGGCTGCTGGCCGCGCGCCGCGCGATGAAGCCGTCGGCGACGATCTGGGTGATCGGCTCCTATCACAACATCTTCCGCGTCGGCGCGATCATGCAGGACCTCGGCTTCTGGCTCCTGAACGACATCGTCTGGCGCAAGACCAACCCGATGCCGAATTTCCGCGGCCGCCGCTTCACCAACGCGCACGAGACCATGATCTGGGCCGCGCGCGATGAGAAGGCCAAGGGCTATACCTTCAACTACGAAACACTGAAGGCCGCCAACGAGGACGTCCAGGCACGTTCCGACTGGCTGATCCCGCTCTGCACCGGCGAGGAGCGCCTCAAGGGTGCCGACGGCAAGAAAGTGCATCCGACGCAGAAGCCGGAAGGCCTGCTCGCGCGCGTGCTGCTATCGTCGTCGAAGCCCGGCGATCTCGTGATCGATCCCTTCAACGGCACCGGCACCACCGGCGCCGTCGCCAAGCGCCTCGGCCGCTCCTATATCGGCTTCGAGCGCGACAAGACCTACGCGAAGGCGGCTGCCGCGCGCATCGCCGCGGTCGAGCCGCTGCCGGAAGAGAGCCTCGCCCCGTTCATGACCGCGCGCGAAGCACCTCGCGTGGCGTTCTCCGAGCTGATCGAGCGCGGCATGATCATGCCCGGCACAAAACTGTTCGACGCCAAGAAGAAGCTTGGCGCGCTGGTCCGTGCCGACGGCGCCATCATGTTCGGCGACAAGGTCGGCTCGATCCACCGTATGGGCGCGGTGGCGCAGGGCGCGCAGGCCTGCAACGGCTGGACCTTCTGGCACGTCGAGACCAAGAAGGGTCTCAAGCTGATCGACGAGCTCCGCGCCGAGATCCGCGCCGGCATGGCGGCGGAATAGCCGAGCCCTTGGTCATTCCGGGGCTCGCGAAGCGAGAACCCGGAATCCATCGAACCACGTCACAAGCCGCGTGATGGATTCCGGGCTCGCGCCAAGAGGCGCGCCCCGGAATGACGGCCGCGGTTGTCGGGGCGACCGTGGTCCCTACGACGGCGATCCGCCTTTGTTACGCCGGCTGGTCTGCGCGGCGCGCAGATGCCGCACGGCAATCTCGCCGGTTGCACCCCCTGACGGAATTCAGGCAAGAGAAAGCCGCCGCGCGGCAATGATGCTGCGTCCGCTCTCAGCCACCAAAGCTTGCACCAACCCTTGCGCCAAAACTTGGGAGACGCCCGATGCTCAAATTCTATTTCAACGGATCGCCGAACCCGACCAAGGTCGCGCTCTTGCTCGAAGAGACTGGCCTGGCCTACGAGCCCGTGAAGATCGACACCCGCACGGGCGAGCAGTTCACACCGGACTATCTGAAGATCAATCCGAACGCCAAGGTGCCGGCGATCGACGACAATGGCACGATCGTGTTCGACTCGAACGCCATCCTGCTCTATCTCGCCGAGAAGACCGGAAAGTTCCTGCCCGCGAACCGCGCCGAACTGCTGTCCTGGCTGATGTTCGTGGCCACCGGCGTCGGGCCGTATTCGGGCCAGGCCGTGCACTTCAAGCATTTTGCGCCGAAGGACCAGAACCACGACTACGCCCACAACCGCTACCAGTACGAGACCGATCGCCACTACAAGATTCTCGACGGTCGCCTCAAAGGCCGCCGCTACATGGTCGGCGACGATTATTCGATCGTCGACATGGCGCTGTGGGGCTGGGCGCGGATGGTGCCGTTCAAGCTCGGCGACGACGCCTTTGCGCGCTACCCGAACGTGAAGCGACTGATCGACGAGATCTCGGCGCGCCCCGCGGCAGCGCGCGCGATCGCGCTGAAGGACAAGTTCACCTTCAAGGCCGAGATGGACGACGAGGCGCGCCGCAACATGTTCGGGCATATGACGACGAAAGTGGCCTGATTACAGCTTGCCACGATGAAAGGCCACGCGCATGCGCGTGGCCTTTTGCTTGTTAGGCGGCGTGGACCGAGCCCAGGAACCTGGCGACTTCCTGCTTCAGCCGGTTGCTGTCGGCCGACAGCGAGCGCGCCGCCGAGAGCACCTGCGAGGACGCCGAGCCGGTGTCGGAGGCGCCGCGCTGGACATCGCCGATATTGGTCGAGACGCGCTGGGTGCCGTGCGCGGCCTGCTGGACGTTGCGGGAGATCTCTTGCGTGGCCGCGCCCTGCTGTTCCACGGCGGCGGCAACCGTCGAGGAGATTTCCGACAGCCGCTCGATGGTGCCGCTGATCTCCCTGATGGAGCCGGCCGATTCTTCCGTCGCGGCCTGGATGCCGGAGACCTGCTGGGCGATCTCGCCGGTGGCCTTTGCGGTCTGCTCGGCCAGCGCCTTGACCTCGGAAGCGACCACGGCAAAGCCGCGGCCGGCTTCGCCCGCGCGCGCCGCCTCGATGGTGGCGTTCAGCGCCAGCAGATTGGTCTGGCCGGCGATGGTGCTGATCAGCTCGACCACGTCGCCAATGCGGGCAGCCGCCTTGGAGAGCTCGCTGACGCGGGCGTTGGTCCTGGTCGCCTGCCCGACCGCCTCGCTAGCGATGCGGGCGGATTCCTGGACCTGACGCGCGATCTCGGAAACCGAGGAGGACAGCTCTTCGGTGGCGGACGCGACGGCCTGGACGTTGGCGCTGGCTTCCTGCGAGGCGGAGGCGACTTCCGTCGACAGATCCTGGGCGCGGGTCGCGGTCGCCGTCAGCGTGCCGGCGGAGGCCTCGAGCTCGCTCGAGGCCGACGACACGGTATCGACGATCTCGCCGACGGCCTGCTCGAACCGGTCGGCGAGCCGGACCATGTCCTTCTTGCGATCCTCGGCCTGCCGCGCCTCGGTCTCGGTCTGCTCGTGGCGCATGCGCTCGGTGTCGATCATGTTGTCCTTGAACACCTGGATCGCCTTGGCCATGTCGCCGATCTCGTCGGCCTTGCCGCGCGAGGGGATCTCGACCTCGATATCGCCGCCGGCGAGCAGGCCCATCGCCCGCGTCATCGCGGTCAGCGGCCCGACGATGCTGCGGGCGATCAGGACGGCGACGATCAAGCCAAGGAGAGTGGCAATACCGCCCGCGATCGCCTGCACGGATGTCGTGCCGTCGATCACGGCTTCGGCCTGGCTGCGCGAGTCCTTGTAGTCCTTCTTGAGGGCGGTCTCGGCGACCTTGAGCTTGGCGATGCTGTCGACGATGAGGGGCGCGAGGCTCTTGTGGTAGATCTCGTCGGCCTGGAGCATCGCGGCCGACGTGGTCTCGAATGCGGATTTGTAGATTCCGAGCGAGGACTTCACCGGCGCGAGCGTGGCGCGCAATTCGCTCGCCTGCGGGCTCTTTTCGAGCGCGGCGAGCCGTTGCGAAGCCCTGTCCACATTGGTTCTGAAATTGGCGGGCCCCTTGGTGTCGCGCAGCGCCAGGAAGCGCCAGTTTGCGATCTGAACGAGCAGCAGCCGGGATTCGAGGTCTGCGACGAGCGAGGCGGTGTCCTCGTCGACGGCCGCGCGCGCCACGTCGACCAGCTTGTTCATCTTGACGGTCAGCTCGTCGCCACTTGGCAGCAGCGTCGCCTTGCCGGTCCGCGCCTCGTTGACGGCGTCGCCGAGATTGTCGCGCAGGCTTTTCATCTTCGCAATATCGGCGATCAGATCGTTGTAGAGCTTGCGCCGCGCCTCGGAGAGCGTGCCCTTGGCGCCGACCTGCAACAGCTCGGTCGCCGCGGTCTCCCGCTCGGACGCCTCCCGCATCGCGGTCTCATTGGCGTCGTAGATGTAGCGCAGATTGGCGCGCTGGATCGCCTGGAGATGGGTCGATATCTCCAGGACCCGCGCCGTGCTGTCCGAAAATGCCGAGGCCTTTGCGACCTGGTCCTGCACCGACCGCAAATTCCAGATGGCCACCACCGCCATCACGAGACCAACCACGACCAGCGCCATGAAGCCGGCATAGAGACGGCCCCTGATCCGCAAACGAAAGCTCGGCATTCCCAGTGTCCACCCGGAAGCATGTGAATTCAGGCGGACGCACAACTCCGGCGATCGTCACGGCCACCCCAGCAGCCGCGCGTCACCTCATAGGCGACTCGCGCTGCACCGCGACACAATGCGGGACACTTCTTAATTGAACCTTCTAATTTTTCGCGCATCTCTCCAAAGCCCCGCACAAAACCTGCTGATATTAGCGGCATCTGCGCAAGGTTTTGGCGCACGGCCCGCAAGCGTATGCAGATCGCTGCAAAGGGCGCGGCGACGGACGTTTGTCAGGCCGTCGCCTGCTGCAATCAGCTCGCGGCCCTCGCACCCGTTTGCGGAAACGGGCCCAACGCCTTCTCGGTCAGGACCGAGTCACAGTACTCCCGGATCTCCTTGATCTTGCCGCCCTCGAGCCGAAACACCAGGCAATAATCATTGTCGTAGCGCACGCCCTCGGGCGTGACATTGTCGCCCTTGGCCTCCACCACGACGATGTCGCCATCGGCGATGAAGCGCTCGGCGACCGTGCGCGTCCGGTCACGCAGGCGGGTGCGCACATAGCCATGCAAATCATTCATGATCGCATCCTTGCCGGAGAAGGTGCGCGACCAGGAATACTGGCCGGTGACGATCCATCTGGCGTCGTCGGCAAGGCTTGCGGCGAATAGCGCGCGGTCGCACACCGCCGGATCGGGGTTGGCGGCGGCGGCGAAAATATCCTGCATCAGTTTCTTGTTGGCGCTCGCGCTCATGGCGGCATCTCCGTTTGGTGACAACAGGGAGAGCATCGCTGCCCGACGGCAATTCTTCAAATCGATAGTGAATATGATATCTATTCACCTCATGAATTTGAATTCGCTCGACCTCAATCTATTGACCGCGCTCGACGCGCTGCTGCGCGAGGCCAATGTCAGCCGGGCAGCCATGCGCATCGGCCTGTCGCAGCCGGCCACCAGCCACGCGCTGCAACGCCTGCGCGATATCTTTGGCGACCCGCTGCTGGTGCGCACCGGCGCGCGGATGGAGCTGACGCCGCGAGCACAAGCGCTGCGCGCGCCGCTTGTGCAGGCGCTGGACCAGGTGCGCGGGCTGTTCGTGCCGGATGAATTCGACGCAGCGCGCAGCGAGCGGCCATTCCGCCTGATGATGCCGGACCTCGCGGTCGAGCTGCTGATGCCGCCCCTGATGGAGAAGGTGACGCGCCTTGCGCCCAACGTCCGCATCGACGTCGTGCCGTGGCGGGGTCCGGCGATCTTCCACGCCGAGTTCGCCCGCACCATCGATCTCGTGATCTCGATCGGCAACGCCTTCAAGGGTTTTCACCGCCAATTGCTCTACACCGACAGCGACGCGCTGGCGGTGCGCCGCGGCCATCCCATGGCCGCAAAGCTGAAGCGGCGCGAGACGTTCCTCGCCGCACGCCATGTCGGCGTGATCATCCGCGGCAACAGCGAGGATCTGATCGACACATGGCTCCGCACCAAAGGCATCGAGCGGCACATCTCGCTGGTGGTGTCGGGCTATCTCGAAGCGCTGCACGTGGCCGCGCGCACCGACCTCGTCGCGTTCGTGCCGCGCCGGCTGATCGCGGCGCTGTCAAAACAGCTCGCTCTCGTCACGGTGACGCCGCCGCTCGATCCCGGGATCGACGAGCAGTTCATGTTCTATCCGACGCGGGCCCAGATGGATCCGGGGTCGATCTGGCTGCGGCGGCTGATGCTGGAGACGGGACGGGAGTTGGAGAGACACAAGCGATAAGCACCACAGCGGCGTCGCAGGGCGCTCGACTTGAAACGGGGCCCCTGTGCCTTTAATGAGCCAGCCACAGGAACCGAAGGGGATCGAGAGCATGCTGGACCCGCACCAACCACTTGGATGGTTGATCCGTCTTCCGTTCAAGCTGGTTTCGCCATCGTCGATCATGCCGGTGCTAACCGGACCGAACCGAGGCCTGAAATGGGTCGCCGGAGCCGGCAACCAGAGTTGCTGGCTCGGAACATATGAACGCGATCATGCCAAGGCGATCGCGGCCCGGGTGAAACCAGGCATGACGGTTTTTGATGTCGGCGCACACGCCGGATATTACACCTTGATGCTATCCAGGCGCGTTGGACCGCAAGGCCGTGTTCTTGCGTTCGAAGCAAACCCCGCCAACGCGACAAAGCTCCGCAAACATCTGGATATCAACAACATCAAGAATGCCGAAGTGATCGAGGCTGCGGTCACCGACAGGGCGGGAGAGACCTTTTTTCACACCAACGAGAGTGCCAGCGAATACGGTTACATGGGGAAGATTTCAGGATCGGGCACGCCGGTCAGGACGGTCCGCCTCGACGACTTTCCGACCCCGGACCTGATCAAGATCGACATCGAGGGCGCCGAGACGCTGGCTCTCACGGGTGCGACGCGGCTCTTGTCCGAGCACAAGAGCACGATCTTCCTCGCCCTGCACGACGGCGCCTTCGAACAGGCGCCGTCCATTTTGAAACAGCATGGCTATCGGATCGAGCCGGCTGGAGAGCGTGAACTATGGGCCACTCCGACCTAGCCTCGTAAGGCCGGTCAGCCGCGCTGCTATCGCCGAGCCTGCGACCCTCGAGACCTCACGCCTTCTGCGCGTCCATCACCTTGCGCACGGCGGGGCGGTCCGACATGCGCTTGAAGTGATCGGCGATCTTTGGCGTGGCATTGATGTCGACGCTGTCGCCCTCAAGCCAGTGCGAGAGCGTGTGGAGGTAGGGATCGCAGATCGTGAACTGGTCGCCCATCACCCAGGGGCCTTTGAACATCTTCTGCTCGATCAAGGCGAAGCAGGCTCCCATGGTCTTCGGGACCATCGCCTTCATGTCGGCGAACGAGCTCTCCTGCGTCGCCCAGCGCGCGCCGCGCACCTTGTGGGCATGGTTGATGTGCGCGGTCGAGCAGAGATAGGAGTTGAACGACTGCACCTGGGCAAAGTCGAAGGGATCGTCGAGCGGTGCGAGCTTCGCCTTGGGGAAGGTCTGCGCGATATAGGCCAGCATCGCAGGCGTCTCGGTGAGGACGCCGCGATCGGTCACCAGCGCCGGCACGCGGCCCTTCGGGTTGATCGCGAGATAATCCGGGCTGTTCTGCTGATTATCCTTGAAGCTCAGCCGTTCAGCCGTGTAGTCGGCGCCGGCCTCCTCCAGGGTCATGTAGGTGGCGAGCGCGCAGGTGCCGGTGGCGTAGTAGAGCTTGAGCATGTCGGACCTCATGGGAGATTTGGAAACTAGCGGCTGTCGTCCCTCAGGTCTATAGCACGACATTCTCTTCGCAGTTGCCCACATCCGCCCGCCTGTGCCAAGACGCCCGCACCTGGAGGGGTTTGTCATGACGGTACTCATCGCCGGTGGCGGCATCGGCGGGCTGACGCTTGCGCTCAGCCTGCACGGAATCGGCGTTCCCGTGAAAGTGTTCGAGAGCGTCGCGGAACTGAAGCCGCTCGGCGTCGGCATCAACGTGCTGCCGCATGCGGTGCGCGAGCTGATCGAGCTCGGGCTGATGGACAAGCTCGATGCCAGCGGCGTGCGCACTCGCGAGCTCGCTTATTTCTCCAAGCACGGCAAGCCGATCTGGAGCGAACCGCGCGGGCTGGAAGCCGGCTACAAATGGCCGCAGTTCTCGATCCATCGCGGTACCCTCCAGCAACTCCTGCTCGACACCGCAATCGCGCGGCTCGGCCGCGACAACATTTTGACCAGCCATCATCTGGCCGGCTGGACCGAGACGGCCGCCAACGGCGTCCGCGCCGAGTTCATCGACAGAGCTACCGGCAAACCGGCCGGGACTTACGAAGGTGCCATCATAATCGCCGCCGACGGGATCCATTCCGCCGCGCGAGAAAAGCTCTATCCGCATGAAGGCGCGCCGATCTGGAACGGCCGCATTCTCTGGCGCGGCGTGACGCCATCAAAGGCCTTCTTGACCGGCCGCACCATGATCATGGCCGGCCACGAGATCCTGAAATTCGTCTGCTATCCGATCTCGAAAGAACCGGATGCGGCGGGCAATCATCTGATCAACTGGGTCGCCGAGCGCCATATGCCGCCGACCTATCAGTGGCGGCGCGAAGACTATAACCGCACCGCGCGGCTGGAAGAGTTCTTGCCATGGTTCGAAAGCTGGCAGTTCGACTGGCTCGACGTGCCCGGCTTGATTAAAAACTGCCCGCACGCCTACGAATATCCGCTGGTGGATCGCGATCCCGTGTCGCAATGGACTTTCGGCAAGGTCACGCTGATGGGCGATGCCGCACACCCGATGTACCCGATCGGCTCGAACGGCGCCTCGCAGTCGATCCTCGATGCCCGCACCATCACCCGCGAGATTTTGGCCCATGGCCCGACGCAAGCCGCGCTGCTCGCCTATGAAGCCGAGCGGCGGCCTGCGACCACCGACCTCGTGCTGCTCAACCGCAAGAATGGCCCCGAGCAGGTGATGCAGCTCGTCGAGGAACGCGCGCCGGATGGCTACAAGGTTGTCACGGACGTGCTGTCGCAAAAGGAGCTGGAAGACATCGCCGCGAACTACAAGCGCGTTGCGGGCTTCCAGGTCGAGGCGCTGAACGCGAAGCCGCCGATCGTGAGCGGAGACGCGCGGGCGACGATATGAATTTTCGCACGAAGCGAGATGCGCATTGATGCGCCCTCGCCCCTTGTGGGAGAGGGCCGCGACGCCGGTGGACGCGGACTCACTTGGGCGAGGGGTATCTCTCCGCGCGTTCACTTCACACAATAGAATTCGCGGATAGATACCCCTCATCCGGCGCTTTGCGCCACCTTCTCCCACAAGGGGAGAAGGGGTATCGCATGCCGTCAGACTATTTTTCCGACCACCCTCGCCGCCTCCAGCAACCGTTCGCTCGCGCTCGCCGTCGCCAGCACCGTGCCATCCTCCGCCATCAGCTTGGCCTCGACGAACGCTATCGTCTTGCCGAGCTGCGTCACCGTTGCCTCGGCAATGATCGGCCCGGGCTTTGCGGGACTCAGAAAATTCACGGTCATGCTGATCGTGGTGGTGTAGAGCCGACCTTCGCTCATCACGAGGACCGCCGGGCCCATGGTGTCGTCGAGCATGGCGGAGAGCAGGCCGCCCTGGATGAAGCCGGCAGGATTGCAGAACTCAGGCTTGCCCTCGAAGCCGAGCTTGATCCATCCGTCCGCTGGACGGGCATCGAGCAGCCGCCATCCCAACAGCTCGGCGCAGGGCGGCCTCTTGAAGTTGTCGAGCGCGGTCTTGACCATGCGAACCTCCGTGAGCGTCAAGACCTAGCGTAGACCTGCTGACACCCTCATGGCAGCAGGCGCGCCGCCTGAGCCTCAGTCCAGCGCGTGCGCAATCACCTTGCGCATGACGTTGGGCAGCGCCTCGTCGGCCAGCGTCGCGATCGGAACCCAGCGCATGCCTTCGGGCGCGCGCGTGCGAGCCTCTGCCTTCGCGGTGTAGACCACGAGCTCCAGCGGGAAATGCGTGAAGACGTGGGTGACCACGCCGACCTTGCGCTGCCAACGCGACAGCCCCTTCAAGCCCGGCGCCTGCTGTTTTGCCGTCGCGTCCTGCTGTCCGGCGCGCCAGTCGGAACCCGGCACCTCGGTCATGCCGCCGAGCAGGCCCTTTTCAGGTCGGCTGCGGACGAGCAGATCATCACCGCGCGTGACGACGAAGGCGGCACCACGCCGCAGCGTTCCGCTCTTCTTCGGCGCCTTGCGCGGAAACCTCTCCTGCGTTCCAAGCGCACGCGCCGTGCAATCCTCATTCAACGGGCACAGCGAGCAGGCCGGCTTTTTCGGCGTGCAGATCGAGGCGCCGAGATCCATCAGCGCCTGCGCACTATCGCCGGCGCGGGAGTTGGCCAGCAGCGTCGCTGCCAGTTGCTGGATCAGCGGCTTCGCCTGCGGCAGCTCCTCCTCGACCGCAAACAGGCGTGACACCACCCGCTCGATATTGCCGTCGACCGGCATGGTGTGGCGATCGAACGCGATCGCGGCAATCGCAGCCGAGGTGTAGGGCCCGATTCCCGGCAGAGTTCGCAGCCCCTCCTCGGTGTCTGGAAAGGCGCCGCCATGCTCGCGCGTGACCGCCACCGCACAGGCATAGAGATTGCGTGCGCGCGAATAATAGCCAAGCCCGGCCCACATCCGCAGCACGTCATCCTGCGAGGCGTTTCCCAATGCCGTGACGTCAGGCCAGCGCGCGACGAACTTCTCGAAATAGGGCCCAACCGCCTTCACCGTGGTCTGCTGGAGCATGATTTCCGACAGCCAGATGCGGTAGGGATCCGAGGTCTCGCCGGGCGCGGCGCGCCAGGGCAGCCTGCGGCGGTGGCGGTCGTACCAGGCGAGCAGCGCGACCGGGCGCGACACGGTCTCCGGCAGTATGGGTTCCGATTTCGCCTTCAGGGCGGATTTGGGGCTCATGTCCTTACTGTAACGACAATGCACCGGCCTCTCCACGTCATGCCCGCGCTCGTCGCAGGCATCCACGTCTTTCTTCGCTGCGAGGAGTTCTGCGGCTCGCGCACCGAGGTGCTATAAGGCCCCATGTCCAAATTCCCTCCCAAACCCGGCCCCATCAGCGCCAAGCCGCTCGGGATCCTGCTCAACGACGTCTTTGCCGAGGCCTATGCCAAGCAGGGTTTTGCGGCGCGCGAGCTGGTGACGAGGTGGGCGCAGATTGCCGGACCTGAGATCGCCGCCCATGCCGAGCCGCTCAAGATGCAATGGCCGCGGCCGGTCGAGGGCCAGCCGCAGGAGGCCGCGACGCTGGTGCTGCGGGTCGAGGGCCCGATGGCGCTGGAGATCCAGCACTCGGCCGACGTGATCCTGGAGCGGGTCAACCGCTTCTTCGGCTGGAGCGCGGTCGGCAAGCTCGCCTTCCGCCAGGCCCCCCTGTCGCGCCCACGGCGCCCGGTGCGGCCCGCCCCGCCGGACCCCAAGGCCGTCGCCAAGGTGGCGGAGAGCCTGGGGGATATCGAAGACGAAGAATTGAAGACGGC
Organism: Bradyrhizobium sp. S3.12.5; assembly: GCF_040548225.1. NCBI lineage: Bacteria > Pseudomonadati > Pseudomonadota > Alphaproteobacteria > Hyphomicrobiales > Nitrobacteraceae > Bradyrhizobium > Bradyrhizobium sp. S3.12.5. The sequence goes on from NZ_JBEPRF010000018.1 coordinate 46,578, forward strand.
GCTGGCGCGGCTCGGGGTCGCCATCAAGCGAAATTGAGCCCCATTTCGCGGCCAATCTGGACCCCTCCCTGCTGCTCGCCATTGCCTCAAACCACGTTTCAAGCTAGCGACAGGCCGCCCGGGAACCTTCTTATGAGCCTTAGGGCGCGAGACCATGCCAATTCGGGAGCCGACCTTGATCATCACCCGCCGCGCCTTCACCACGATGCTGTCGCTGACCGGGCTTGCCGCGCTCGCCGGGCTCTCGCCGCTGCGGTTGATCTCTGAAGCCATGATCCCTGAAGCAATGGCTCAGGCCGCCGGCGATGTCGCCAAGCCCGTGTCGCTGCCCGATATGGCGCTCGGCCCGAAGGATGCCCCCGTCACCATCACCGAATACGCCTCGATGACCTGCCCGCATTGCGCGGCCTTCAACGAGCAGGTGTTCCCCAAGATCAAGTCGGAATACATCGACACCGGCAAGATCCGTTACATCTTCCGCGAGTTCCCGCTCGACATCAAAGCCGCCGCCGGCTCGATGCTGTCGCGCTGTATCGCTAATGGCGACGCGCCGAAATACTTCGCGGTCACCGACATGCTGTTCCGCCAGCAGAACGACTGGGTGACGAAGAACACCACGGAGACGCTGACGCGGATCGGCAAGCAGGCCGGCCTCACCCAGCAGCAGGTGGAAGCCTGCCTGAAAGACCAGGCGCTGCTCGACAAGATCGCCGCCGACCAGAAATATGCCAGCGACGTTCTGAAGGTCGATTCGACGCCGACGTTCTTCATCAACGGCGAGAAGATCAAGGGCGAGACCTCGTTCGAGGAATTCGCCAAGAAGATCAATCCGCTGCTGAAGAGCTGATTCGCTCGTCAAGATCCTGATCCGCATCTCAAAAGCCGTATCTTTCCCGGCATAAATCCCTTGGGAAAAGCGGCTTTCGCAGGTTGCCCTCGCGGCACACCGCGGCCATTGTCCGCCGCATGAGGCGCCCCGCGCGACTCGCCCAGACAGCGACATTGCCTTCCATGCTATTGTCCGGGCAGGGGGATTCGCGCCTGCCAACAGAGATGCGTGCTTATGAAGATCACCCGCCTGCGCCTACACGGATTCAAGTCCTTCGTTGAGCCCACGGACTTCGTCATCGAGCCCGGCCTGACCGGCGTGGTCGGACCGAATGGCTGCGGCAAGTCGAATCTCGTCGAGGCGCTGCGCTGGGCGATGGGCGAGACCTCGTACAAGTCGCTTCGCGCCGCCGACATGGACGCGGTGATCTTCGCCGGCTCCGGCAACCGTCCCGCGCGCAACCACGCCGAAGTGACGATGACGATCGACAATGCCGATCGCACTGCGCCGGCGGCGATGAACGACAGCCAGCTGCTCGAAATCTCCCGCCGCATCGAGCGCGAGGCCGGCTCGGTCTATCGGATCAACGGCCGCGACGTCCGCGCCCGCGACGTGCAGATCCTGTTTGCGGATGCCGCCACCGGCGCGCGTTCGCCGGCCCTCGTCCACCAGGGCAAGATCGGCGAAATCATTCAGGCCAAGCCCGAGCAGCGCCGCCGCGTGCTGGAAGACGCCGCCGGCGTCGCCGGTCTGCACGCCCGCCGCCACGAGGCCGAGCTGCGGCTGAAGGCGGCCGAAACCAACCTCACCCGCGTCGAGGACGTGATCGGTCAGCTCGCCGGCCAGATGGACGGCCTGAAGAAGCAGGCCCGCCAGGCCGTGCGCTATCGCGAAGTCGCGGCCAAGGTCCGCAAGGCCGAAGCCACGCTGTTCCATCTGCGCTGGATCGGCGCTCACGCCGACGTCAACGAATCCGGCCACACCCACGATCTCGCCGTGCGCGAGATGGCCGAGCGCACCCAGCACCAGGCCGAAGCCGCCCGCATCCAGGCGATCCGTGCCGCCGAAATGCCGGCGCTGCGCGATGCCGAAGCCCGCGCCGCGGCGGGCCTCCAGCGCCTGACCAATGCCCGCGAGCTGCTCGATCGCGAGGAAGAGCGTGCCAAGGAGCGCGTCGCCGAGCTCGAGCGCCGCCTCGCCCAGTTCGAGGGCGACATCTCGCGCGCCCAGCAGCAGACGATGGATGCCGAGGTCGCGCTGCAGCGGCTCGACACCGAAGATGCCGAGCTGAAGCAAGAGATCAAGTCGCGCGTAGAGAAGCGCTCCGGCGTCGACGAGCGCGTCGACGAAGCCGAGGCGGTGCTGACCGAAACCGAGCAGCAGTTCGCCGAGCTCACCACGGCGCTCGCCGACCTCACCGCCAAGCGCAACCAGCTAGAGGCCAACGTCCGCACCCACCGCGACAAGCTCGCCCGTCTCGACCAGGAGATCGCGAACGTCGCCGCGGAAGAGCAGAAGCTTGCCGACGAAACCGGCGGCTTCGGCGATCTCGACGAGCTGACCGCAACGGTCGAAACCGCCGAGCAGACGCTGGCCACGTCGGAGGCCGCCGCGCAAGCGAGCGAGGCCGCGCATGTCGCCGCGCGCCAGACGCTGGAATCCTCGCGTTCGCCGCTCAATGAGGCCGACAAGCGCGTGCAGCGGCTCGATACCGAGGCGCGCACGATCTCAAAAATCGTCAACGGCGAGACCAAGAATCTGTGGCCGCCGATCATCGACGGCATCACCGTCGACAAGGGCTTCGAAAAAGCGATCGGTGCGGCCCTCGGCGACGATCTCGATGCGCCGGTCGATCCCTCGGCGCCGATGCGCTGGACCAATGCCGGCGTCACCGACGGCGATCCGGAATTGCCCCAAGGCGTCACCCCGCTTGCCAACCACGTTCAGGCCCCGGCCGAGCTGACGCGCCGCCTGGCGCAGATCGGCGTCGTGCCGCGCGAGCGCGGTGCCGAGCTGGTGTCGCAGCTCAAGACCGGCCAGCGGCTGGTCTCGCCCGAAGGCGACGTCTGGCGCTGGGACGGTTTTGTCGCCGCCGCTCACGCCCCGACCGGCGCGGCGCGGCGCCTTGCCGAGCGCGCCCGCCTCGTCGATATCGAGAACGAGCTGGAGCAGGCCCGCATCGACGCGCAGATCAAGCGTCAGGCGCTGGAGAACGCCGAGTCCGAGCTGCAGATGGCGGCCAGTACCGAAGGTGCCAGCCGCGAGGCCTGGCGTGCCGCGCAGCGCGAGCTGAACGTCGCGCGCGAGCGCCACGCCGCAGCCGAGCGCGAGATCAGCCGCCACGCCGCGCGCAAGGCGACGCTGTCGGAAGCGCACAGCCGTCTCGCCGCCGACCGCGCCGAGGCCGAAGCCGCGTACGAATACGCCGAGGCCGGCATCAGCGAGCTGCCGTCGAGTGAGGACACCGAGACCCGTCTCGCCGCCGTCCGCAGCGACATCGAAGGCCATCGCCGCATGGCCGCGCAGGTCCGCGCCGAGGCGCAGGCACTGGCGCGCGAGGCCGAGTTGGCCGACCGCCGCGTCCAGGCGATCCTCGCCGAGCGCACCGAATGGCAGAACCGCAAGGAGAGCGCGGCCTCCCATATCGACACCATCCAGACCCGCATCACCGAGGTCTCGATCGAGCGCAGCGATCTCGAAAACGCGCCCGCCGTGTTCGCCGAGAAGCGCAGCGCGCTGATCACCGAGATCGAATATGCGGAGAACGACCGCCGCCTGGCCGCCGATGCGCTCGCCGCCGCGGAGACCGCGATGGCCGAGACCGATCGCGTCGCCAAGCTGACGCTCGAAGCGCTCTCCAGCTCGCGCGAGGCCACCGCCCGCGCCGAGGAGCGCATGGAAGGTTCGCGGCGCCGGCTCGAGGACATCGAGCGCGAGATCCGCGACATGCTCGAAGTGGAGCCCCATGCCGTCGCCGGCCTCGCCGAGCTCGAGCCCGGCGCCGAGCTGCCGCCGCTGCACGACATCGAGGAAGATCTCGAAAAGATGCGCCGCGATCGCGAGCGCCTGGGCGCCGTGAACCTGCGCGCCGAGGAAGAGCTGCGCGAGGTCGAGACCCAGCACACGGGTCTCGTCACCGAGCGCGACGACCTGGTCGAAGCCATCAAGCGGCTGCGCCAGGGCATCCAGAGCCTCAACAAGGAAGCACGCGAGCGCCTCCTGACCTCGTTCGAGGTCGTCAACAACCACTTCAAGCGCCTGTTCGTCGAGCTGTTCGGCGGCGGCGAAGCCGCGCTGCACCTGATCGAGAGCGACGACCCGCTGGAAGCCGGTCTCGAAATCATCGCCAAGCCGCCGGGCAAGAAGCCGCAGACGCTGTCGCTGCTCTCGGGCGGCGAGCAGGCGCTGACCGCGATGGCGCTGATCTTCGCGGTGTTCCTGACGAACCCCTCGCCGATCTGCGTGCTGGACGAAGTCGACGCACCGCTCGACGACCACAACGTCGAACGGTACTGCAACCTGCTGCACGAGATGACCGCCTCGACCGACACGCGCTTCGTCATCATCACGCACAATCCGATCACGATGGCACGGATGAACCGCCTGTTCGGCGTCACCATGGCCGAGCGCGGCGTCTCCCAGCTCGTCTCGGTGAACCTGCAAGAGGCCGTGGACATTCTCGACCAGAACGTGGCGTGAGGCTGCGCGCGTTCCAAACCCATTGACGTCATCATCCGCCTTGTGCGCAATTGCGCACCGGGGCGGATGCTCCAGTACGCCGCGGCTTCTCGGCTGACGGCACTCTCTCGGATTACTGGATGCCCCGCCTACGCGGGGCATGACGGATGATGATCTCACCCACCTTCCCCGCTGAACTCAAGGCCGCCCTCGACGCCAGGCTGCAGGGCTTCTCCCGCACCGACGCTGCACAGCGGTCGCAGAAGATCTCGACCACCTATCGCGCCGGCGGCGGCTCCGGCACGATCAAGTCCGAGGCCGATGCGCTCGCCTATGCGCTCGCGCGCATGCCGGCGACCTACGCTGCCGTCGCGGCAAGCCTGAGCGCGCTCATCGAGATCGCGCCGGACCTCGCTCCCGAGACATTACTCGACGTCGGCGCAGGCCCGGGCACCGCGAGTTGGGCGGCCGCCGAGGCCTTTTCGTCGTTGCAGGATTTTACGCTGCTCGACGCCAACGCCACGCTGAGCCGGCTCGCGCTCGAGCTGGCGCGCGATAGCTCGCGTCTGTCGGATTGCCGCTATCTGCCGGGCGATGCCGCCGCCAACCTCGCCGAGGTCTCGCAAGCCGATCTCGTCGTCGCGAGCTACGTCATCGGCGAGCTCGGCGAGAGCGATCAGCGCAAGCTCGCCGAGACGATGTGGGCCAAAGCGCGCCACGCACTGGTCGTAGTCGAGCCCGGCACCCCCGCCGGCACCGCCCGCATCCTCGCGCTGCGCCAGCAACTGACCGCGGCCGGCGCCTTCGTCGCCGCGCCCTGCCCGCACGAAAAGCCCTGCCCGCTCATTGCGCCCGACTGGTGCCATTTCAACCAGCGCCTGCCGCGCTCGCAGGCGCACCGCCAGATCAAGGGCGCCGACGTGCCGTTCGAGGACGAGCGCTTCATCTACGTCGCCCTGACCCGCGCGCCGCCTGCGGCCCGCGCCGCGCGCGTGCTGGCGCCGCCGGATGTCGGCAAGGCCGAGATCACGGCCAAGCTCTGCACTGAGGACGGCGTCGCACTCGCCAAGGTGCCGCGGCGGGACAAGGCTGCTTATGCGGGCGCCCGCCGCTGGCGCTGGGGTGATGCCGTTCTGTCCGAAAGTTAACCCCGTTCGGCGCTTTTGCCTTGAACTCGGATGGTTCCCGGTCCGACCAAGTCTTACCTTCCCTCCGCGCGGGGCTCTCCCCCCGGCGCCATTTTGGTTTACGCTGCCCGCCTCAATTCCCTTCAGGAGTTTTCCATGTCGACCGGCTGGATCGTTCTCGGCGTCATCGTCGTCCTCGTGCTGTTCGCCTTCAGCGCCTACAACCGGCTGGTGGCGCTCGGACAGCGCGTCAGCCAGGCCTTTGCCGATATCGACGTGCAGCTCAAGCAGCGCCACGATCTGGTCCCGAACCTGGTCGAGACCGTGAAGGGCTATGCCTCGCATGAGCGCGGCACACTCGACGACGTCATCAAGGCGCGCAATTCAGCGATGTCGGCGCAGGGGCCGGCGCAGGTGTCCGCCGCCGAGAACCAGCTCTCCGGCGCGCTCGGCCGGCTGATCGCGTTGTCGGAGGCCTATCCGGACCTCAAGGCCAACACCAATTTCCAGCAGCTCGCCAGCGAGCTCTCCGATCTCGAGAACAAGATCGCGGCGAGCCGCCGCTTCTTCAACAACGCGGTCCAGGAATACAACACCGGCATCCAGCAGATGCCCGCCGCTCTGTTCGCCGGCATGTTCGGCTTCACCAAGAAGGACTTCTTCGATCTCGGCGCCAGCCGCACCGAGGTCGAGGCGGCGCCTCAGGTGAAGTTCTGATCTGAGCCGACAGGCCGGCAGGGCAACGCGTCATGGCCGCGTATGGTCTCTACACGCACATCGCCTCGAACAAGTTTCGTTCGATGCTGCTGCTCGCCGGCCTGTTCGCGCTGGTCTATGTGCTGGTCTATGCCGGCGCGCTGGTCGCCGAAGTCGTCATCAACGGCAATGAGACCGTCGCCTATTATCTGAACCGGGCCTTCGCCGACCTGCTCAAGGCCGCGCCCTTCGCGACCGTCGCGGCATTTGCCTGGATCATTATCGCCTATTTCTTTCATCAATCGATGATCGATGCCGTCACCGGCGGCCATGACGTCACCCGGCAGGAGGAGCCGCGACTCTACAATCTGCTGGAAAATCTCTGCATCTCGCGCGGCATCACCATGCCGAAGTTGAAGATCATGGAGAGCCCGGCGCTCAACGCGTTCGCGACCGGCCTCAACCCGCGGCAATATGCTGTTACCGTCACCACCGGTCTGCTGAAGGCGCTGAACGACCGGGAGATCGAGGCGGTGCTGGGCCACGAGCTCACCCACATCAAGAACGGCGATGTGCAGCTGATGATCGTCGCCGTGATCATTGCCGGCGTGGTCGGCTTCTTCGGCGAATTGTTCTTCCGGCTGTTCACGAATCTGAGCTGGAGCTCCGGCGGCTCGTGGTCGTCGGGTTCCTCCTCCTCGTCGCGATCGTCCTCGTCGTCGAGCGACAGCAAGAGCTCCGGCGGCGGCGCAATCGTGGTCATCATCATCGCGGTCGTGCTGATCGTGGTGGCCTGGCTGGTGTCGCAGGTGGTCAAGCTCGCACTGTCGCGCTCGCGCGAATATCTGGCCGACGCCGGCTCGGTCGAGCTGACGAAAAACCCTGACGCCATGATCTCGGCGCTGCGCAAGATCGAGAACCGCGGCGAGCTGCCGGGTGCGACCTCGGCGGTGATGGAGCTGTGCCTCGACAATCCGCGCGAGGGCTTTGCCGATTTGTTCGCGACCCACCCGTCGGTGCAGTCCCGGGTCGATGCGCTGGTGAAGTTTGCCGGCGGCCACGATCCCGGTCCGCTGCCGCCGCCCGCCGACGAGACGGAAGAGCCGGAGGCGCAAGCCGACCGGCAAGACGCCCCGCCGCCGCTGCCGCAAGGCCCCTGGAACGATGCAGGCAGCCGGACCAGTCCGCCGCCGCCCCTGCCTGCGCCAGGCCCCTCCGGAACCGCAGCCGGCAGTCCGATCGGGAATCCCATGGGTCCTTGGGGCCGTCATTGAACACATGATTTGCCGCAACTTGCGGCGGGTTTCACAGCGATTGGGAAAAACCTCGGGAATTGCCACGACCGCGGCCTGCGGATTTGAATTCTCCCTTGTTTCTGCCATGTTCGCGCCCAACAGCAGACTTGGGACATCCTTGGGACATCGATTTGGGGCCCGGCCGATTGCGACCTCGCGATCGGGGGCGCGCGTTAGGGGACAGCAATGGCAAAGCCGGCAGTGGTTGTGGTGGGCGCGGACAAGGGCGGGGTTGGCAAGACCACGGTGTCGCGCACCTTGCTCGATTATTTTTCCGCCAACAACGTGCCGACCCGCGCCTTCGACACGGAATCCCCGCGCGGCACGCTGAAGCGCTTCCATCCTGACATCACCGAAATCGTCGACATGACGACGACGGCCGATCAGATGAAGATCTTCGATACGCTCAATGCGACCAGCCCATCGGTCACCGTGATCGACGTTCGCGCCGGCCTGCTCTCGCCGGCTCTGGCCTCGCTGCGCGATATCGGTTTCCTCGACGCCGCCAAGGCCGGCCAGATCACCTTCGCGGTGTTCCACATCCTGGGACCCTCGATCGCCTCGCTGGACGAGATCGCCGAAACGGCCGGTTTCATGACCGGCGCCAAGTATTTCCTAGTGAAGAACTTCATCAACGACACCCAGTTCTTCCAGTGGGACCAGTCGACCTACAATTCCTACTTCCACCGCATCAAGGATGCGACCGAGCTGACCATCCCCAAGCTCAACGAAATGGCCTATGAGCAGGTCGAGGTCTCCTCTGTCCCGTTCCTGAAATTTGTCGCCAACAAGGGCATCAACGACGATGCCGCGAACTATTCGTTCGTGCTGCGCGGTTATGTCCGGCACTGGCTGGCGAACGTCTGGAGCGAGTTCGACCGGATCCGCCTGACCGACATCGTCGGCTCCAAGCCGGGCGGCCGCAGCAGCGAAAAATAGTTGCAGAGTATGGGTGGATACGGCTGGATTGGGCGGTGAGTTCGCTCAGATAATAGCTCGTGATGCCCGCGACGCCCCTTTACATCATCTGCTCGCCCCGCCCGCAGGTCGGCAAGACCTTGCTGGCGCGGCTGCTCGCCGAATTCTTGCTGCTCAAGAACGGCAATGTCGCGGCCTTCGACGTCAATCTGAAGGAGCCGTCGCTGCTCGATTACCTGCCGAAGGTGACCGAGACCGCCGACGTGATCGACACTTACGGCAAGATGCAGCTGATGGACCGCGTCATCGTCGATGACGGGCTCGCCAAGGTCATCGACCTCGGCTTCCACGCCTTCGACGAATTCTTCAAGATGGCCGACGAGATCGGCCTGCTCAAGGAAGCGGCGCGCCGGCATGTCGCCCCGATGATCCTGTTCGTCGCCGACACCGACCGCGTCTCCGCCCGCGCCCATGAGATGCTGCGCCTGCAGATCCCGCGGATGAACCTGATCACCGTCGACAACGAGTTCATCCTCCGCGGCGAGCTGCCGCCCGCGATGGCCGGCGGCCGGCTATTCCGGCTGCCGGCGCTGCCCGGCTTCCTCAAGACCTATATCGACCGGCTGAACTTCTCCTTCACCGGCTATTTGCGCCAGGAGAAGGACTCCTCGACCGAGCTGCACCAGTGGACCCGGCGCAATTACCTCGCCTTCCGCGAGCTCGAGCTCAGCCTGATCCTGCAGCGATCTTAGGTTACAAATTATACCCGGATAATATTGACTGCCGGCCGCGTTGGGCTTAGTGAGGCGATTATCAACGTCCCCTTCATCCAGAGCGCAGCCGTGAGCATCGACCGGAAAGCAGCCATCGCCGCCTACAAGGAGCGGAAGACCATTGCGGGCATCTACGTGATCCGCTGTGCGGCTTCGGGCGAGGCCTGGGTCGGCCAGGCCCCAAACCTGGAGACGATCCGGAACCGCATCTGGTTCTCACTGCGCCAGGGCGGCCACCCCTGCCGGAGCCTCCAGGCCGCCTGGAACGCGCACGGTGAGGCCGGCCTGACGTTCGACGAATGCGAGCGTCTGGAGGACGAAGAGACCGCCTATGTCAGGGACGCACTGCTGAAGGAGCGCGGGACGCACTGGCGGGCCGAGCTGAAGGCGGAGGCGATCTGACGATCGCAGCGATCGCTCAGTGCCCCTCGAACGTCATCAGCGTGCGCACCGGAACGTCCATGGCGCGGAGCTTGGCGGCGCCGCCGAGCTCGGGCAGGTCGATGATGAAGCAGGCCGCGACGACATTGGCGCCGATCTGCCGCAGCAGCTTCACCGCGCCTTCAGCGGTGCCGCCGGTGGCGATGAGATCGTCGACCAGGATGACGCGCTCGCCGGGCGAGATGGCGTCAACATGCATCTCCATCTCGTCGATGCCGTATTCGAGGGAGTAAGCGATCCGCACGGTGGTGTGCGGCAGCTTGCCCTTCTTGCGGATCGGCACGAAGCCGGCCGAGAGCTGATGCGCAACCGCGCCGCCGATGATGAAGCCGCGCGCCTCCATGCCGGCGACCTTGTCGATCTTGTTGCCCGCCCAGGGGTTGACGAGCTCGTCGACCGCACGGCGGAAGGCCCGCGCATCCGCGAGCAAGGTCGTGATGTCGCGGAACATGATCCCCGGCTTGGGGTAGTCGGGAATGGTGCGGACGCTCGCCTTCAGATCGTGGTCAAAGGTCATTGGTGCCTCTCAATTGACCGGCGCATCCAGCCGGAACGCATTCTCGACAATACGCAATCCCACCTCGTTGCTGAGCGACATCAGCGATTCCGGGTGGAATTGCACGCCGGCGACCGGCAAGGTCTTGTGCTCCAGCGCCATGGCGACGCCGTCCTCGGTGCTGGCGGTGACGCTCAGAACGTCCGGCATGCTGTCGCGCTCGACGAAGAGCGAATGATAGCGGCCGATCACGATCTCATTCGGCAGATTGCGCATCAGGCGCCCGCCGCGCACCTGCACACGCGAGGGCCGGCCATGCGCGGGATGGGTGAGCTGGCCGAGCTCACCGCCGAAATATTCGCCGATCGCCTGGACGCCAAGGCAGACGCCGAACACCGGCAGCTTGTTCTCCAGCGCCGCGTCGATGGTTGTCTTGATCCCGAAATCTTCCGGGCGGCCCGGGCCGGGCGACAGCACCAGCAAATCCCACCTCTTCTGCTTGAGCATGTCGAGCGCATGCACATAGCGGACCACGGTGACGCTGGCGCCGACCTGGCGGAAATAATCGGCGAGCATGTGCACGAAGCTGTCGTCGTGGTCGATCAGCAGCACGCGCTTGCCCGAACCGGTGGCATCGGGCGCAAACGCCGACAGCGGCTTCGGCGGATCGCCTCGCAGCGCCTGGAAAAGGGCTGCGGCCTTGACCTGGCATTCGCGGTCTTCCGCGGCCGGATCAGAATCGAAAAGACAGGTGGCGCCGACGCGGACCTCGGCGAGACCATCCTTCATGCGGATGGTGCGGATGGTGAGACCGGTGTTGATGCTGCCATCGAAGTTCACCGCGCCGATCGCGCCGGCGTACCAACGCCGCGGCGAGCGCTCATGATCCTCGACGAACTGCATCGCCCACAGCTTTGGCGCACCGGTCACGGTGACGGCCCAGGCATGGGTGAGAAAGGCGTCGAGCGCATCGAAGCCGGGACGCAGCATGCCCTCGACATGATCGACGGTGTGGAACAGTTTTGAATAGGTCTCGATCTGCCGGCGCGCCAAGACCTTGATCGTGCCGGGGACACAGACGCGCGCCTTGTCGTTGCGATCGACGTCGGTGCACATGTTGAGCTCGAACTCGTCTTTCTCCGAGTTCAGGAGCTGGCGGATCTGCTCGGCATCGCCGATCGCATCGGTACCGCGCGCGATCGTGCCCGAGATCGGACAGGTCTCGACGCGGCGCCCGTCGGAGCGCACGAACATTTCCGGCGAGGCCGACACAAGGAATTCGCCGTCGCCGAGATTCATCAGCGCGCCGTAGGGCGACGGGTTGATGACGCAAAGGCGCTGGAACACCTCTGCCGGCGAACGGTCGCAGGGCTCGGCGAAGAGCTGGCCGGGCACGGCCTCGAATAGATCGCCGCGGGCAAAGGCCGCGCGCGCGGTCTCCACCGTGGCCTGATATTCGCCGGGCGCGTGATCGGCAAAGCCCTGGCGCGGCGTCTTCTGGTACGGGCTCTCGGCGGTCTCGCGCGGCAGGCCTTCAGTGGATTTGCCGTTCCACGCGAAATCGTAACTGATCACCACGCCGCGGCCGGTGGCACGGTCATAGGCGAGGAGGCGGTCGGGAACGTAGAGCACGATGTCGCGCTGATCAGTTTCGCGCGGACGCTTCTGGACGAGGTCCTCGATCTGGAACACGAGGTCGTAGGCGAAGGCGCCGAACAGGCCGAGCAGCCCGTCGTCATTGGCGGAGAAGGCGGCGACGAGGTCGCGCACCAGTGACATCACGCTGGCGCGACGCGTGCGCTGGTCCTCCTCGATCGGCGCATCGCCGCGGATGATGTGGCCGGCGAGGTGCGATTGCGTCTTCTCGGAGATCACCACGCAGGGCTCGCGCAGGACGTCAGCGAGGAAGGCGATCAGCACCTGGCCGCGCTCGTTGAGCGCTTCCAGCTTGAAATTGACGCCAACGGTCTCGAGCTTGAGCGGCGGATCGGAGAAGCCGAGGTCAAAGCTCTCGTAGCGGCCGGGCACGGTCGTGCCCGACGACAGCACCACGCCGCGGCGGCGGTCGAGCAGGCTGACGAGATCGTCGAGCCGGTTGGCGCCGCCGGTAAACTGCTCCGCCACGCGCGTGATCGCGAGACCTGCGCGGGTCACATAGTCGCTTCTGGCCGGGAGGGCAAAGACGGTCCTGTTCATGGGGTCCTCTTACGAAACTTGCCGAGGGAACGCCACACAGGACAAACGATCAGGCCGCCGCGCTGTGCTGGCGACCTTCGACGATTCTGGGAAAAGAAATCGCACCGGCCACCTCTTAGGAGGTGCGCCACCAACGACGGGATGGGCCGGCTGCGGTGCTCATGGCCGGATACTCACCATGGCGCGGGGGCGGCGTCAAGGGTGGGCAGGCTCCCCCGTGGCAAGGTCGCCGGATCACAGCAGTTCGCCCGGTTTCGGCTCATCGCGCCTTCCATGACGCACATGGATAACCTCCAGCGCATCATTGGTAACGCGGTAATAGATCAGGTACGGGAATGGGACGATCGGAAACACCCGAACGCTGGTCATATCAGTCGCACGACCGAGGCCCGGATATTTCGCAAGCAATTGGCTGGCGGACCGGATACGTCGCACGACTGAGGTGGCAGCACGCTTGTCGTGCTGCGCGATATATTCATGAATTCGTCGATATCAGTGCGGGCACGCCGAGCGTACCGTAGCTTCACAGCCCGCACTTCTTCCAGAGCGCGGCCATTTCCTGATCGGTCGCGAATTCGCCCCGCTCGGCTTGCTCAAGTCCTTCAAGCACCGCCGCATGATGTTCGTCGGGCACAATGAACAGATCGCCGTCGTTGGCGACGATCTGTTCAAGCACCTCGGCGACGTAGGCTTGCTGATCTTCCGGCAGCCTCCTCACCTTTTCGATCACATCTTCCAAGACCTTTGTCATGGGCGGAATATATACCAACTGCAGGCAGAAAACGACCCGTTCTCCTACCCCAGATGCTTCCGGAAAAACTCCGTCGCCCTGCCCCAGGCGAGCTCGGCGGCTTCGCGGTCGTGCACGGCCTGGCGCTGCTCGTTGACAAAGGCGTGCTCGGCGTCATAGCGGAACAGCTCCAGCGACTTGCCGGCGGCCTTCATCGCCTTCTCGAAGCCGTTGACCAGCTCCGGCGTGCACCAATCGTCCTTGTTGGCGAAATGGGCCTGCAGCGGGATTTGGACGTCGGCGGGCTTGGCCGCCTGCTCCGGCGGGATGCCGTAGAACACGACGCCGGCGGCGAGCTCCGGCACGTGCACCGAGCCGATGATGGTGACGGCGCCGCCGAGGCAGAAGCCTGTTAGCCCGACCTTGGCGCCATTGCGCGACAGATATTGCGTGGCGCCGCGCACCGTCTGCGTGGTGGCGTCCATGAAGTCGAGCGAGTTCATCTCTTTGCCGGCCGCGTCAGTGTCGTGATACGGCACGACCTTGCCCTTGTAGAGATCGGGCGCCAGCGCATCGAAGCCCGCGAGCGCAAAGCGGTCGCACAGGCCCTTGATCTGGTCCGACAGTCCCCACCATTCCTGGATCACCACCACGCCCGGCGCATTGCCGCGTGCGGCATTGGCGAGATAGCCCGATGCGTCCTTGCCGTCCGGGCGCTTGAAGGTGATCGCTGTTCCCATGGTGTCCTCCGACGAGTTTCTGGGGAATGGTTGGGGTATTTTGGCGGCTGCGCGCGCGATAGGCAATCGCGCCAAACAACACACGCTCGTGTCCAACAAAAAGGCCCCCTTTTCGGGGGCCTTTTCATTCTCGTCTCGCGTGCGCGGCTCAGTGCGAGTCGGCCCAGACCTTCTTCTTGGTGAAGTACATCAGGAACGCGAAGATGATCAGGAACACGAACACCTGGAGGCCGAGGCGCTTGCGCGCTTCCATGTGCGGCTCGGCGGTCCACATCAGGAACGTGGTGACGTCCTTGGCATACTGCGCAACCGTCGCCGGCGAGCCGTCGTCATAGGTCACCTGGCCGTCGCTGAGCGGCTTCGGCATCTTGATGGCGTGGCCCGGGAAGTACTTGTTGTAGTAGGAGCCTTCCGGGATGGCCACGCCTTCCGGCGCCTTGTCCTCGAAGCCCTGGAGCACCGCCGCGACATAGTCCGGACCCTGCTCCTGGTACTGGCTGAAGAAGTCGATGATGAACATCGGGAAGCCGCGGCCATAGGAGCGCGCCTTGGTGATCAGCGACAAATCGGGCGGCGCTGCGCCGCCGTTCGCCGCGCGGGCTGCCTGCTCGTTCGGGAACGGCGAGGGAAAGTAGTCGGCCGGCCGGCCCGGACGCTCGAACATTTCGCCCTGGTCGTTCGGACCGTCCTTGATCTTGTAGTCGGAGGCAAACGCCGCCGCCTGCGCCACCGAATAGCCAGGGCCACCGGCTTCCGCGAGGTTGCGGAAGGCGATGTAGGACAGGCCGTGACAGTTGGAGCAGACCTCCTTGTAAACCTTCAGGCCGCGCTGGAGCGCACCGCGGTCATAGGTGCCAAAAGGGCCCGCGAACGACCACTTGTTGCCCGGCGGCTTGGTGCCGCCTTCCTCTGCGCGGACATCCTGCAAGGTGCCGACGAACAGCGCGCCGGCAGCGACAAGCGCGACCATGATAGAGGCCACGGCCTTGCCGCTCTTGGCGAGGATCGCCTCCGAGATCGAGTTCGGCACCGGCCGCGGCGTCTCGATGCGCGCGAGCAGCGGCAGCACGATCAGGAAGTAGGCAAAGTAGCAGACCGTCAGGACCCGGCCGGCGATCACGTAGATGCCTTCCGGCGGCTGCGCGCCGAGATAGCCGAGCAGGATGCAGACCACAACGAAGATCCAGAAGAACTGCTTGGCCAGCGGACGGTACTTCGACGACCGGGTCTTGGCGGCATCGAGCCAGGGCAGGAAGCACAGGATGATGATCGCCGAGAACATCGCGATCACGCCCGCGAGCTTGTTCGGGATCGAGCGCAGGATCGCGTAGAACGGCAGGTAATACCATTCCGGCACGATGTGCGGCGGCGTCACGCCCGGGTTCGCCGGAATGTAGTTGTCGGCGTCGCCGAGATAGTTCGGCATGTAGAAGATGAACCAGGCGTAGAGCAGCAGGAAGCAGGCAACGCCGAAGCCGTCCTTGATGGTCGCATGCGGCGTGAACGGCACCGTGTCCTTTTCCGTCTTCGGCTCGACGCCGTCAGGATTGTTCTGGCCGGCCACGTGCAGCGCCCAGACGTGGAGCACGACAACGCCCGCGATCAGGAACGGCAGCAGGTAGTGCAGCGAGAAGAAGCGGTTCAGCGTCGGGTTGCCGACCGAATAGCCGCCCCACAGCAGCGTCACGATGCTCTCGCCGACATAGGGAATGGCGGAGAACAAATTGGTGATGACGGTGGCGCCCCAGAAGCTCATCTGACCCCACGGCAGCACGTAGCCCATGAAGCCTGTCGCCATCATCAGGAGGTAGATGATGACGCCGAGGATCCAGAGCACCTCACGCGGCTCCTTGTAGGAGCCGTAATAGATGCCACGGAACATATGGACGTAGACCGCGACAAAGAACATCGATGCGCCGACCGCGTGCATGTTGCGGAGCAGCCAGCCGTAATTGACGTCACGGACGATCAGCTCGACCGACTTGAAGGCGAAATCGGCGTGCGGCGTGTAGTGCATCGCCAGGATCACGCCGGTCAGGATCTGCACCCCGAGCATGAAGGAGAGGATGGCGCCGAAGGTCCACCAGTAGTTCAGGTTGCGCGGGGTGGGATAGACGACGAAGGAGGAATGGACGAGACCCAGGATCGGCAGGCGCCGCTCGATCCATTGCAGGGCCGGATTGCTCGGCTGGTAGTCGGATGGTCCGCTCATGATGCGATCCTGAGGAAATAATACGACAAGACGGTTCGAGGCTTCGGACGCGGGTCCGAAGCTCAGCCGATCTGGATTTTGGTGTCGGAAACGAACTGGTACGGCGGCACCGGCAGGTTCGCAGGCGCGGGCCCCTGGCGGATGCGGCCGGACGAATCGTACTGCGAACCATGGCAGGGGCAGAAGAACCCGTCGTAATTGCCTTCATGGGCGATCGGGATGCAGCCGAGATGGGTGCAGATGCCGATCACGACCAGCCACTGGTCATGGCCGGACTTGACCCGGGCCTCGTCGGACTGCGGGTCGGGCAGGCTCGCCACGGGAACGGCGCGCGCCTCGTCGATCTGCTTCTTGGTGCGGTGGCTGATGTAGATCGGCTTGCCGCGCCAGAACACCTTGATGTCCTGCCCCTCGGCGACCGGGCTCAGATCGACCTCGATCGGCGCACCGGCGGCGATGGTCGAGGCGTCAGGATTCATTTGGGAGATAAAGGGCCAGAGCGCGGCCGCGCCCCCTACTGCTGCAGCTGCCCCCGTTGCAACGAATAAGAAATCACGGCGTGTCGGATGGTCCGCCGAAGACGCTGTCGTCACGATTCCAACCCTTTCTTCTTATGCTGCCGACGGAACCGCTCCGGGAGCCCCCAAGGTCCCCGGAACAGCCTGCCGGCGCCCGCGGCCCCCCGCGGCGGCAGAACTTGGCTAGTCCCCACCAAAACAAGGCGAAAACAGCAGTCCAGAATCGTTCTATTGGCACCCTTGCAGGACGAGCGCAAGCCCGCTAACCGCGCAGGAGCGTGCAATGCACGAATTCCGCGGCTGGCGATGTTTTATTGAAACATTTCCGACCCACAACCGACCGACCGCTGCTCATGCAGATCGCACTTTTCCAACCCGACATCCCCCAGAACACCGGCACGATTCTGCGCCTGTGCGCCTGTCTGGGCATCGCCGCCCACATCATCGAGCCGGCCGGCTTCCCGGTCTCCGACCGGCATTTCCGCCGGGCGGGAATGGACTACCTCGACCATGTCAGCATCGTCAGGCACGATTCCTGGTCGAAATTCGAGGAGTGGCGCGTGGGCCAAGGCAACCGCCTGCTGCTGTTCACCACCAAAGGTGCCACCGACTACCGCGATTTCCGTTACCAGATGTCTGACATCCTGCTATTCGGGCGCGAGAGCGCCGGTGTCACCGATGCGGTGGTCGAGGCCGCGGATGCGCGGCTGGTGATCCCGATCACGCCCGGGCTGCGGTCGCTCAATGTCGCCATGAGCGCGGCGATAGCCGCAGGCGAAGCGCTGCGGCAGGTCCGGAACCCGTTCGATTGATATGACAAGGAGAGACCAGTGAGTTACGCGGTCAAGGAAATCTTCCTGACCCTGCAAGGCGAAGGCGCCCATGCCGGGCGCGCGTCCGTGTTCTGCCGTTTTGCCGGCTGCAACCTCTGGAGCGGCCGCGAGGCCGACCGCGGCGAGGCCACATGTCAGTTCTGCGACACGGATTTCGTCGGCACCGACGGCACGCTCGGCGGCCGTTACGGCTCGGCTGCGGAACTCGCCGACACCATCGCGGCGCAATGGACCGGAGCGGCCTCCAACCGCTACGTGGTGCTGACCGGCGGTGAGCCCCTGCTGCAGGTCGATGACGCGCTAGTCGCGGCGCTCCATGTCCGCGGCTTCGAGATCGGCGTCGAGACCAACGGCACGGTCGCGCCGCCGGAGGGACTCGACTGGATCTGCGTCAGCCCCAAGGGCGGCAGCGAGCTGCTGCTGCGCCAGGGGCACGAGCTGAAGCTGGTCTATCCGCAGACCCTCGCTGCACCCGAGAGTTTCGAGAGCCTCGCCTTTGAGCGCTTCTCGCTGCAGCCGATGGACGGGCCCGAAATCGCAGAGAACACCGCGCGCGCGATCGACTATTGCCTGCGCCATCCGCAATGGCGGCTGAGCGTGCAGACGCATAAATCGCTCGGCATCAGATAGGACGGGTTGACGGACAGATGTGGGAATTGACGAAATCGTTCCGCTTCGAGGCGGCGCATTCGCTGCCGGGAACGACCTTTGGTGCTGCGAGCGAAGAGATCCACGGCCACTCCTTCCGCGCCGAGGTGACGGTGCGCGGCACGCCCGACCCTGCGACCGGCATGGTGGTCGATCTCGGCCTGCTCCAGCGCGCCATCGAGGAGGTGCGGCTAACGCTCGACCACAAGTTCCTCAACAAGATCGAGGCGCTCGGCACCCCGACGCTGGAAAATCTCTCGCGCTTCGTCTGGGAGCGGCTCGCCCATATCGGCAAGCTCACCCGCGTCAGCATCCACCGCGACAGTTGCAACGAGAGCTGCACCTATTACGGTCCGCAAGGCTGACGGCATGACATCCACATTGGACCCGAGCTTGATCGAAGACCGCAAGGCCCGCGCCCGCATCTGGTTCGAGCGCCTGCGCGACGACATCTGCGAAAACTTCGAGCGGCTCGAGGACGACGCGCCGCAAAACCTCTATCCCGGCGAGGCCGGCCGCTTTGCGCGCACGCCCTGGCAGCGCACCGATCACAGCGGGGCGGCCGGCGGCGGCGGCGTGATGTCGGTGATGTCGGGCCGCCTGTTCGAGAAGGTCGGCGTGCATTGCTCGACCGTGCATGGCGAGTTCGCGCCCGAGTTTCGCGCGCAGATTCCGGGCGCGGCTGAAGACCCGCGCTTCTGGGCCTCCGGCATCTCGCTGATCGCGCACATGCGCAATCCGCACGTACCGGCGGTGCACATGAACACGCGCTTCGTCGTCACCACCAAGGCGTGGTTCGGCGGCGGCGCCGATCTCACGCCGGTGCTCGACCGCCGACGCACGCAGGAGGACGCGGACACAATCGCCTTCCACGCCGCGATGAAGCAGGCCTGCGACCAGCCCAGCGGCGTTGCCGATTACGACAAGTACAAGAAGTGGTGCGACGAGTATTTTTATCTGCCGCACCGGAAAGAGGCGCGCGGCGTCGGCGGCATCTTCTACGACTGGCACGACAGCGGCGACTGGGATGCCGACCTCGCCTTCACGCAAGACGTCGGCCGCGCATTCCTGAAGATCTATCCCGACATCGTCAGGCGCAATTTCGCTAGCACCTGGACCACCGAGGATCGCGAGGAGCAATTGATCCGCCGCGGACGCTATGTCGAGTTCAACCTGCTCTACGACCGCGGCACCATCTTCGGCCTCAAGACCGGCGGCAATGTGGATTCGATCCTGTCGTCGCTGCCGCCGGAGGTGAAGTGGCCATGACCGTAGTGAAACCTCTCCCCCGCGCCATGCTGATCGACATGGACGACACCATCCTGTCGGCCTATGGCCGGCCCGAGATCGCCTGGAACACGATCGCGGAAGAATTCGCCGACGAGCTCGCGCCGCTGCCGCCGCGAGAGGTCGCCACGGCCGTGCTGGCCTATGCGCGGCAGTTCTGGTCGAGCGCGGAAGCTGCGTGGCGGATGAAGCTCGGCGAGGCGCGGCGGCTCACGGTGCGCGGCGGCTTCGCCGCGCTCGCCGCTAACGGCCATCGCGCCCTCTCCGACGATCTCGCCGCGCGCCTCGCCGACCGCTTCACCACCTATCGCGAGGAAGCGATCTTCGTTTTCCCGGGCGCGCATGATGCGATCGACGCGTTGAAGGCGCACGGCGTCAAGCTCGCGCTGGTCACCAACGGCGCCGCCGACATGCAGCGCGCCAAGGTCGAGCGCTTCGAGCTGACCCATCGCTTCGATCACATCCAGATCGAGGGCGAGCACGGCTTCGGCAAGCCGGAGGAGCGCGCCTATCTGCACGCGATGGAGGCGCTCGGCGTCGCCGCCGAGGACACCTGGATGATCGGCGACAATCTGGAATGGGAGGTCGTGACGCCGCAGCGGCTCGGCATCTATGCGATCTGGATCGACGTGCACGGCGACGGTCTGCCCGCAGGCTCGACCGTCAGGCCCGACCGCATCATCCGCTCGCTGACCGAGCTGGTGCCGGGCTGAAATCTCGAAAACAACCCCATGCACAGTAGGACGTGACCGCGAATTCAACAGCTTGCCGCCAAACAGAACATGACTGCTGATTTTACGAAATCAGTTGACGCGTCGGGCAAAACAGGCGCATGATGCCACCATCGCCGCGCCTGGGACGGAATAATCCTGAAGCGAATATCGAGCGATCTCCCACGCGAACTCTGCCATCGACGTTTCGCAGTCCACGCAAGCCGGCGCACTTCACGGGTCCATAGCCCGTGATCGGCGTGTCATCACGGCTTGCTAGGCTCCGCTCCCGTCGATCAACCCGAAAGGACCATTCATGGAACTGAAAACCGGCGACGTCGTAATGCTGAAATCCGGCGGCCAGCCGCTGACCGTCGCAGAGGTGAAGGGCGACGACATCGTCTGTCTCTGGATGGGCTCGGAGGGCGATCTGTTCCGCGAGACGCTGCCGCTGGCCACGCTCGAGCGCCTGGAAATCGACGACGAGGACGACGAAGACGAGGAAGAAGACGACGAGGACGACGAGTAGCCGCGCCTAGGACCGCATCCTCGTTAGATCGGAGCGCTTCGCTCCCGCCCCGATGTCCGCTTCTCTGCCAGCAACGGCGAAGAGCGGACATCGCTGGATGTCGCGGAAGGGCATCTGCTGATATGGCCTGCTATTCGATCACCTCGTCGGCGCGAGCGATCAGCACCGCTGGAATTTCGAGCCCGAGCGCCTTTGAGGTCTTGAGATTTATGACCATCTCAAACTTTACAGGTTGTTCAACCGGGATGTCGGCGGGCTTTGCGCCCCCGATAATTTTTGCCACGTAGCCGGCCGACCGGCGGTACATATCCGGAAAGCTCGGACCGTACGATAGCAGCCCTCCCTCTCTGACGAAGGCAGCGCCATACCAAATCGATGCCAATCGATAGCGTCCTGCCAACTCGATCAGTCGCTTGCGATTATAGTTCAGGAAGGGAGATGCCATCGTTACAAGCGCATCCGCGCCTTGTTCCTTCGCGTGCGCGAATGCACCGTCAAATTCGCCGGGATCAGCGACCTGTACGATCATTGGTTCAAGCTTGAGCGCACGCGCAGTCACCTGTACTTCAGCCACTCCGGCCTGCCCTACCTTCGGGTCGTGCAGGACCATGATCCTTGTAGCTGCTGGTACAGCCTCCTTCAACACTTCCACCCGTTTGGATTCCAAATCTGTGCCAGACATCGCCAAACCGGTGACATTGCCGCCGGGTCGGCTGAGGCTCTGAACGACTCCCGTCCCAATCGGATCACTGATGATTGCAAATACAATGGGCGTCTTGGTTCCAGTGGCGATGAGCGCAAGTGTCGCCTCTGAGCCGGCAGTGATGATGACGTCGAGATCGCGCTGTCCGAGAGCTGCTGCCAGCTCTTTGACGCGGTTTGGATCGCCTTCGCCCCACAGGTAATCAACCTCAATCGTTCTGCCCTCTACAAGACCATTCTCGAGCAGACCTTGTTTGAACCCTGCGATCTGCCGAGGATCGAAGGCGCCCGGGCTACCAACACCTAAGTATGCGACGCGGGCGATATGATCGTTCTTCGATTGAGCGCGCGCCGGCAAAGGCAACGCTGCGGCGCCAAGGCCGGCTACGAAATCGCGTCGTCTCATGTTAACCTCGCGGAATAAAGGCCTCGCGAAACGCCTATCGCAGCCCAGGTGCTGGGGCAACCATCCATGGCTCTCAGCTCAGGCGCTGACAGGGTCCGATGTCCGAATGGGTCAAAATGCGAAATACTCGACCTGCGCAAATCTAGTCCGCCATGCCTCACTCAGCGGACCTCGACGAGGTGCGCCGCTACTTCGCTGATGGGCCAGCAGCGGACTAACGGTGCCATGCACAGTCTATTGCTGCGATGTGCTTTCAAGCAGCCGGTCGCGAACCTCCTCCGATACAAAGCGCTCCACCCGCTGCCATGCCTCGTCGTTGTCGCCGCGGAACTGGAAGTATTTCCTAAACAGGATGCGCTGGGATTTTGTATCGATAGCAACGGTCTGCGCAAACTGCACCAGCGTGCTCATCTTATGAAAGCCGCCGATGATCAGGATCTGTGCGCCGTCCTGTGACGCCGCGCGCAGCCGATCGCGCAACGTCGGTCCATCGGTCGGACAATTTGAAGCGCAGGAGGACGGCACAAGCTCAAAACGGTGGTCCGCCGTGACATCGTCCCGCAGCGCGGTCATGAAGGCCCGCAATCGCTTTTCATGCACGGCCGTCTGATCGGTTGGCTCGTTCGACGTGTCTTTATATTTGAAATCGTCGACGGAGACAGCCAGGGCGTGGCCGGGGGTCTCGGCGGATGCTTCCGAGATGAGGCTGGATCCCAGGAACAGAGCGGCTGCGGAAACAGCGTGCAGGATTGAGCTGCGGCGCATAGCGATGCTCCTCCGCCGAATCCATCTTAGCAGATCGTTTCTTTCCGTCTCCTGTCGAAGAAATTAATCCTTGGTAACGCTACGCGGCCGTCCATGGCAGCGCGGCGGTCTGCGACGGCGAGCAATGGGCAAAGCTTTTCTTAGGCGCGCGCCCGGATTTTGGGCTGAACGGGCAACCGATTGGAGGCCATTCCGATTGATCAAGCCGCTACTATTGCCTTCTTCGGGAACTCGATTGAGTGGTCGTGGCGCGGCAGCCGGATTTGTCGTAGAACGTGCAGGTCGAAAGGTCTGTATTCATGGCGCAAGAGCGGCCGTCGCGGGTCGAGCGCAGATTGTCGGCGATTTTGGCCGCCGACGTGGCGGGCTATTCGCGGCTCATGCACCATGACGAGGAGGGTACGCATGCCAAACTAATGACGCTCCTAGTGGAGGCTGTATACCCAGCAATCGCCGAGCACGGTGGCCGCGTCGTGAAGAACACAGGCGATGGGTTTTTGGCGGAGTTTGCCAGCGCGGTAGAGGCGGTTAGAGCTGCGATGCAGTTCCAGACCCGGACTCACGAACTTACGATCGACGAGGCCAAAGACGATCGCATTGCCTTTCGGGCGGGGATCAATATAGGCGACGTAATAGTTGAGCCGCATGACATTTTTGGGGACGGTGTGAACATTGCGGCGCGGCTTGAAAGCATCGCAGAGCCAGGTGGTATCTGCATCTCGTCTTCCGTGCATGATCACGTCAGAGGTAAAATCGGCGTTGAGTTCGCTGATTTGGGCGAGCAGAACCTCAAAAACATCGCCCTTCCGGTCCGGACTTATGCAGTGGTCCGGGATGGGCCAAGCTCCGCGACACAGGTTGAACGCGCAAGCCAGGGCCCGCTTTCAACGCCGCGTCTTTCAATCGTCGTGCTGCCTTTCGTCAACCTCAGTGGTGACCCCGAGCAGGATTACTTTGTCGATGGTGTAACCGAGAGTTTGACCACGGACTTGTCGCGCATCAGTGGTTCATTTGTAAACAGTGCCGTCTCATACAAGGGTAGACCAGTCGATGTACGGCAAGTCGGCCGCGAATTAAACGTTCGCTACGTATTCGAAGGTTCAGTGCAACGCAGTGGCAAGCGGCTTCGGATGAACGTGCAGTTGATCGATGCCAGGAGCGGCCAGCATCTTTGGGCCGAGCGCTTCGAGAAACCTGTCGTCAACCTGTTCGACATGCAGGACGAAATCGTATCGAGGCTCGCCAATACATTAGGTGCGCAGCTCATCGTGGCTGAGGCGCGACGAGCCGAGCGTACGCTGCATCCCGATGCGATGGACTTGTACTTCCAGGGCCGGGCCTGGTTGATGAAGGGGTTTAGCCCTGAAGACGTAACGCAGGCGCGGAGTTTCTTCGAACGCGCTCTGGAGTTCGACCCCGGCAACGTCGAAGCAATGATTGGCCTGGCGACTGTTGATACGGCAATTGGGTCCAGCTTTACCACGGATGATGGGCCTGCGCGGTTTGCAGCGGCTGAGGCGATGGTGAATAAGGCATTGTCGATCAGGCCGAACTATACTTCAGCCCACTCGGCGCGGGGTTGGGTCCAGATCTTTACGAACCGGGCCGCCCAAGGCATCCGTGAATTCGAGCATGCGTTGGCGCTGGACTCGAATAGGGCCAACTCTCATGCCGCCCTTGGTTTTGCCAAATTCTATTTGGGTCGCGCTGCCGAGACCGAAGGCCATATACGCGAGGCTTTACGTCTCTCCCCTCGCGACGTTGAAGCCTACCAGTGGACGTGTTTTGTGGGCGTGGCGAAGCTACAGCTTGTTTTGGACGTCGAAGCCGTCAATTGGCTACGACAAAGCACTGAGGCGAACCGCAACTTTCCTATCGCTCATTTGTCGCTCGCCGCAGCGTTGGGCCTGACCGGCGCGCTCGATGAGGCGCGAACTGCTGCGAGAACGGGACTTGCGCTCAACTCAGGTTTCACCATCCGTCGTTTTGTCGCTGCTCAACAAAGTGACAACCCGGCTTTTCTTGCCGGGCTCAAGCGCACGTGTGAAGGCTTTCGCCTCGCTGGCGTGCCGGAAGGGTGATGGGCGCTTCCGGTCAGAAGCCGACTTCAGCGCGTTCCTGCCCTACGCCCGCTTTGGGTCAAAATGCGAAGAACTCAACGTGAGCAAATCTAGTCCGCCATGCCTCAACAAGCGGACCTCAACAAGGTGCGCCGCTACTTCGCTGATGGGCCATCGGACTTGCGCAGCCCGACGCGCGTCAAACATCGGCCGAGCCTAGGCGCTCTGCCTGCCGGCATCGAGAATGTCGAGCACCGGGCAGTCGGGCGTAGCGCCGTCGGAGCATTGCGCGACCGTATCTGCCAAGATGGCTTCAAGCTTGACAAGATCCGAGAGTTTATTGCGAACGTTCGCCAGATGCGTGCTGGCAATCTTGTGCACATCGGCACACGAAGCGCGCTCCGGCCCTCCTAAGACCAGCAAGGCGCGAATCTCCTCGAGAGTGAATCCGAGGTCGCGGGAACGCCGGATGAAAGCCAATGTGCGTTTTTCGGCTGGTCCGTATGCCCGTCGACCGCTTGCGGTTCGGGGCGGCGCCGGCAACATTTTGATCCGCTCGTAATAGCGGATGGTCTCAATGTTCACGCCGCTATCCCTGGACAGCTCACCAATTGAGATGCTTTCGGCTCCCGAAGGCGTGATGGTGCGCATGAAATAGTCCTTGATCCTGTAGTCGCTACAGGATGCATGGTTTAGCCCATCATGATCAAGCAAGCTGATCACATCGCCGACGATCGGCGGCAAACCCTCATGGCGGCCGGCGGCCTTGTTGGGGCCCTCGCGGCTTCGTCGTGTTGCATCTTGCCCCTCGCCCTGTTCGGTCTTGGGGTCAGCGGAGCATGGATCGGGAACTTCACTCGGCTTGCCCCCTACCAGCCGTACTTCCTCACCGCGACACTTGCGTTCCTCGGGTACGGCTATTGGCTGGTCTACCGATCCTCAATGCGCGCCTGCGCCGATGGCGAGGCCTGCGCGCGCCCGTTGCCAAATCGTCTCGTCAAAACGGGCCTCATCCTCGCAACCATTCTCGTCGTCGCCGCGCTCGCCCTCGACTTCATCGCACCGCTCTTTCTCAATTCGTAACCGGAGATTCCCAATGAACAAGATCCTCGCCCTCGCGGCCTGTGCCGCCGCCATCATCGCCTCACCAGCAGCGATGGCCGCCGACAAGACGATCACCTTGGCCGTGAACAATATGGATTGCGCGGCCTGCCCCTCCATCGTCAAAGGTAGCCTCGAAGCCGTGCCCGGTGTTGCCAAGGTTGCTGTGTCCTTCAAGGACAGGACGGCAACGGTCATCTATGACGACGCCAAGGCCGATGTGAACCAACTGACATCGGCGACCACGAAGGCGGGTTATCCGTCCGCGCCCAAGAGCTGATCCGATGCTGCTTCAATCGACCATCACCTGTCCGCACTGCGCCGCCGCGAAATCGGAGACCATGCCGACCGATGCCTGCCAGTTCTTCTATGAATGCACCGGCTGCGGCACAAAGCTGAAGCCCAAGTCGGGCGATTGCTGCGTGTTCTGCTCCTACGGCTCGGTGCCGTGTCCGCCGATCCAGGCGGTGCGCTCCGGTGAACCGGGTGCGGCCGCCTGCTGTGCATAACAGGCGATGACCAACGCGCCGATCCAAACCACTCGCGACTGGCTCGGCAGCGTGCACACCAGCTTGCTGGCGTGGTGGATGCCTAAGATTACGGTGACACGATTACGGCGTCAGTGCCGGACTGCACCGTAATTCCGGCTTGAGGATATCCGCTCACTGCGCACGCACGGCCGGCGTCTCACAGCCAGCGCCGCACCCGCGCGACATAGTCATCATAGGCCGTGCCGAACTGGCGGCGCATTTTGGCCTCCTCGAAGGGGATGTGGACCCAGTTGACGGTCGCGAAGACGGCAACGGGCGCGATGAACATCGGCCAGGCGCCGATCCATATTGCAATGCCGAGAGCGAGAGTGACGAGGCCCAAATACATCGGGTTGCGGGTGAAGCGGTAGGGACCGCGCGTGACGAGTTTGCGGTTGGTCGGCGACACCGGATTGATTTCGGTATCCTCGCTCCGGAACAGGAGGAAAGCCAGGACGGGCGGGATGAACGCAAGTCCCACCAACGCCAGTCCCAGCGCTGGCAACGGCAGGCCAGGAATTGCCGGCCAGTGCAGTAACCAGCTCAGCGCGACACAGAGCAGGATGAAGATCAACGTCCAAACTGGCGGAGCGAGCTTGAGCATGATTGAGCCACCTCAACCGGACGGTCCGATAATATCTCATTCGCCACAGATGAGGGCTATCACGGTGCACCGTAATTCCAATCACTGCAACGTCACGGCTCTGCCAGAAGCGAACTTCCGAGATCACTCAACGCTGGTGCGTTCCGGTTGGCGGCTTACGGGAGTATGTCTTTGGGTCAACCAGCGCGGCGAAACCAGCGGCAAGAGAAACGACCGCGACAAACAGGACGGTGATGGGGTCAATAAACAAATACAGAACCGCCGCGATTGACGTCAGCAGCAGAGCGGGGCCGATCAGTACGGGGTGCGATCTAAACCAGTCCAGCACCTTGAACATGAGCGTATCGCCTCGCTGATGGGCCCACGACAATACCAGATTTGCCGTTCTTCTCACTACGAAGAACGTTCAAAATCGCCTCAATCGCTCACTTAGCCTACGGCCGCGGTTTCCGTTTCGGGTCATTCGCGTCGGTTTGGCCGGACCTTGGCGACTTCGGGTCTATCCGGGTGAACGAAATTCTCGGAGCTGGTGGGCATATCTCAAACGGGCCACAAGCCGACCTTATCCGCCTGCCTCGTTTCATCACGGAGCGCCAAAGCCTATCTTGCGGCAAGCCATCCACAAGCGGTGCAGATCATCGTCCGATGGAGCATCCGAATGGTCCATGCCGGTTTCAATGCACGCATTCTTCAGTTCTCTGTATTGCGGCGATCCGTAGAAATAGAGACCTACAAGCAGTGCGAGCGCCAAGCCTATACCCATCATCGCGCGCTGCATCAGCGTTCGCCGTCGGTCATGAGTTGGGCCATTTGTTGACGTGACGTGCAAGTAGAACCACTGCGCACATCGCCGCTATAGAAATCGCGAAAGACAGGGGCACTATTGGAAACGCTCGCGACGAGCTTCCGCTCACAAACAGGTACTGCAGCGTGATTGCTGTCAGCTTCCAAACAAAAAACCAAAGGATCCCAATGCCCGCAGCAGCGATCAACGTATAACCAGCGCCACCCGGCCTCGGGGAGGTCGAGCTTGCTTCGACCGGAGCTATTGCTTGCTCGCTTGTTGAGCTGTCGGCAGCAATGGGCGCTCGTAGCAGCAAGAATGCCAATGCCGCGAAGAGGGCGATGATCCCGACCGCAAGGGTTAGAAGCGCCAAACCCATTTTACCGACCTTCCTCGCGACCTCACACGCGGCTTACATCATCGTTTGGTTGCGTGTACGCTGCATGTCAACCGATCGCGCCGCAGACGCTCAATTTTAGATAAACATCGGCTTGACCGCTTCGGGTAGTTGCAGACCGGGGAAGAGGGATTGAGTTACCGGGCCTCGGCGATCTTCGGTTCAGAAGACAGCATCTGCGCGTTGGTTGCCGAGGGCCGGTTCGACGGCGATGCCGGGTCTGGCGATCGGAGCGCGGCGTCGGGCGGCGCTTCCTGGGAGGGTCGACGGGCAGCGGTTGCCGGAAGCACGATCACCTTCGCTCCGACTTTCACCCGCTCATAGAGATCCGCGACGTCCTCGTTGGTCAGCCGGATACAGCCGGACGAAACCCGCTTCCCGATCGTGTCGGGCTTGTTGGTGCCGTGAATTCTATACTCGGTCTCGCCCAGATACATCGCCCGGGCGCCGAGCGGGTTGCCGGGACCGCCTGCCATAAACCGCGGCAGATAAGGCTGACGCACAACCATCTCTGCAGGCGGACGCCAATCCGGCCATTCTGTCTTACGCGCCACGGTCTGCTCACCGGACCATGCGAAACCTTCGCGGCCAACACCGATGCCGTAGCGCATCGCTTGTGCGTCGTTCAGGACGAAATAAAGGAATGTGTTCTTGGTATCGATGATCACGGTCCCCGGCGTCTGGTGGCTGGCGTAGTCAACCACCTGCCGAACAAATGCTCCGGGACCGTCAGCGGCCTTTGGTGGTTCGACCGGAGGCGCCGGAGCAGGAATCGGAGCTGGGGCTGGCGCTGATGCATGAACCGGCGTTGACACGTAAACCGGAGTTGACGACGCCAGGGCCTGGTGCGCGGAGGGTTTTCGTATCGGTGGCACGCTCGCCGGGCGAGACAGCAAGCTGTACCCCAATGCGGCGACGGCCACGGCGCCGATTGCAACTCTGCCGACCATTGGGAGTGCGAGTGTCTCTGCCTTTCCACGTTTGGCCCGCTTGCTCATATCTTTCCCCCAGATCACTGCCTGGAAGACGTACCCAGCAAAATTTAACAAACTTCGAAGCGATTCCGCTCAGACTGGAACCGTTAAGCGCCGTTAACGCCAACTCTTGTTCGATCGAACAGGACTTGACGGTCCCGCTCCATAGCGAGGGCGCGAGGTGGACGACGCGCTTCTGACGGACTGCAAGATGCGCGTACGGATGTCCGGTGGGGCGGTCCGAACAATCTGAAGACGCCCTCATAGGAAAGAAGCTGCCGAGCGCAACTCGGCAGTCTCCTTTTTCTTGTCAGATCACGCGGCGAGGATGTCAGCGACCGGTGGGATCGTTGCTCCTGCCGGGACGAAGCGTCTGGGGCCCGCCCTGGCCGCTGTTGGTGCCTCCATCGGATCCGGCCCCGGCACTGCCAGCGCCGCCGCCCATGCCGGTTGTGCCGCTGCCCGATCCGTTACCGGCCGCGGACCCGGCTCCTCCCACGCCAGCGGCGCCTGTTCCAGCGGCCGCACCTGCGCCGGCTCCTCCGGCTCCTCCACCTGCACCGTTGCCGCCCGCCTGCGCGTGGGCGAAACCGATCGACGCAGCGGCCAGCAACGCGCACATGGCCATTGAGAAAATCGTCTTTCGCATTCTTCAACTCCGTTTGAGGTCGACGTGTGCTCGTCAACCGAGGCCGCATGTGGGGCGTTCCTAAAAACTGATGATTCAGCTTTCGCAATTCATCAGGAACGATGTCGTGTAACGCTGGATTGATCCTTGCGGCTGGGGCGACAATTCGTTAGCCACATTCAGCCACGGCGATCGCCGTTCGGCTGACTGATGGAGTATCTCATGCGGATCGCCGCGCTGGTTGTCTTCATGGTCGCGGGGCTTGCTCCCGCAGCGCACGCAGAGCGTGACTATCCCTGGTGCGTCTTTGGCGGCGAGCTCGGCGCTCCCGGCGAGTGCATGTATGTGACGCGAGAACAGTGCCTGGCCTCGGCGTCCGGACGGTGGAACACCTATTGCGATGTCAACCCACGCGTGCGGTTCAAGCTGCAGCAGCCGGCTCCGCCCCGGACGCCCCGAACGCGCTGATCACGGCAACGCTGATCGGAGTGCTCGGCTCCGGCTCCCCTAATGTCCGCTTCTCTGCCCGCAACCGCGTACGCGCGGACGTCAATCCAACGGTACGTCCAGACTGGTCCCTTCGGTCATGATGCCGGGGATGTGAGCAGTCGTGAAGCCGTTATCCCTTGGGGCTCAGCGGCCGAGCGTTACGTACGGAGCGAAGGGCAGCTGGAGAAAAAGCGATGCGTTCCATTTTGGCCTTGAGCCTTTTGATCGCCCTGTGCGGCGTTGCGAACGCGGCGCCGGTACATCACGCCCACCGGCACGCTGTCGTTCACTCCCAACAGGGCATGTTCGCACCAGGTCCCGCTTCGAGCTTTGCCTACGCGCCACCGCCGCCGCCGGCCCAATTCCGGTCCACCCCCTCCTGTGACAAGCCTGAACCGTATTACGGCGCTTGTCAGGGTTATGCGCCTGGCGAAAAGGAGCGATTTCTGGCCACCGTGCACAGCCCGTAATGCTCGAGGCGAGCGACGTCGTCTGACTTCGACCATCAATCCAACGGCACGTTCAGACTGGCACCTTTGGTGATGATGCCGCCACGGTTGCCGATCTCGATCGAACCATAGCGCTGCTTGAAGCAATCGGGCAGCGGCCGGTCACCTTCCATGCTGAGCCAGAGGCGCAGCAAATGACGCTTCTGGCTTGCATTGGGCCAATCACGAAATCCGGTCCGGTCATGCAGCAAGGCATGATTGTAGACGAACTGCATGTCACCCGGCTGAAGCCGCATGCCAAAATGCAGCGTGGTATCATTTGCGAGCGCGTCGAACAGATCGAGCGCCTCGACGTGAGCCGGCGTCAGTCTCGGCGCATCGGCAAAGCGCTGCGCACTGTCGATATACTGGCGCTGATAGAACCCGGTCAGGAATCCCGCGTGCCAATTCAGCACCGGGATCTCGAGATACGGCTTTTCGTTCTCGGGCACCTCGCCGCGCCGGTCGGTCGCGATGGGATCAAACAGGAGCGCGGCAAGGTCGGGACGCCTCTCGAGCATCTCGTTGTAGATGGTCGACGTGCTGACGAGGAGAGAATCGCCTCCCTCCATGGCTTCGCGAATGCATAACAGTCCCACCACGTCGGAGGAATCCGTGTGGAACGTTTGCCGTTCCGACGTCTGATAAATCCGAGTGTTCGGATCCCTGGCATCGGCGCCGGTGTCACGGACGTGACCGAGAATGTGACCCGCCGCATTCTGGGACCGCGCCGACCCCAGATGCGCGCCCACCCCGCAGAATATCGTGGCGGCAAACTCCTGGCTGTAGTTTGCCACCGGGAGGCCGCGGATGACTTCGAAGCCGAGGCCGGCCAGCAGCCTTGTCTTGAGCCCTTCCAGGTGCGCGCCGAAGCGAGGAAGCGGAAAGCTGTCCCTGGTGATATCGGCGATCTCTTTGCTTCTGCCGAGATAGGATTCAGCCGCGTTCTCAAGTTCCGTGATCTCGCTGGCCGCAAGCGATATCAGCCATCGATCAGGATTGGCCTTCATCTCGGCGCCTCGCCAGGCCGACGGGATATCGATTTTCCCTGGAGGGCGATTGATCCTGTCGGGCGCTGAGACCGCATTCATCGTGGTGGCTCCTGAGATTGATCGCCAGGTAAGACGTCGGAACTTCAATTTCGCAGCTCAATCCTTCAACCGCACCATACACCGAGCAAGGGGCGGCCCGCTCACCGAGAGGGGATTGCACTATTTCACAAGGTGTTGCCTGAAGTGCACAGGTATCGTCCCGTGCTTGTGGTTAGATAAGCCCACGGGGTAACGGGAGATGGTCCGTGCAGACGTGGGTTCCTGCTGCTATCGCCACGATTTTGATCGCTGGTTCGGCCAACGCGGCCGATCTCGCGCCTGTGTACAAGGCGCCTGCGGGAGCGGCACCGGTCGCCTACAGCTGGTCCGGGTTCTACCTGGGCGGGAACGTGGGCGTCATATGGAGCGACCGGCGGGTGGACCCCGTGTCATTCACGACCACCGGCGTTGACTTTTCCGGGCGCCAGGCCGTTGGCCAATTTCCGAGCTTCGACGTCGGCAATACCGCTTTCACCGGCGGGGGTCAGGTTGGATACAATTTCCAATTCGGGTCAAATTGGGTCGCAGGTATTGAAGCCGACATCAACTACAGCGGCCTGAAGAAGACCGACACGCGCGTGTTCCCGGCGACCCCTTTCATCGGCGGCGGCATCATCGACGCCAATACCGAATCCGCGACACAAAAGCTGGGCTGGCTCGGGACCGTACGCGGTCGCCTCGGGTTCACAACCCTGAACAACAGGCTGCTTGCGTTCGTGACCGGCGGCCTGGCCTATGGCAAGGTCGATGACAGCATCTATACCATTGGCGTGCCAAACGGCGCTGGCCCGTTTCTGATCAGCGCCAGCTCGGCGGCGGTTCGCGTCGGGTGGACGGCGGGTGGCGGCCTGGAATACGCATTTGCCAACAACTGGAGGGCCAAGTTCGAATACCTCTACTACGATCTTGGCACGCAAAACCTCACCCTGGATTACGCCCCGGTTCCGGGCGATGCGGGCAATACGATCACGTACCGATTTCGTAATAACGGCAATCTGGTGCGCGTCGGCCTGAACTACAACTTCTAGAGATGAACGGGGCGTTCGGCGGCCGCTGCACGAACGCCAATCGGGCCGGCCATCTACGTGACCAGCTGCCTCGCCGCCGCGGAGATCATCACCAGCCCGCCGGTGATCACGGCGACATCGAGGATCGCGGTGTGGATGTGCACCGGCATCCGCTCCACGAAGGCCTTTGCCATGAACGCGCCGGGGATGGCGATGCCGCCGATCAGGAGCGCGAAGGCGAGCACCTGCGCGGTGACGGCGCCGGCGAGGCCGAACACCGAGATCTTGATCAGACCGGTGCCGAGCGAGATCATCGCATCGGTCGCGATCACGGCGGCGCCTTCGAGACCCGCGGCCATCAAGAGCGAGAGCAGGATCACGCCCGAGCCTGACGTGCCGCCGACCAGCACGCCGTAGCCGACGGAGCCTGCGGCGAGACCGGTGTCGCCGATCTTGACCTCGCGGCGGCGCAGCACACGGCGCAGCGGCACGCTCAGGATCAGCATGGTGCCGATCACGAGTGCAGCTCCGGCATTGGTGAGGCGTGTATAGCCGTAGGCGCCGAGCGCGGTGGTCAGCGCCGCGCAGGCCAGCACGATCAGCGCACGGCGGCGATCGGCATAGCGGAGATAGGCAACCGCACGGCTGGAATTGGTGAAGAGTGCGGAGATCGCGATGATCGGCACCACCGGCTCGGCACCGACCAGCGGCACCAGCACCAGCGGCATCAACGCGCCGGTGCCGTAACCGGCAAGACCACCGATGATCGAGGCAAACAACGCCATCAACGCGACCAGCAGAAGCTGAAACATCGAGATGTCGGCGAAGCCTGAGACGATGGTCACGTTCTCTCATCGCGGCTGATGCGTGCCGCAGCTTGATCGGCGATGGAAGCGAGTGCGGCCTCGTCTAGTGGAAAATCCGCCGCAAGCCAAGCGTCCTCGGCGAGTGTCAACACATGTCCGAGCGCTGGTCCCTCGGCCATGCCGCGCGCAATGAAGTCGGCGGCGCGCAGCGGGAATTTCGGCGCGGTCCAGCGTTGCGGCAGCTCCGCGAGCTCGCGCCAGCGCGACGAGGTCACGTCGCCGCCGGCCCTCGCCCAGCCCAGCAACACACGGTCGTGATAGCGCTCAGGCCCCAGCCGGTAGAGGAGCCGCCGTGCATTGGCCTCGTTCTTGGTGGCGAAGCGCCACCAGCGATGGCCCATCGAATCCAGCGCCTTGGCCTCGGCATTGGAGAGCCTCAAGCGCATGGCGACACGCTTGGCGTCTTCGGTCACGGCCACCGTCAGCGCGGCGAGACGGCGCGTTACGCTTGGCGGCAAGCGCAGCTCTTGCTCGATCGCGATCATCGCCGTCAGTGGCCCGGCATAGGCGACACCACCGGTCAGCGTTTGCAGCAATCCGGCATCGGCCATCGCGAGCGTGGCTGCGGATGCGCCGCCCGCCACCAGCAATTTCAGCATCTCCATGCGCACGCGCTCGGCCGACAGGGCGGCAAGGCCCGCGCGCCCGCGGATGCAGGCGAGATAGCCGTCGCGATCGGGCTCGCCGGCGCCGAACGCGGCATGGATGCGGAAGAAGCGCAGGATGCGCAAGTAATCCTCGGCGATGCGCTGGTCGGCGTCGCCGATGAAGCGCACGCGCCGCGCTCTCGCATCCGCGATGCCGCCGACATAATCGTAGACGACGCCGTTCGCGTCGACCGACAGGCCGTTCATGGTGAAGTCGCGCCGCTCGGCGTCCTTCACCCAGTCGCGGCCGAAGGCAACCCTGGCCTTGCGGCCGAACGTTTCGGTATCCTCGCGCAGCGTCGTGACTTCGTAAGGCACGCTGTCGATGACCAGCGTGACGGTGC
The DNA here is from genome assembly GCF_040548225.1 of Bradyrhizobium sp. S3.12.5. NCBI lineage: Bacteria > Pseudomonadati > Pseudomonadota > Alphaproteobacteria > Hyphomicrobiales > Nitrobacteraceae > Bradyrhizobium > Bradyrhizobium sp. S3.12.5. The sequence goes on from NZ_JBEPRF010000018.1 coordinate 81,117, forward strand.
CGTGGTCGATGCCGGTCGGCACGCACTTGATGCCGGCAGCTTTCGCGCGCCGGACCACCTCGTCGGGGCGCGCCGTGGTCGCGATATCCGTATCGCCCGGCGGCAGGCCGAGCAGCGCGTTGCGGACGGTACCGCCGACCACGCGCGCCTCCTCGCCATCGGCGTTAAGCAGTTGCAGGACGCGCGCGGTCCCGCCCGCGGTCAGCCAGGGCGCACCGGCAAGGACCGGCTCAAGGATCGGCTCCGCGCTCATTGTCCAGCCCTTATCTTTCCATTCAGCTGTCCCTGCCCGGCACGAGCTTGCCATGCTCGATGTGGGCGGGAATGTAGGTCGAGTTCGGTGCGGCGCCGGAGAAATGCGCCAGCCCGATCAACCCGGCGATGACAAGCACCAGCGCCACCAGGATGAGGCGCGCGACGACGGTGATCGGCCACGACGATTGCACGAACAGGCCGGATCGCGTGGCGGCCAGGAACAGCGCATAGACGGCAAAGGGGATGAGGAAGATTCCGATCTCGGTCAGAACCGGCCGGATCATGACGAATAGATCCGCTCATACAGCACACGCAGCATTCCGGCCGTCGCACCCCAGATGTAGCGCTCTGCAAACGGCATCGCATAGTAAAACCGCTCCATGCCGCGGAATTCCTTGCTGTGCACCTGGTGGTTCACCGGATTCATGAGGAAGGATAGCGGCACTTCGAATGCGTCATCAACCTCGGAATGATTGATCGTGAGCTGAAAACCCGGCCGCACCCTGGCGACCGTCGGCAGGATGCGGAAGCCGAACGCGGTGCCATAGAGATCGAGATAGCCGATCGGCTCGACGAAATCTCTGGACAGCCCGACCTCCTCCTCGGCCTCGCGCAGCGCGGCGTCGAGCGGCGAGGAATCGGTCGCGTCGATCTTGCCGCCGGGAAAGGCGATCTGGCCGGCGTGATCGTTGAGGTTCGTCGAGCGCTGCGTCAGCAGGATGGTCGGCGCGGGATGGTCGACCACCGCGATCAGGACGGCTGCGGGGCGCACCGGCTGCTCGCGCGCGACGATCTCGAGCATCTTGTCGGTGCCGGGATCGCCGGAGGCCGGAATGATGTTCGGGTCAAACAGGCCGGGCGGAACGTCGAAGCCGAGCTTCGCCCTGGAGCGGGCGAAGAAATCCGCCGCGCCGAAAGCGACGGGCTCGCTCTTCTCGCTTCTGGAGATAGGCTTGTTCAAAGTGCGGCCCTCACCTGCTCCGCGTCGGCCATGGCGAAGAACTCGCCGGCCGACTCGACGCCGAACATCGGCTGGCCATCGACCATCCGCTCCTCGCCCATGTCAACCAGATCGTAATAGAGCGCGCGGGTGACCTTGGCCCAGAGATCGGCGCGGACATGCAAGTATGGCGTCAACCCGCCGTCCCTGGCCTGCTCGAAGCGCAGCCGGTGCGCGGCATCGCAGGTGACCCAGTCGTCGACATTGGTGCGGAAGCTCAGCACGCGATGGTTGTCCTCGCCGCTCTTTTGCATCTCGACCGCCATGAACGGCGCGTCGTCGACGCGGATGCCGACCTTCTCCACAGGCGTGACGAGGAAATGCTTGTCGTCCTCGCGCTTGAGAATGGTCGAGAACAGGCGCACCAGCGCATGACGCCCGATTGGCGTGCCCATGTAGAACCAAGTACCATCGGACGCGATTCGGATGTCGAGATCGCCACAAAACGGCGGATTCCACAAATGCACCGGAGGCAGGCCCTTTTTGGCGCCTTCGGCACTGGCAGCAGTTTTGGCGGCGGCAGTCAGCCCCTCAAGACCGCGATCGGCGCTCTGCCCTTGGTTCGCCATGGTTTGCCCTGACTTTGTCATTTCGCACGTATGTCGTTTGGCACGATTGGTGCAAGTCTGATTTGTAAGTCTACGTTGCAGATCAGTGCGCGGTTCCACCCCGCATTAGTCCGGTGTGGAGGTCGCCACTTCGTGATGCCCTACATAACCCTAAGCCGATAAGGTGGGGATAGGTTAATTCAACGAATACATGGCCTTCCTGCAAGTCTAGCATGGGGCCCATGTGATCACGTGACGAGATCACGTGACGGCAGATGATCTGACGACGCAAGATTGCCGCGTGACAGGCTTAAGGAGCTAACGGATGGCGGAAAGTGTCGAGAAGCTCGAAGACGGCATCGTCCGTTCTGCCGAGCAGGTGTCGAGCCAGGTGCGCGCGGCGAAGGACGCGATCGCATCGGTGATCTTCGGCCAAGATCGCGTGATCGAGAACACGCTGGTCACCATCCTCTCCGGCGGCCACGCGCTTTTGATCGGCGTGCCCGGCCTTGCCAAGACCAAGCTGGTCGAGACGCTCGGCGTCACGCTCGGTCTCGATGCCAAGCGCATCCAGTTCACGCCTGACCTGATGCCGTCGGATATTCTCGGCGCCGAAGTGCTCGACGAGAGCACCGCCGGCAAGCGCTCGTTCCGCTTCATCTCCGGCCCGGTCTTCGCGCAGCTGCTGATGGCCGACGAGATCAACCGCGCCAGCCCGCGCACGCAATCGGCGCTGCTGCAGGCGATGCAGGAGCAGCACATCACCGTGGCCGGCGCGCGCCACGATCTGCCAAAACCGTTCCACGTGCTCGCGACGCAAAACCCGCTGGAGCAGGAAGGCACCTATCCGCTGCCCGAGGCGCAGCTCGACCGCTTCCTGATGGAGATCGACGTCGACTATCCCGATCGCGACGCCGAACGCCGCATCCTGTTCGAGACCACCGGCGCCGAAGAGACGCTGGCCAAGGGCTCGATGAATGCAGATGCGCTGATCACCGCGCAGCGGCTGGTGCGCCGCCTGCCGGTCGGCGATTCCGTGGTTGAAGCCATCCTGTCGCTGGTGCGCTCGGCTCGTCCGGGCGAGGAGAGCGGCGAGGCCGGCAAGTTCATCGCCTGGGGCCCCGGCCCGCGCGCCAGCCAATCGCTGATGCTCGCCGTGCGCGCCCGCGCGCTGATCGACGGACGTCTCGCGCCGTCGGTCGACGACGTGCTCGACCTCGCCGAGCCAATCCTGAAGCACCGCATGGCGCTGACGTTCCAGGCACGCGCCGAGGGACGTACGATTCCGGACGTGATCCGGCAATTGAAGACACGGATCGGTTGATGGCCGCAGAGACCGGGCACACAGCAAAGGAGGCTTTAGCGATCCGACGTGCCGATGGCGAAAGCCGTACGCTCGCCGCTTCGCTGCCGCGCCTGGTGCTCGAGGCCCGCCGCATCGCCGCCAACGTCATCCACGGCCTGCATGGCCGGCGCCGCGCCGGCTCCGGCGAAAATTTCTGGCAATACCGCCGCTTCGTCTCCGGCGAGCCGGCGCAGAATGTCGACTGGCGCCGCTCGGCGCGTGACGATCATCTCTATGTCCGCGAGCTCGAATGGGAGGCCTCGCACACGGTCTGGATCTGGCCCGACCGTTCGCCGTCGATGGCGTTCGCCTCGAAGACCGCGCGTGACTCCAAATTGGAGCGCACGCTGATCGTTGCGTTCGCGCTGGCCGAGCTGCTGGTCGCGGGCGGCGAGCGCGTCGGCATTCCCGGATTGATGGCGCCGACCGCAAGCCGCAGCGTCATCGACAAGATGGCGCAGGCGATGCTGCACGACGACGCCGACCGGCTGAGCCTGCCGCCGTCCTTCGTTCCTGCCGCGCTGGCCGAGACCATCGTGCTGTCGGATTTCTGGTCGCCGCTCGCGGAGATCAGGACCACCCTCGCAGGGCTCTCCGGATCCGGCGCGCATGGCACGCTGGTGCAGGTCGTCGATCCCGCCGAAGAGAGTTTTCCCTATTCCGGCCGCGTCGAGTTCGTCGAGCCGGAAGGCTTTGGCGTGATCACCGCCGGCCGCGCCGAGAGCTGGGTGGAGGATTACACCACGCGGCTGGCGCTGCATCGCGACCAGATCCGCGCCGAGACCAACAAGCTCGACTGGCTGTTCGCGACGCACGCGACCGACCGCTCGGCTGCCGAGCTGTTGCTGTTCCTCCACGCCGGCATGCAGGTGAGCAAGTCGGGCGCCCGCACCACCTCGATCAAGGCGGGGCCGGCCGCATGATGGGATTGCCGCTCGCCTTCACCGAACCGCTGCTCCTGATCGGCCTCGTCAGCCTGCCGGTGCTGTGGTGGCTGTTGCGCGTGATGCCGCCGCGGCCGCGCCGTATCGAATTTCCGCCGACCCGCCTGTTGTTCGACATCGCACCACGGGAAGAGACGCCAGCGCGGACGCCGTGGTGGCTGACCGCACTGCGCCTGCTCGCCGCAGCCCTGGTGATCTTCGCCGCCGCCGGCCCGATCTGGAATCCGCAAACCGGCCTCGCCTCCAGCAAGGCGCCGCTGATGATCATGCTCGATGACGGCTGGAGCGCCGCCTCGAACTGGGACACGCGGATCCGGGCCGCCGACGAGCTGATTGCCAATGCCGACAATGACCGCCGCGCGATCGCACTGGTGCCACTGTCCGAGCCGAACCGCGACATCACGCTGATGCCGGCGGGCGCTGCGCGCGTTGCGCTGCGGCAGATCGTGCCAAAGCCCTATTCGATCGAGCGCGTTGAAACCCTCACGGCAATCGATCGTTTCCTGAAAGCGACCGGCGACTGCGAGATCGCCTGGCTGTCTGACGGCGTCGACACCGGCCGCGGCGAAGAGTTCGTGCAGGGGCTCGGCAAGACCCTAGGGGATCGCAGCTTGACGGTGTTCGAAGGCGGCACCTCCTCCCCGCTGGCGCTGGTCGCGGCGGAAAACGCGGCGGCGAGGATGACGGTGAAGGTGCTGCGCACCGACAGCGGCATTGCCGCCGGCACCGTGCGGGCACTGGACCAGAAGGCCTCGCCGATCGGCGAGGCGCGCTTCACCTTCGGCCCGCAGGACAAGGAGGTCGAGGCAGCGTTCGACCTGCCGGTCGAACTGCGCAACGACATCTCGCGGCTCGAGATCTCCGGCGAGCGTTCGGCCGGCGCGGTGCAGCTGCTCGACAAGCGCTGGCGGCGGCGCGCCATCGGCATCGTCTCGGGCGCGACCAGTGAGACCGCGCAGCCGCTGCTGGCGCCGACCTTCTACCTGACGCGCGCGCTGGCGCCGTTCGCCGACGTGCGGCTCGCCGACAAGGGCTCGCCGCAGCAGGGCATCACCCAATTCCTCGACCAGAAGCTGCCGATGATCATCCTCGCCGATGTCGGCACGGTCGCGCCCGAATTGCGCGAGCGTCTCAACGCCTGGATCGACCAGGGCGGCGTGCTGGTCCGGTTCGCCGGCCCGCGGCTGGCGCAGGCCGACGACGATCTCGTGCCGGTCAAGTTGCGCAAGGGCGGCCGCACGCTCGGCGGCAGCCTGACCTGGGAGAAGCCGCAGCATCTTGCCAGCTTCGCCGCCGACGGTCCGTTTGCCGGCGTCGTCGCGCCCAAGGATGTCACCGTGAGCCGCCAGGTGCTGGCCGAGCCCGATGCGGTGCTCGCCACCAAGAGCTGGGCCTCGCTCGAAGACGGCACGCCGCTGGTCACCGGCGAGCATCGCGGCAAGGGCATCGTCAGCCTGTTCCATGTCAGCGCCGACATGCGCTGGTCGGATCTGCCGATGTCCGGCACCTTCGTCGAAATGCTCCGGCGCGTCGTCGACATGTCCGGCTACACTGCCAAGCCCGGCGCCGGCGTTGCCGCTGAGGCCAGCACCGAGACGCTGGCGCCGCTGCATCTGCTCGACGGCTTCGGCGCTTTCGGCCCGCCGCCGGCCACCGCCAAGCCGCTGACGGCTGATTATCGCGACCGCGCCACGCCGGATCATCCGCCCGGCTTCTACGGTCCGGCAGAAGGACCGCTCGCCGTGAACACGCTCGCAGCCGCCGACCGCATCGCGGCCCTCAACACCGCAGGGCTCCGCGCCCGGCACGCCACCTACACCAACGCCGAGCCGCGGGACTTGCGCGGCTGGCTGCTGTCGAGCTCGCTGGCGCTGTTTCTGGTGGACGCCATCATCGTGGCGCTGCTCGGCGGCGGCCTTGCCGCACTGCTGCGCCGGCGCGCAGCGCCCGCCATGATCCTGCTTGGCTTCGTGCTCGCAGGCATGGCCGTGCTGACGCCGACGCCGTCGCGCGCCGACAGCGCGTCGGACGAGTTCGCGATGAAGTCGACCTCGCAGACCCGCCTCGCCTATGTCGTCACCGGCAATGCCGACGTCGATTCCATCGTCAAGGCGGGCCTGTCCGGCCTGACACTGTTCCTGGCGCAGCGCACCGCGCTCGAGGCCGGCGATCCCGTCGGTGTCGACCCCGCGCGCGACGAGCTGGCCTTCTTCCCGCTGATCTACTGGCCGATCGTGCCGGGCGCGCCGAAGCCGCCGCAGGACGCCATCAACAAGATCGACGCCTATATGAAGCAGGGCGGCACCGTGATCTTCGACACCCGCGACGCGGTCGAAGCGCCGCCCGGCGAGAACGGGGCCTCGCAGACGCCGGGCATGCAGGCCTTGCGCGAGATCCTGTCCTCGCTCGACGTGCCCGAGCTCGAGCCGGTGCCGCGCGAGCACGTGCTGACCAAGACCTTCTATCTCTTGCGCGACTTCCCCGGCCGCTTCAACTCGGGCCAGACCTGGGTCGAAGCGCTGCCGCGCGAGGACGACGACGAGAGCGCGCAACGGCCCGCGCGCGGCGGCGACGGCGTCTCGCCGATCATCATCACCTCCAACGACCTCGCAGGCGCCTGGGCGCTCCGTCCCGACGGCCAGCCGATGCTGCCGCTGACCCCGGGCGAGCCGCGTCAGCGCGAATTCGCCTATCGCGCCGGCGTCAACATCGTGATGTACACGCTGACCGGCAACTACAAGGCCGACCAGGTGCACGCGCCGGCCCTGATCGAGCGACTGGGGCAATAGGATCGATATGAATTACGGCATTGCGTTCACGCCGCTGGTTCCCGCGATCGTCCTGTGGATCGCGCTCGCTGCCATCGTGGTCATCGCGATCGTGCTGCTGGTTGCGCGGGCGCGCGGCGCGGCGGTGCGCGTGGCGGCGCTGGCGCTGTTCTTGCTCGCGCTCGCCAATCCCTCCTTCACGCGCGAGGACCGCGATCCCCTCACCTCGGTCGCCGCGGTCGTGGTCGACAAGAGCCCGAGCCAGAATTTCGGCAAGCGCAACCAGGAAGCCGCGAAGGCGCAGGAGGCGCTGGTCGACAGCCTGAAGAAGATCAAGGGACTTGAAGTGCGCGTCGTCGATGCCGGACAGGCCGACGGCGAGACCGACGGAACCAAGCTGTTCGGCGCGCTGGCCTCCGCGCTGTCGGACGTGCCGGTCGACCGCGTCGCCGGCGCGTTCCTGATCACCGACGGCCGTGTTCACGATATCCCCGCCAACGCCGCCGCGCTCGGTTTCCAGGCGCCGGTGCAGGCGCTGGTCACCGGACAGAAGGACGAGCGCGACCGCCGCATCGCGATCACGGCGGCACCGCGCTTCGGCATCGTCGGCCAGAACCAGACCATCACCTACAAGCTCGACGACCAGGGCGTCACCGGCGAGCGCGCCAAGGTCACGATCCGCCGCGACGGCGAGGTCATCAACGAGCGCACGCTCTCGAGCGGCCAGAGCGCCAGCGTCGACGTCGAGATCAAGCATGCCGGTCCGAACATCGTCGAGATCGAGGCCTCGCCGCTCGAGCGCGAGCTGACGCCGGTGAACAATCGCGCCGTCGTCGCCATCGACGGCGTACGCGACAAGCTGCGCGTGCTGCTGGTGTCCGGCGAGCCGCATTCCGGCGAACGCACCTGGCGCAATTTGTTGAAGTCCGACGCCAGCGTCGACCTCGTGCATTTCACCATTCTAAGGCCGCCGGAGAAGCAGGACGGCACGCCGATCAACGAATTGTCGCTGATCGCGTTTCCGACCCGCGAGCTGTTCCAGCAGCACATCAACGAATTCCAGCTGATCATCTTCGATCGCTACGCCCGCCAGGGCGTGCTGCCGATCGCTTATTTCGACAACATCGCGCGCTACGTGCGCGCCGGCGGCGCCGTGCTGGTGTCGGCCGGCCCCGACTATGCCTCGACCACCAGCATCTGGCGCACGCCGCTCGACACGGTGCTGCCGGCAGAACCCGTCGGCGTCACCGAGAAGCCGTTCTATGCGCATCTTTCCGACATCGGCAAACGCCATCCCGTCACGCGCGGGCTGGAGGGCTCGGCGTTCGAGCCGCCGCACTGGAGCCGCTTCTTCCGCACCGTCGAGACCCGCAATTCGGTCAACCCGCCGGTGATGACGGGCGCGGACGGCAAGCCGCTGCTGTTCCTGTCGCGCTTCGGCGAGGGCCGCGTCGCGCTGCTGCTGTCCGACCACATCTGGCTGTGGGCGCGCGGCTACGAGGGCGGTGGTCCGCATCTCGATCTGCTCAGGCGGATGTCGCACTGGCTGATGAAGCAGCCGGACCTCGACGAGGAAGCGCTGCGGCTCCAGGTGCAGGGCAAGGATCTCGTCGTGGTGCGCCAGACCATGGCGGACAGCGTGCAGCCGGTGAGCGTGACCTCGCCCTCCGGCGTCTCGCGTGATCTGACGCTCAGCCCCGGCGATCCCGGCGAGTGGCGCGCAAGCCTTCCCGCGAGCGAGCTCGGCCTGTGGCAGGCGACCGACGGCACGCTGAAGGCACTGATCAATGTCGGCCCGACCAATCCGAAGGAGTTTTCGGAAGTCACCTCCACCACCGAGACCTTGAAGCCGCTGACCCAGGCGACCGGCGGCAGCGCCGTGCGGATCGCGGATGGCGGCAGCGTCGAGCTGCCGCGCATCGTGCCGGTGCGCTCGACCAGCGTGTTTGCCGGTGACGGCTGGATGGGCGTGCGGATGCGCGACGCCAGCGTCGTCAAGGGCGTCGGCGTGCTGCCGATCTTTGCCGGCCTGATCGGCCTGCTGCTGCTGCTCGGCGCCTTCGCCGCGACCTGGGTGCGCGAAGGGCGTTAGTTGCCGGAACGACACATCTTACAACGGTCCGCCTTGGCCGTTGCGGCGGCGGTTGACATCCGCTGACCCTTGCTGCGATGTTACAATATAACATCGCGACGCCGATCGGCGCCTCGCGATGCGGGGTGGCGTTTCCAGATGAAGTGGTTCCGGTCGAATATCAGGCACGGCGCCCGGCTCGCGTTGTTCGCGATGCTGGTGCAGTTCGCGCTGACCTTCGGTCATAGCCATTGGTTCGCGCAGGCCGCGCCCCTCGCCCAGTCTCAGCCGGCCGACAGCGCCAAGAGCATCGCATCGACCGACAGCGCATCGGTCCAGAAGCAGTCCCCGACAAATCCCGATCGCGAACGGCCGGGCGAGGACAATTGCGCGATCTGCGCCTTGGTCGCGATGGCCGCCACGGTCACGTTCGCGACGCCGCCCCTGCTGTTGCTGCCGCAGGCGGTCGAGCTGCTTTACCGCACCACCGATGCCGAATTCATCCATCTGCAATCGGCCCGCACGGCATTCCAGCCGCGCGCCCCACCTGCGTCCTGATCTCCATCGATTGAGCTGCCTTTGGCATCGGCCGCGCGTCGCGCCGATCCCGCAAGGTTATCGAAATTGATCCGTCGCGTGTCGACGGCGCGTATCGCCCGCAAAGCCTCCAAAAGAAAGCGGCGGTGCGCGATCGGAAATCAGGACAATGGTGTCTTCAAAAGCAATATTGGCGGGCTCGAGCCTCGCCGCACTCACGCTGTTCTATCCCGGCGGCAGCGCCATGGCGCAGACGACGGCTCCCACCACGACGCTGCCGAGCGTCGAAGTCGATGCGCCCAAGCAGACCCAGGCGCCGCGCCGCCCCAAGGTTCGCGTCGCCGTTGCCAAGCGGCGTGCGACAACGCAGGCACGGCCACAGACCGAGGCTCCCGCCGCCGTCGAGGGCCAGAGCGACCGGTTCGACGCGGCGCGCCAAAGCGTGCTTCCGCCCGGCGGCGCCACGGCCCACACGCTCAATCACCAGGCGATCGAGGCGCTGCCGCAGGGTACCAATGCTTCGCTGGACAAGGTGCTGCTGCAATTCCCCGGCGTCACCCAGGATTCGGCCGCGAGCGGCGATCTGCACGTCCGCAACGAGCACGCCAATCTTCAGTATCGCATCAACGGCGTCATGCTTCCCGACGGCGTCGGCGCATTCGGGCAGATTCTCGACACCGGCATCGTCGGCAGCCTCAGTCTGCTCACCGGTGCGCTGCCGGCGCAATACGGCCAGCGAACCGCCGGCGTGCTGGACATCACGACCAAGGCGGACGCCTTCAACAATTCCGGTGTCGTCGGCGTCTATGGCGGCAGCCACGGCACCATCTCGACCAACGTGGAATATGGCGGGACCGCCGGGCAGACGCAGTATTTCCTGTCGGGACGCTTTCTCCAGAACAATCTCGGCATCGAGAACCCGACCCCGTCGGTCAATGCGATCCACGACCGCACCAACCAGGAGAAGGGATTTCTCTATCTCTCGACGATGATCGATCCGACCAGCCGCCTCACCTTCATGAGCGGCGTGTCGAATGCGACGTTCCAGATCCCGAACAATCCCGGCCAGACGCCGGGTTTCACCGCCTTCGGCGTGTCGGATTTCGACTCGTCCCGGCTCAACGAGCACCAGAACGAGTTCAACCAGTTCAACGTCGTCTCCTACCAGACTTCGAACGGTGAGTTCGATACCCAGACCTCCTACTTCAACCGCTACAGCCAGCTGCACTTCTACCCCGACCCGATCGGCGATCTCGTCTTCAACGGCGTCTCCTCGGACGTCTATCGCCAGAGCGTGGTCAACGGCATCCAGCAGGACACCGCCTGGCGCATCGGCTACGCGCACACGCTGCGGTTCGGCCTGTCGGTGAGCGCTGAGCGAACGCTGGTCAACAGCGGAACGACGGTGCTGCCGCTGGCCGATCCCGCGGACCCGACGGCGGGCACGATCGACGCTCCGTTCTCGGTGTTCGATTCCAACGCCAAGACCGGCTGGCTGATCGGGACCTACGTCCAGGACGAATGGAAGATCACCAACAATCTGACCCTGAACGCCGGCCTGCGCTTCGACCAGATGTATCAATTTGTCGATGCCAACCAGCTCAGCCCGCGCGTCAGCCTGACCTGGAAGCCGTTCGACGGCACCACCTTCCACGCCGGCTACGCGCGCAACTTCACCCCGCCCTCGCAGGTGATCGCGACACCGGTCAATCTCGCGCTGGTGACCCCGCCCGGCGCGCCCGCCAACACGCAGACGCCGGAGGTCGGGCAGAACAGCCCGGTGCTGCCGGAGCGGTCGCACGTGTTCGATGTCGGCGTAGTTCAGAAGATCTATCCGATCCCCGGTCTCGAGGTCGGCGCCGACGCCTACTACAAGAAGGCGCGGGACCTGCTCGACGATGGCCAGTTCGGCGCGGCCTATGTGCTCAGCGGCTTCAACTACGATCGCGGCGAGAACGTCGGCGTCGAGCTGAAGTCGACCTATCGCAACGGCAATTTTAGTGCCTACGCCAACCTTGCCTGGGCCAAGCAGATCGCGACCAGCGTCGTCTCGAACCAGTATCTGTTCGGCGCGGACGAGCTTGCCTACATCTCGGGCCATTACATCTACACCGACCACGCCCAGATGCTGTCGGGATCGGCCGGCGCCTCCTATCTCTGGGAGGGGACGCGCTACAGCGTGTCGATGATCTATGGCAGCGGCCTGCGCTCGGGCTTTGCCAACACCGATCACCTGCCCGGCTACACGCAGGTCAATTTCGGCCTGTCGCACGATTTCAACATCGTCGCGCCGAACAAGCCGACGACGGTGCGCTTCGACGTGGTCAATGCGTTCGACACGATCTACCAGATCCGCGACGGCTCCGGCATCGGCGTGTTCGCCCCGCAATACGGACCGCGGCGCGGCTTCTATGTCGGCATGTCGCAGCGGTTCTAGCTGTGCGGCTTGCCTGCGTCGGCGCCTGCGGGCCCCGACGCAGCACAATCCGGCTCACCTGCGATAGGCGACGCAGTCGATTTCGACCTTGCAATCGACCACCATGCTCGACACCACGCAGGCCCGCGCCGGCGGATTGGCGCCGAAATATTCGGCGAAGACCTTGTTGAAGCTTTGAAAGTCTCTGGGATCGTCGAGCCAGACGCCGCAACGCACGACATCTTTGGGCTCGTAACCGGCCTCGGTCAGGATGGCGAGCAGGTTGCGGATCGCCTTGTGCGATTGGGGGATGATGCCGCCCTCGATCACCTCGCCGTTCTCCATCGGCGTCTGCCCCGAAACGTAAAGCCAGCCGTCGGCCTCGACCGCGCGGGCAAAAGGAAGGTGCTGGCCGCCGGTACCAGTGCCGCCGGCCGCGCCATATCGTTTCAGCGTCATTGGTCTCGTCCTGTCTGTGGTGATGATGTCTGCAGGGCCGTCATCCGGTGATCAGGGCCCGGCCCGGCCGCGCGAAGGTGCTGCGTCCGTCTGCAACCACGGCCTCGCCTGCGACGAATACAGAACGGATGCCTGCGGGCATTTCCGTCGGCGTCTCGAACGTCGCCTTGTCCATGATGGTATCGTCGAACAAAGTGAGATCCGCGACCATGCCTGGCCGCAGGATGCCGCGGTCGGACAGGCCGAAGCGCTGGGCGGGCATCGCCGTCATTCGCCGCACGGCGTCCTCCAACGTGAGCCAGCCTTGCTCGCGTGTCAGGCGGCCGGCGACGCGCGGGAAGCTGCCATAGGCGCGCGGATGCGGCTTGGTCCCTGGGCGCGGAATGCCGTCGGAGCCGACCATGTGCAGGCGATGGGTGAAGGCGGCGCGCAGATCGGCCTCATCGAGCTGGAACATGATGATGCCGGTCTGGCCCTGGTCCTCCTCGATGCACCGAACCATGAGATCGAACGGCGAGATGCCGAGCTCGCGCGCGGCATCGACCATCGACTTGCCCTCGAGTGGCTTCAGCGCGGGATTGCCGGTGCCGGAGATGCGCACATTGTGCCAGCCGATCAGCACGATCTTGGACTGCGCGGCATGCGGATCGGGATCGCCCTCCTCCACCAGCACGCGCAGCGCCTCGCGGCTGGCCGGATCGCGCAGCCGCGCGCGCAACGCGTCGATGCCGCCTTCCAGCGCCGCCGGCGGCAACAATTGCAGCATGTAGGAGCTGCCGGCGGGATACGGATACATGTCGAACGAGATATCGATCCCCTCTGCGCGCGCGGCCTCGAGCCGGTCGAGCGCCTTGGGGATCGCGCCCCAGTTCGGCTTTCCCGCCGATTGCAGATGCGACAGCAGCCCCGCGGCTCCGGAGGCGCGCAGGATCGCGATGAACTCGTCGATGGAATTCAGCAGGCCCGCTTCGTAGCTGCGGATATGGGCGGTGAGCAGCTTACCGTGCGCGCGCACCGTCTCCGCCAGCGCGCACAGTTCATGGGTGTCGGCATAGGCGCTCGGCGGATAGACGAGACCGAGCGACAGGCCGGCAGCGCCTTGCCTGAGTTGCTGGGCGAGCAGCGCCTGCATCGCCGCGATCTCCTGCGCCGTCGCCGCGCGGCGGTCGTAACCGAGCACCGCGAGCCGGATCGCGGCATGTCCGACCAGCGAGACGAGGTTGAGCGCCACGCCTGGCCCTTCCAGCGCCAGCCGGTAGCCGTCGAAACTGTCGAAGACTTCGTTCGAGCGGGTTTCGCCGGCGAGACCCGAGAAGTGCAGGCGCAGCATCTCGGCGGAGCCTGCGGTCGCCGGATAGAGCGAGAAGCAGCAATTGCCGACCACGAGCGTGGTCACGCCCTGCAACGCCTTCTCGGGCCTGTCAGGCTCGCGCAGGCAGATCAGGTCGTCATGGCAATGGGCGTCGATGAAACCCGGCGCGAGATAGCATCCGCGCGCGTCGATGATGTCGGCCTCCTCCGCCGGCAGCGAGGCGCCGATCGCCGCGATGCGGCTGCCGCTGATGCGCAGGTCGGCCTCGAACCACGGCGCGCCGGTGCCGTCGATCAGCCGGGCATTGCGGATGAGAGTGTCCCTGGCTCTGCTTTGGCTTGTTCCTTGGGGCATGGCCCTCTCCTCAGTGGACCGGCACGGCGTCCGGCGGCGGTGCCTCGGCGAAATCGGGAATCGATTCGATCCGCCCCAGCACCACGACATAGAAGAAGATGCCGATCAGCAGCACCACGCCGGCGATCATGAAGGCGCCGGCAAACGATTGAGTCCAGTCGACGACTATACCAGTCACGATCGGTGCGAGCACGCCCATCATGTTGTTGGTGAAATTGAGAATGCCGCCGACCGTTCCCGCCCCGCCCTTCGGCGCGATCAGCGACACGATCGAGGACCCCACGGGCGCCGCGGCCGACAATCCCGAGATCGCGATCGACAGCCACAGCAGCGCCCAGCCCGGCTTCACGGTGAAGGCGGCGCCGATGACGGCAAGCCCCATCAGCATGCCGACGATGATCACCGACTGGCGCACCCGCGTGCTGTCGTAACCACGGGCGATCAAATGATCCACCAGGAAGCCGCCGATCAGGAGGTCCGACAACGTCGCGAAAATCCAGGGAATCGTCGAATAGCCCGCGGCCGACATCAGATTCATATGCATGGTCTGCGCGAGATAGCCCGGCAACCAGGTCAGGAAGAGATAGAAGGTGTAGCCATAGGCGGAGAATCCGATGGTCAGTCCCCAGACCTTGCGGTTGCGCAAGAGGTAGCCGAGCATGCGGCTCTGCCCTGCCGTGGCCGGGCCTTCCGGCGTGCCGCCGCCGGCGACGATGTAGTCATGCTCCGTCTTGGACAGCTTCGGATCCTCGCTCGGATTCCGATAGATGACGTAGTAGGCGACGAAATACAGCAAGCTCAGCAGCGCGGTGACGCCAAAACCCCAGCGCCAGCCGTAGAGAAAGATCACATAGGCGACCAGCGGCACGCCGATCACGTTGGAGAATTTGGCGGCGGAATCGAAGATCGCAGTCGAGCGCGCGCGCTCATCGAGCGGAAACCAGTGCCCGGTCGCCTTCTGGCTGGCCGGAAAGGCCGGTGCTTCCGCGACGCCGAGCAACAGGCGCGCGCCGGCGATTCCCCAAAGTCCGCTGGCGAGCGCGGTGATGGTGGCGGCGACCGCCCAGAGGAAGCTGCTGGCACGGCCGACCATGGTGACGCCGAAGCGGTCGAGCACCATGCCGCCGGGGACTTGCAGCAGCGAATAGGTCCAGAAGAACGCGCTGCCGAGCAGCCCGATATCGGTGGCGGTGAGGCCAAGCTCACTGGTGAGCTCGGGCGTCGCGGCGGACAGCCCGACGCGATCGATGTAGTTGATGAGAATTCCGACGCCGAGGAGACAACCGATCAGCCAGCGTCGCCCGGGTACCTGTCGTCTTGCATTTGCCATTTCGAATCCTCGCCTGGAACGCAGGGTCGCGCCTCTTACGGCCGGCTGCTACATTGTCTCTTATAACGGACAACATTATCTTATAGCATTACGTTAGATATTGCAGCGGCATGATGTCAAGAGTGGACACGCGGGGCCGCGACGGCCCGATGCCAGTGCATCGGCCGTGGCGCTGCCGGTCGACTGGGTTCAGTGGCGATCCGAGAGTTCGGTTGCGGTGGCAACGAGGTCGTCGAGCAGCGCGGTCCTACGCTCCTTCACCGAATCCGCGGGAACGACGAAGCAGAGCGTCGCGACCGCGACACCCTTCTTGTCGCGGATGGGGGCGGCAAGACACGACGTAAACCGATCGGACAGCGCCGTCGTCACGCATTTGCCGTCACGTCTCGCGCGTGCGACGTCCTTGATGAAATCGTCGATATCGAGGACGCGGCCGTCCGGAAGGCGAAAATCCTCTTTCGGAACGAACGCGCGAATCTCTGCCGGGCTCATGTGATCCAGCAGCAACCTGCCGGATGCAGTCCACGGCAGCGGCACCTCGATGCCGACATCCGTCGTGATCCGGAACAGGCCCGACCCGTCCCGCGTATCGACCACCACATATTTGCGGCCACGCAGCGCGCAGAGTTGCGCGGTGGCACTATGCTGGGTCGCCAGCCGGTCGAGGGCTTCGCGGCATCGGCGATGCAGGGGATTGGCCTCCGCATAGGCCCGCCCGTAGAGATGCACCGCCTTGCCGAAATAGACCTGACCGCCCTCGCCAACGCTCTCCAGCAGGTCCGCCTCGATCAGGCGGTTGGCGATGGCATAGACGGTCGAGCGCGGCGCGCCCATCTGCTTGGCGAGGTCGCTGAGCCTGGAGGGCGCGCGCAAATGCAGCAGCGCTTCCAGGAGATCGATGGTCCGATCAATCCCATTCTGGCGTTCCGCGGGCGAGGTGCCCTTTTTGGATGCGGCCAAACTTCACATGTCCTTCGTCAGCTTCGCGGCCTGCTGTTTTTGGCATAAACCGCGCCGACGGTACAGCGTGCCCGGCTTTCCGCGTTCAGAATAACGCCCCAGAGCTATTTGCCGGGCACCGGCGAGTCACGAGCCCTGCATATAGCGAACGGGGTTTTCAGGATCCGCTTTGAAGATGCCGGCAACTTCCGCGACGAGGGTCGATACGGCATCCTGATCGAGATCCTCGAACCGCTCGAAACTGAAGTTGTTGCCCCCCATCCGCAGTTCGCCGAGCTCTCCCGCATAACGGGAGACGATCGGCGCACCTTGCCTGGTAACCGCCACGTACACGCTGATGTAGTTCTTTTGGAGCGCAACACCGATCACCGGCCACTCCGTGCTTTTTCCCGACTTGACGGCGTAGCGAAACTTGCCGTAGCCGATCATCTTCATGCGCATTCCCGCCTCTCCCGCGGGCGTTCCTCGGTGGAAATAGCGCTTGAGGGTCGGCGCAACCGAGACGACCAGCTTGTGCAGTTCGGTCAGATCTCGCCTTCGCTGCGGATCGAAATCGAGGTAGGCCTGCAATGTGTCGGCTGTCACCCGGAACATGTGAGCCTACCCGCGCGCCTTGCTCCAGTCGGGAGCGACCTTGCCCGAGACGCCTTCGAAGGCGCCGTCGACGAGCTCGAACACCAGGACGCGGGCGGCATCGACCGGGCCCGGCATGGTCACGCGTCCCTTGGGGACGAGCTTGAAGCCGACGCGGCTGTAATAGGGCTCGTCGCCGACCAGCAGCACGAGGCGATGGCCTTTGTCCCTGGCGTCCTTCAGCGCCCGCTCCATCAGCATGCGGCCGATGCCGCGGCTGCGAAATGGCGGCTCGACGGTGAGCGGCCCGAGCAGCAGCGCCGGCGTCTCACCGATCACGACCGGTAATTGCCTGACGGAGCCGACCAGCAGCGTGCCGATGCGGGCGGTGAAGGAGACGTCGAGCAGATGGTCGACGTGTTCGCGGATGCGGTAGGCGCTGAGCACGAAGCGGCCGGGGCCGAAGGTGCGCTCGTGCAGCCGCTCGATCGCCTGGGCGTCGCCCGCAGCTTCGGGACTGATGGTGATTGAGAGATCGTTCATGTTGTTTCGCGGAGTAGCATCTGGACGTTCGGCAGTCCATGGCAGCGCCCGACTTCAGTTCCTTTTCGGCGCCGGCTGGGACAGATAGGCCAGCATCTTCATCTCCCGTCGCCCCCGCGTCACGGTATCGAGCACGAGGCCCGACGAGATCGACAGCAGCGCCATGATCGTCAATCCCATCGACAGCACGGCGGTCGGCAGGCGCGGCACCAGGCCGGTTTCGATGAATGTGACGACGATCGGGATCGCAAGGATGATCGCGGCCAGCGCCAGCAGGATTCCGATCACGGTGAAGAAGCGCAGCGGCCGCTCCGAGCGGTACAGCTTCAGAATGGTACCGAGAATGCGAAGGCCGTCGCGCCAGGTGTTGAGCTTCGAAAACGAACCTTCCGGGCGCGCGTAATAGGGTGTCTCGACCTCGGCAACCGGCAGCGACAGCTCCAGCGCGTAGACCGCGAGCTCGGTCTCGATCTCGAAGCCATCAGACAGCACGGGGAACGATTTGACGAAGCGCCGCGAGAACACGCGGTACCCGGACAGGATATCCTTGAACTCCTGTCCAAAGGTCGAGGACAGGAAGCCGGTCAGCATGCGGTTGCCGGTGCGATGGCCGAGACGGTAGGCGGCCTGCGACTGGTCGATGCGAAAGCCCACCACCATGTCGAGATGTTCGTCGAGCAGCTTGTCGATCATGGGCGGCGCGCTCGGCGCATCGTAGGTGGCGTCGCCGTCGACCAGCACGTAGATGTCGGCCTCGACATCGGCGAACATGCGACGCACCACGTGGCCCTTGCCCTGCCGCCGCTCGCTGCGCACGATCGCGCCGGCCTCGTGCGCGACAGCAGCGGTGCGGTCGCGCGAATTGTTGTCGTAGACATAGATTTCCGCCGCGGGCAGCGCCTTGCGGAAGTCGGCGACGACAGTCGCGACCGCCGCCTCCTCATTGTAGCAGGGCACCAGCACGGCGATGCGGGATTGAGCGGATGTCATCGCGGCAGCGCTCCCAGACTGGCCGGCTCGCGCCGGACCGATGCAGCCTCGCGCGCCTCGGCTGGCTGAAGCAGCCGGGCAAACGACAGCGTCCACAGCGACAACATCGCAATCGGCACGACGTAGTACGGTGTGAAAATCGGATGGCTCAGGAAGAAGCCGAGATTGACGGCGAGGTTGCCGGCAACGACGAAGGCAGCCTGCTGCATATGCCCCTCGCGCGACCACAACAGCGAGAGCGTCGCGCCGATCGCAAGCACGATCAGCACGATCTGCATGTCGCGCAAATACTGACCGAAAACCGCAAGATCGAACGCCGGCGCGACCAGATCGGCGCTGCCATAGGTCGTCGACAGCGCACTGCCGGCGTTGATGGCCTGGGCGGCCAGCGTCGGCGCCATGCCGACGAGCACGCCGGCACCGAAGGCGAGGCCCTGCACAAACGTTGCAAGCGAACGCGTCCACAGGAAGGGAATGCCGAGGAAGAGGAAGTAGCCGGCCGCGAGCAAGGCATTCGGCAGCCTGAAATTCACGGATGCGCCGAGCAGGAGGCCGATCAGCGCAATCAGTAAGACACTGCGCTTGCCCCTGGCCAGCCACAGCGCTGTCAGCAAGCCCGCGACCGCGCACAGCGCCATGGTCGGCGCGACCGAATAGCTCGCTTTCGCCGGATTGATCATGAGATAGACGGCAAGCGCGCCGAACACGCCAGCGCCCAGGATCGACGGCAGCGTCCGCGCCATGGCAATGCCTGATAGCGCGAGGCCGCACAGGATCAGGCTCGCCGCAATGTAGAGCGGCACGACCTGATGGCCTTGCGGAAACAGCGCCAGCAGAAAGCCGGTGCCCGGCGGATATTGCAACACGACCTTGCCGCCCGGCATCGGATTGTGGCAGGGCCAGCGGATCGGATCCTTCCATTCGGCGAAGGCAATGTCCTTCAGCTTGCCTTCGAAATAGCGGTCGTCGTCCCTGACCGCGTTGGTGTCGAGCCCACCGGCGCCGAAGCGCTGGAACAGATGCGCCTGCCGGAGATAGCAGATGTCGTCATAGACCCCGCGCGCCTCGCTCCAGCGCGACATTGTCGCAATGTTGCTGGCGAGGATCGCGAGGCAGATCAAGCCGAAGGCGAGTTTTGCGGCTTTCATCAGGTTTCCGTGGCGCCCATTCGGACTGGTACTAGCATAGCCCGCCCTCAGCGCCACGTCGCAATCACGGGCCTGCCGTGAAGCACTTCCGCGATCCGCAGCCGCGTGCCGGGGGTCGCCTCCTCCGGCAGCGCGGCGGTGTCGAAGAAGCCGCATTCGATGATCTCGTGGTTGGGCGCCGGCAACCTGTCCTGCCGGAAATGCCTGACGACATAGACCGCGACATGGTCGCGGCGGGAGATGTGGCTGTTGAGGAAGACGCCGTGCAGCACGGCCTCCCCGGTGAGGTCGATATCGCCCTCCTCCTTGAGCTCGCGGCGCATCGCCTGCTCCATGGTCTCGCCATAGTCGACGCCGCCGCCCGGCAGATACCAGCCCGAGACGTAGCTGTGCTTGACCAAAAACACCTTGTTGTCGGCATCGAGCACCACGGCGCGGACGCCGAGCGTCATACCGCGGACCAGCAGGAAATAGGCGTGGAAGACACGCCGCAGCAGCGGCTCGAATCTGCGTCGGATCTTGTCCAGGCGTTCCCCCATCAGGCTCTCCTGAAGCGCCCTTTCAAGCGTCCCTTGCACGTTGCCGGCGACCTTGCCATTACAGCGTGCGAATAGCGAGGCAACCGCGCGCCATGGCACCTTTCACGCTCGCCCATCTGTCCGACCCGCATCTGCCGCCGCTGCCGAAGCCGCGGCTGATCGAGCTCGCCGGCAAGCGCGCGCTCGGCTACGTCAACTGGACGCGCAACCGTCACAACTACCACCGCCGCGAGGTGCTCGATGCATTGGTCGCCGACATCAAGGCGCAGGCGCCCGACCACATCGCGGTCACAGGCGATCTCGTCAATCTGGCGATGGAGGCGGAGTTCGCGCCGGCGCGCGCCTGGCTCGACGGGGTCGGGCCGCCCGATCGCGTCACCACGATTCCCGGCAATCACGACGCTTATGTCCGCGTCACGCGCCATCGCTTCGGCGAGACCTTTGCGCCCTATCTTGCAGACGACGACGGCAACACCGGCTTTCCCGGTGTGCGCCGGCGCGGGCCGGCTGCGCTGATCAGCCTCTCCAGCGCCGTGCCGACGCCGCCCTTGATGGCGACGGG
The DNA here is from genome assembly GCF_040548225.1 of Bradyrhizobium sp. S3.12.5. NCBI lineage: Bacteria > Pseudomonadati > Pseudomonadota > Alphaproteobacteria > Hyphomicrobiales > Nitrobacteraceae > Bradyrhizobium > Bradyrhizobium sp. S3.12.5. The sequence continues at coordinate 101,771 of NZ_JBEPRF010000018.1, forward strand.
CACGCTCGGGCACGATCAGCTCGCCGCACTCGAACGGGTGCTCGATCAGCTCGCGGCCGAGGACGTCTTCCGCGTGCTGCTGGTGCATCACCCCCTGAAGTCCAGCGCATGGCAGAAGCGGCTGACGGATTCCGCGGCGCTGCTGGCGCTGCTCAAGCGCCACGGCGTCGAGCTGATCCTGCACGGGCACGACCACATCCATTCGACGATGTGGTTCGCAGGTCGGAACGGCAACATTCCCGCGATCGGCGTGCCGTCGGCCTCGGCGCTCGCGCACGGGCGACATCCAGCGGCGGCCTACAATCTGTTCGCGATCGAGAAGGACAATGCCGGCTGGCACTGCGAGCAGATCGTGCGAAGCATCGATCATGACCTGCAGATCCGCGAGATCAAGCGCGCGCGGGTGGTTTAGCCTTGCCGTCATTGCGAGCGAAGCGAAGCAATCCAGACTGCTTCCTCGGAGACAGCCTGGATTGCTTCGTCGCTTCGCTCCTCGCAATGACGAAATCTCACCAGCTCCGCAGCGCCGCGAGCACGGCGACGCCGAACAGCGCGGCGGCACCGAGGATGAAGCCGAACACGAACGGCCAGACGCGCGAGCGGCGGGGCGGCTCCGCGACCTCCGGCTTCGGCTCGGGCAGCACCACCATCGCGCGCTCGCGCTCGATCATGCGGCGGGCGACGTAGTCGGTCACGGCGTCAACGATCACCGCAGTGTCGTGCGATTCGGCGAGCACGATGCGGCCGAAGCGGCTGTCCTGGACGAAGCGGTACAGCCGCTTGTCGCGCCCCATCATGATGTGCGCGACGACGTCGATCCAGAGCCGCGGCGTATCGCCCTGGCTGATGCCGCGGTCGAACAAATCGATCTGATCCGGAACCTGGGCGAACAGCGGGTCGAGCGCGTCGTTGAGGATCTCGAGCCGCGCCACCTCGGCATCCCTGAGATCGACGACGACGCCGGTCCGGTCGGCGGCCTCGATCCGCGCGCGCAGCAGCGCATCGCGCAGCCGCACCGGGCGCGGCTGGCTGGGATGGGTCCCGCTGGTCTCGGGCTCTGACATTGTCGGCCTGGTCCTCGACTTTCCGCCATTAACCTATCAGCAACCAAAGCGCCCGCAAAGGGCCTATCATTCCAGATACTTACGACACCCACAGGCCGTTGATGTGTGCCAAAAGCAGACGATCCCACCCGGCTTGCGCCGGATGGGACCCTCCGTCCTTGGACGTCTTCTTATTTGTCAGGCAGCCGTCAGGCCGAGACCCGCGACGGCTCTTCCACGATCGAGAAACGGACGCCGGCCTTGTGGCGGTTCTCTTCCGAAACCGAGCGCCAGGCGTCTTCAGCTTCCTTGCGGGTCTTGAACGGACCCTGCACCTGGGCCGAGCCTTCGACGAGCTTGTGGAAGTTCATCGAGCCGAACTCGCCGCCGATCACCCAGAAATTGCTGCCCTTGGTCATATCAGTCTCCTGTTGCGTGGCGTTAGCCGAACTGGTTCATCGTGTTGTGGGCGCCGCCCGCCTTCAGGGCGGCTTCACCTGCGAAGTATTCCTTGTGGTCGTCGCCGATATCGGAGCCGGCCATGTTCTGGTGCTTGGCGCAGGCGATGCCCTGACGAATCTCCTGACGCTGGACGTTCTTGACGTAGCCGAGCATGCCCTGCTCGCCGAAATACTCGCGTGCGAGGTTGTCGGTGGACAGCGCGGCCGTGTGATAGGTCGGCAGCGTGATCAGGTGATGGAAGATGCCCGCGCGCTTGGCCGAATCCGCCTGGAAGGTGCGGATGCGCTCGTCGGCTTCAATCGCCAGCGGCGTATCGTCGTATTCCGGCTTCATCAGCTCGGCGCGGTTATACTTCGAGACATCCTTGCCGGCTTCCTTCATCGCGTCGTAGACCTGCCAGCGGAAGTTGAGCGTCCAGTTGAACGAGGGCGAGTTGTTGTAGGCGAGCTTCGCGTTCGGAACGACCTTGCGGATGCGGTCGACCATCTTGGCGATCTGCTCGATATGCGGCTTCTCGGTCTCGATCCAGAGCAGGTCGGCGCCGTTCTGCAGCGAGGTGATGCTGTCGAGCACGCAGCGATCTTCGCCCGTGCCGGGGCGGAACTGGTAGAGGTTCGAGGGCAGCCGCTTCGGACGCATCATCTTGCCGTTGCGGTTGATGATGACGTCGCCGTTGCGGGCGTTCTGCGCCGTCACTTCCTCGCAGTCGAGGAAGCTGTTGTAGAGGTCGCCGAGGTCACCGGGCTTGTGGCTGACGGCGATCTGCTGCGTCAGGCCGGCGCCGAGCGAGTCGGTGCGGGTCACGACGACGCCGTCTTCGATGCCGAGCTCGAGGAACGCGTGGCGGCAGGCGCGGATCTTCGCCAGGAAGACCTCGTGCGGCACGGTGACCTTGCCGTCCTGGTGACCGCACTGCTTCTCGTCGGAGACCTGGTTCTCGATCTGCAGCGCGCAGGCGCCCGCTTCGATCATCTTCTTGGCGAGCAGATAGGTCGCCTCGGCGTTGCCGAAGCCGGCGTCGATGTCGGCGATGACGGGCACGACATGGGTCTGGAAGTTGTCGACCTTCTCGATCAGCTCCTTCTCGCGGGCCTTGTCGCCTTCCTTGCGCGCCTTGTCGAGCGCGCGGAAGATGTCGTTGAGCTCGCGGGAGTCCGCCTGACGCAGGAAGGTGTAGAGCTCTTCGATCAAGGCCGGCACCGAGGTCTTCTCGTGCATCGACTGGTCGGGCAGCGGTCCGAACTCGGAGCGCAGCGCCGCGATCATCCAGCCGGACAGATAGAGGTAGCGGCGATCGGTCTTGCCACCGAAGTGCTTCTTGATCGAGATCAGCTTCTGCTGGGCGATGAAGCCATGCCAGCAGCCCAGCGACTGGGTATACTTGGTCGGATCGGCGTCATAGGCCGCCATGTCGGCCCGCATCAGCGCCGCGGTGTAGCGGGCGATGTCCAGGCCGGTCTTGAAGCGGTTCTGGATGCGCATGCGCGCGACGGCCTCGGCCGACACCCCATTCCAGGTCGGCTTGGTCTCGAGGAGCGCCTGGGCCGCCTCGATCTCGCTCTGATACGAAGCCGGACCCTGCAGGGAGTTCATGCCACGGGGCTGATAGTTCATGTTCGTCTCTCTCGTCTCTCGACATTTTTGACAGTGCATTGCGAAATGCGTGACAGGAGCTAAACGCGAGAAAGGGAAGTTCGTACAGAGGCCTTGTATTCGAATGGTGATGTCATGTAACATCGGAACATGTAATAGATGTTATTTTGTCAATCTTGTAAAATTATAAGTCAGCTTATCTGTCCTTAGCGCGTCTGGAGGCCTGAAAATGCCCGCCGTATCCGGGAAAAAGCTGTTCGTCGGTCCGCGCTTCCGGCGGATCCGGCAGCAATTGGGACTGTCCCAAACCCAGATCGCCGAGGGGCTCGGGATCTCGCCGAGCTATGTCAATCTGATCGAGCGGAACCAGCGCCCGGTGACGGCGCAGATCCTGCTGCGGCTGGCCGAAACCTACGACCTCGATCTGCGCGATCTCGCCACTGCCGACGAGGACCGCTTCTTCGCCGAACTCAACGAGGTCTTCTCCGATCCGCTGTTCCGCCAGATCGAGGTCCCCAAGCAGGAGCTGCGCGACCTCGCCGAGCTCTGTCCCGGCGTGACGCACGCGCTGCAGCGGCTCTACGCGGCCTATACCGAGGCGCGCCAGGGCGAGACGCTGGCGGCAGCGCAAATGGCCGACCGCGATGTCGGCACGCGCTACGAGGCCAATCCGGTCGAGCGCGTGCGCGAGCTGATCGAGGCCAACCGCAATTATTTCCCGGAGCTCGAGCAGGCCGCCGAAACCTTGCGGGACGAGTTGAACGTGCCGGCCGAAGGGCTCTATGCCGCGCTCGCCGCGCGCCTGCGCGAAAAGCATTCGATCCAGACCCGGATCATGCCGGTCGACGTGATGCGCGAAACGCTCCGCCGTTTCGACCGTCACCGCCGTCAGCTCCTGATCTCGGAGCTGGTCGACCCTCCGGGTCGCGCCTTCCAGCTCGCCTTCCAGCTCGGCCTCGGCGAATGCACGCAAGCCCTGGAGACCATCATCGGCCGCGCCGGCCCGCTCGACGATACGCCGCGCCGATTGTTCCGCATCACGCTCGCCAACTACTTTGCAGCGGCCGTGATGATGCCCTACCCGGCCTTCCTCGCGGCGGCCGAAGCCCTCAACTACGACATCCACGTGCTGGCGCAGCGCTTCAATTCCGGCTTCGAGCAGGTCTGCCATCGCCTCACCACGCTGCAACGGCCGAACGCACGCGGCATTCCGTTCTTCCTGCTGCGCGTCGACAATGCCGGCAACGTGTCGAAGCGCTTTTCCTCCGGCACCTTCCCGTTCTCGAAATTCGGCGGCACCTGTCCGCTGTGGAACGTGCACTCGACCTTCGACACGCCGGATCGCCTGCTGAAGCAGGTGATCGAGCTCTCCGACGGCACGCGCTATTTCTCGATCGCCCAGATGGTGCGCCGGCCCGTCGCGCCGCACCCGCAGCCGCAGCCGCGCTTCGCCATCGGCCTCGGCTGCGAGATCCGCCACGCCGCGCGCCTGACTTACGCCACCGGCATCGACCTGGAGAAGACGGAAGGCACGCCGATCGGCGTCAACTGCCGGCTCTGCGAGCGCGAAAACTGCGCCCAGCGCGCCGAGCCGCCGATCACACGCACGTTGATCCTGGACGAGACCACGCGACGGGTGAGCTCGTTCGCGTTCTCGAATGCGAGGGAGTTGTAACCCCTCTCCGTTGTCATGCTCCGCGAAAGCGGGGCATCCAGTACGGCGCGGCCATCGGTTCAATCATAGCCGTCTCGGAGTACTGGATCGCCCGGTCAAGCCGGGCGATGACCGTTGAGTTTGAGGCGCGAGCGATCCAACCAACTACGCCAGCGTATGCACGATCACCGGCCCCGCGGCGGCGCTCGCATGCCCCGCCAACAGCGACCCCAGATCCTTTTCGATCCAGGCAATGGCACGCCGGTTCGCCTCCTCCGCCTGCTCGAACTTGTCGAAGATGGAGATCGCGGTCACCGTGTCGTCGCCGGCATAGACGACGTAATAGGCCCTGAAGCCGTCGACGTCGCTGATGATCGGAACGGCGCCGTCCTTGATGCGGCGCGCCAGCTCTTCGGCGCTTCCGCTCTTCGCCTTGGCCTGACGGATGGCGGCATACATGGCATCCTCCCTTCGGCTTCTGATCCGGGCTTGATGCCCGAGCGGCATGTTACGCCCAAGCGCGCCGCCGATCTACGGCTTGGTTAACCCTGCCCTAATCCGCCTTCGCGATCTGCAACCAAGGATTAAGCACGCCTCAACATCGCTGCCTTAGTCTCGCCCCACTCACTTTTCGCAAACAACGGCAGCCTATCCTGCCGCGTGAAGTGACATCAGGGGGTTCATCATGCGCATTGCGTTGCTGCTGACCGCGACCGTTGTCGGCGCGCTGTTCGCCAATCCGTCCACCGCCGGCTCGCTCGATGTCGCGTCCGCCGATGCCGCGAAGGCGCTGCCGCCCGGCTTCCAGAGCTACCGCGGCTACATGTTCGACGTGTCGGAGAATTCCGAACGCAAGGACGTCGACAAGCTCACCGAGAATCTGAAGCAGCAGATCGACGTGGTCGAAGGCGCCGGGTTCTCGCCGCGCGTGCTTCGCTTCTTCCGTACCGTCCCGATCATCGCGAGCGAGCTGGCCTGCCTCGACGAAGGCGCCGCAACCGCCTGCTACGGCCGGGTCACGCCGGATATCCAGCGCACCACCCCGCGGACGCTAACGGTGTGGGACCACGACAAGCAGCGCTGGACCAACCCGAACGCCGTCGACCTCGCGGTCGATTCCGGGCTCGGCGTCATCATGGTCCGGCCGGACATGATGCGTTACGAGAAAGAGGCCGTGCTGCTCCACGAGATGCTGCACGCCTATCACGCGCGCCTGCTGCCGGACGGCTACGCCAACAAGGGCGTGATCGGCTATTACGCCTATGCCAAGTCCAAGGATTTCCTGCCCAAGGAAGCCTATGCACTGAAGAACCACATGGAGTTCTTTGCGGTCACCGCCAGCATCTTCCTGGCCGGCAAGAGCGAATTCCACGATCCCAAGACCCGCGAGGCGCTCAAGGAGAAGATGCCGGACTATTACAAATATCTGGTCGGCGTGTTCGGCTTCGACCCCGATCCGGCAGCAAGCTCAAGCGGACCGGTCGCCTCGCTGAAATAAGGCCGGCACGGCGCACCTCGCGCCAAGCCAATGCCAAAAGCCGCGCGACATGCGCGGCTTTTCAGTTTTGGTAACCGGAAGCTGCGGATGACGCCCGGGCAGGAATTGCCAAGGTGGGGCCCGATCTGCATAGTCCCGCCGCATCGATTGGGACTGTTTCGAAGAGGATAAAAGACATGGCGGACGCCGACCTGGATGTCGTGATCCGGCAACTGGCCAGACAGCTGCAGACGGGCCTGATGACCCGCGCCAAGCAGCGGCGGGATCGCTTCAGCGGCCTTGCGGCCAAGGCCAGGGGCAAGGAGACCGGCGCCCGCTTCAAGATGATGGCCAAGGCCACCATGGAGCAGGCCACCACCGCCGCAAGGCGCCTCCAGATGTCCGCCGACAATGTCGCCGACAGCTACTCCCGCGCCATGCGGCTGGCCGCCAGCACGCCCATCGAGGCGAAGGCCGAGAAGCCGGCCAAGGACAAGCCGGCGAAGAAGGCCGCGAAGGCCAAGAAGGCCAAAGCCAAGAAGGCGAAGTAGCCGACGCTTGCGCCCTTCACCTCGCCCCGCTTGCGGGGAGAGGTCGGATCGCTCTTGCGATCCGGGTGAGGGGGAGTCTCCGCAGATCCAACTCTCACCATCTTCTCGGATAGAGCCCCTCACCCCAACCCTCTCCCCGTAAGAACGGGGCGAGGGAGAACACCTCTCACCGCGTCGGCGCCGAGACGCGGGCCGGCCCGGCGCTCGAGAGCTCGGCGAGTTTTGCGCGCGCGGCGGCGCGTGTGCGGCCGTCCTTGCCGGGCGGCAACGCAACAGCGGCTTCGAAATCTGCACGCGCATCGTTGGCCTGGCCGCGGGCGAGGAACGCAAGGCCGCGGTCGAGGCGGGCCTGCGGGTCGGAGGGGTCGAGGCGGACGGCGGTGCTGTAGCTCAGAATCGCGCGGTCGAGATCACCCTTGGCGGCGAGAGCGAGGCCGCGCTCGTGATAGGGCGGCGCCGGCCTGGGATCGAGCGCGATCGCTTCGTCAAAATCGGCAATCGCGAGGCTCAGCTCGCCGTTCTGACGGTACGCCTGCGCGCGGTCGCGATAGAGCGAGGCGCGGTTGGGATTGAGGTGGATGGCCTCGTTGAAATCGGCGATCGCCCGGCCGTTGTCGCCGTGGCGCAGCGCGATCCGTCCGCGCCCCTCATAGGCGAAGGCGATTAGGGAGCCACGGAACGGCGAGAAGCCGATCACGGCCGAGCAGATGTCGGGCTCGTCCTCATCACCGCAATTCACGACCGTATGCGTGGACAGGCCAATGGCCACGCCCAGCACGATCAACAATGGCACCGCAGCTCTGGTCATCATCGACGGTGACCGGCGACGGGCCGGCCACGCATCCCCTTTCGAAGGAACACTCTCGATCAGGTGTTAACACCGGCGAGACCGGCCCTGTGTGCGCCAGGTCACAAAGCCAGCCAAAATCCGGCGGATTCCGCATCAGCCCCAAGGTCCACGTGAAGGCCGATCCGAGGGACCCCGTGAAGACGAGCGGCCCCACGGGCCCTGCGGCGGATAATTCTCGTTGGCGCCGACCGACGGCGTCGCTCGCGCGCCGAGCTCGGCCGCCAGTTGCTGGAGCGCCGCGATGCGGTTCTGCGTCGAGGGATGGGTGGCGAAAAGGTTGTCGACGCCATGGCCCGACAGCGGGTTGATGATGAACATATGTGCGGTCGCGGGATTTCGTTCGGCGTCATAGTTCGGCACCTGATGCGCGGCGCCCTCGATCTTCACCAGCGCCGACGCCAGCCACATCGGCTGTCCCGCGATGCGCGCGCCGAGATCGTCGGCGGCGTATTCGCGGGTGCGGCTGATCGCCATCTGCACCAGCATGGCTCCGAGCGGCGCCAGGATCATCATCAGGATCGAGCCGACGATGCCGGGGCCGTTGTTGTCGCGGTTGCCGCCGAAGAACATGCCGAACTGCGCCAGCATCGAGATGGCGCCGGCGATGGTGGCGGTAACAGTCATCAGCAGGGTGTCGTGATTCTTGATGTGCGCGAGCTCGTGCGCGATCACGCCGGCAAGCTCCTCGCGGCTGAGCTGGTTCATCAGGCCCGTTGTGACGGCCACGGCGGCGTTCTCGGGATTGCGGCCTGTCGCGAACGCGTTGGGCTGCGCTTCGTCCATCACGAACACGCGCGGCATCGGCAGGCCTGCGCGGCCCGCAAGCTCGGCAACGAGCCCGACCAGTTCCGGCGCGCTTTGACGGTCGACCTGATGGGCACCGTACATCGACAGCACCGCGCGGTCGGAGTTCCAGTAGGTGAAGAGATTGGTCGCCGCCGCAATCACGAGCGCGATCATGGTGCCAGCGGCGCCGCCGATCAGATAGCCCACGCCCATGAACAGGGCGGTGAGGCCTGCGAGAAGCATTGCGGTACGCAGATAGTTCATGGCCGTCTCCTGGAGCCGGCCATGGCCGCTGGACGCGTGGCAGGCCGGCAAACACGAGGTAGGGATGACCCCGGCCCGGATGCAAGGTTCTAGGGTGCGTCGCGGAGCCGCGGCACTGGTTTGAGCTCGAGCATTCCATTAAACTTCGTCAAGAATCCAAACGTCTCCTCCCCCTTTCGGAAACCTCATGTCCAAGACCCGATTTGCGATCGCGGCCGCCGCTCTGTTCGCGCTCTCTTCAACCGCCTCCGCCCAGATCGCGCCGCCACCCGCAAGGCCTGCCGCGCCCAAGGCCACGGTGCCCTCGTCGCGCGCGGCGTCGTGCCACAATGGGCAGAGCTTCGATCGCTTCCTCGCCGACCTGAAACAGCAGGCGGTTGCGGCCGGCGTGTCGCAGCGAACGATAGCGGAGGCTTCGCCCTACCTCGTCTACGACCAGGGCATCGTCAACCGCGACCGCGGCCAGCGCGTGTTCGGCCAGCTCTTCACCGAATTTGCCGGCCGCATGGCCGCGCCCTATCGCATGCAGAACGGCCAGCAGCATATCAAGCAACACGCTGCGGCGTTCGCCCGTGCCGAAAAAGAGTACGGCGTGCCGCCGGCGGTGATCGCCGCGTTCTGGGGCCTGGAGAGCGACTTCGGCGTCAACATGGGCAATCTGCCGACGCTGAAATCGCTGGTGTCGCTCGCCTATGACTGCCGCCGTTCGGAGATGTTCGCGAACGAGACCATCGCCGCGCTGAAGGTGATCGACCGCGGCGATCTCACGCCCGACGAGATGATCGGCTCCTGGGCCGGCGAGCTCGGCCAGACGCAGTTCCTGCCGACGCATTACGTCAACTATGCCGTCGACTATGACGGCGACGGCCGGCGCGACCTGTTGCGCAGCGAGGACGACGTGATCGGCTCGACAGCGAACTACATCGCCAAGGGCTTGAAGTGGCGGCGCGGCGAGCCGTGGCTGGAAGAGATCAAGGTGCCCTCGAGCCTGCCATGGGATCAGACCGACCTCAGCGTGCAGCTGCCGCGCTCGAAATGGGCGCAGTTCGGCGTCACCTATCCCGACGGCCGTCCACTGCCGAATGACAATCTCGCGGCGTCCGTGCTGCTGCCGATGGGACGCTTTGGGCCGGCCTTCATGGCGTATGCCAATTTCGCGGCCTATACCGAATGGAATAACTCGCTGATCTATTCGACCACCGCGGGTTATCTTGCCTCGCGGATTGCGGGCGCCGCCCCGATGCGCAGGCCGGCCGGGCAGGTCGCGCAACTGCCGTTCAACGAGCTCAGGCAATTGCAGCAACTTCTGGTCCAAGCCGGCTTCAATGTCGGCAAGGTCGACGGCGTGCTGGGCCAGCAGAGCCGCGCGGCCGTGAAGGCGATGCAGATCAAATACGGCCTGCCCGCCGATTCCTGGCCGACCGCGGAGCTTCTGGCCCGCATGCGGGGCAGCACGGCACAGGCGCAGCCCCAGGCGACGGTGCGGTAGAATTTTCGCACCGCACAAGCCACTTCGTCGATTGTATTATTCCATGAGGCTCCCATGTGAGTGGCTCAGGTTTTCTCCTGAGATCTCCCACCATTGAAGCGAGCATCACATGTCCTTCCACGACGCCGTCGTCCCCGCCTATCTGCAAATGCTGAACAGCCTTATCGGCCTGCTCACCAAGGCCGAGGCGCATTGCGCGGCCAAAAAGATCGACCCGGCCGTCCTGCTCGGCTCGCGCCTCTTCCCGGACATGCTGCCGCTGTCGAAGCAGATCCAGCTCGCCAGCGATTTCGCCGCCAAGGGCTGCGCCCGGCTGACGCATAGCGAGGTGCCTTCGATGCCCGACACGGAAAAGACGTTCGAGGAGCTGAAGCAGCGGCTCGCCAGGACGATCGACTACGTGAAATCATTCAAGCCGGAGCAGTTCGAAGGCGCCGACACCAAGGACGTGACCTTCCCGGCGGGCCCGGACCGGACCATGACGCTCAAGGGCCAGCAGTTCTTCAGCGCGGTCTCGCTGCCGAACTTCTATTTTCATGCCACCACCGCTCATGGCATCATGCGTCACAGCGGCGTCGAGATCGGCAAGCGCGATTTCCTCGGCGTAAACTGAGTTTGTCAGGCCGCACGGCCGCGGCAGCGAATTCACGCTGCGGCAGCCGAAAATGCACATGAATTATGCTGCGCGGGCCTGCCGCGCAGCTCGCCTGCACTTTCCGTATGGCTCATCCCTTGCGCCTGATGTCGCAATGCACAAGTGTTCCGGACCTCTTAACCGCTGGAAGCACCCCAATGAGCCGTCCGACCAAACTGTTTGAGACCTACAAGCTCGGCCCGATCACGCTGGCCAACCGTTTCGTGATGGCACCGCTGACGCGCAATCGCGCCGCGCCCGGCAGCTTCGTGCCCTCTCCGCTCGCCGCCGACTATTACGGCCAGCGTGCGTCTGCGGGCCTGCTGATTACCGAAGCGAGCCAGGTCTCGCAGCAGGGCCAGGGCTACCAGGACACTCCCGGCATCTATTCGAAGGACCAGGTCGCCGGCTGGCGCAAGGTCACCGACAAGGTGCACGAGCGCGGCGGCAAGATCTTCATCCAGCTTTGGCATGTCGGCCGCATCTCGCATGTCGACCTCCAGGCGGGCGGCGCAGCCCCGGTGGCGCCGAGCGCGATCCGCGCCAAGGGCAAGACTTTTGTGAACGGCACCTTCGCCGACGTCTCCGAGCCCCGCGCGCTCGAGCTCTCCGAAATTCCAGGCATCATCGACGATTTCAAGCGCGCCACGAAGAACGCGCTGGAGGCCGGATTCGACGGCGTCGAGATCCACGGCGCCAACGGCTACCTGCTCGATCAGTTCGCCAAGGATGGTGCCAACAAGCGCACCGACGCCTATGGCGGCTCCATCGAGAACCGCGCCAAGCTGATGCTGGAGGTCTCCAAGGCCGTCGTGGCGGAAGCCGGTGCCGACCGGACCGGTATCCGCATCTCGCCGGTGACGCCCGCCAACGACATTGCCGATTCCAATCCGCAAGCGCTGTTCAATCACATCACCGACGGCCTCAGCGCGCTGAAGCTCGTCTATCTCCACGTCGTCGAAGGCGCCACCGGCGGCCCGCGCGACTTCGCAGCGTTCGACTATGCGAGCCTGCGCAAGCGCTTCTCGGGCGCCTACATCGCCAACAACGGCTACGATTTCGAACTCGCGACCAAGGTGCTCGACGCGAACGCGGCCGATTTGATCGCCTTCGGCAAGCCGTTCATCTCCAACCCCGACCTGGTCGAGCGGCTGAAGAAGGGCACGGCGCTGAACGATTGGGACAAGAACACGTTCTACGGCGGCGGCGCCAAGGGCTACACGGATTACCCGACGCTGGCCGCCGAGCCGGCGGAGTAGCCTTTCCCAAGCGACGACTGTCATGCTCCGCGAAGGCGGGGCATCCAGTAACCACCGGCAGCGAGATCAGGTCGAGAGGCCGCGGCGTACTGGATCGTCCGCCTTCGCGGACGATGACTGCGGAGAGGAACGGCGAGCGTGGCGCGCCACGAAAGGAAAAAGGCCGGGATCGCTCCCGGCCTTTTTGCTACCCCCGCGCCTCAGGCCGCGTAGCGGTTGAATTTCGACTTCGAGATCGAGGTTGCGGCGACGTGGACGTGCTGCGCCAGCTCGGCCTCGGCACGCTCTTTGGTCCAGCGCGTCGTCGGCACTGAAATGTTGATCGCGGCAATCGCACGGCCATGCTCGTCGATAATGGGAGCTGCGACCGAAATGTCGCCCATCACGGTCTCGTTCATGATGACGGCATAGCCGCGCCGGGCCGCGACGCGTACACGCTCCATCAGCATCTTCGGGTCGGTTACAGTGAAAGGCGTGAGCGGCGCGAGCGGGGTGCGCTTGAGAAGATCGAGGCGTTCCTCCTCGGGCAGCGCCGACAGGATCGCCGTGCCGGACGCCGTGAAGAAGGTCGGCAGCCGGCTGCCGATCACGATGTCGATGTTGATGAGGTGCGCCCCCGGAAAGCGTGCCACGAAGACAACCTCGTGGCCATCCAGCTCGTGCAGGTTGGTCGTCTCGCCGAGATTGCGGCTGATCTCGAGCAAATAGGGCGATGCGCGGTCGATCAGATCGTTAGCCTTGAGATAGCTGTGCGAGAACTGGAGCACCTTCGAGGTAAGACCGTAATTGCGCGTGCCCTCGATCCGCTTGAGATAGCCGAGCGTCTCGAGCGTGTAGACCAGGCGCTGGGTGGCGCTACGGTCAAGACCGGCGGCGCGCGCGATGTCGGCGAGCGTCATGTAGCGCTGCGGGCCGTCGAAGGCGTGCAGGACCTGGAACGCCTTTTCGGTCGAGCCGACGAACAGCGACGAACGTGACTCGCCGCCGTTGTCCGCGGCCTTCTCGTCGGCCTTGGCGGCCTTTGCCTTCGCGGCGCGGCCGCTGCCGTCACGACTGCTACGCGCCATGCTGCCGTCCTCTCACCCGATGCCCTCCGAGACCGCCAACTGCCGGCCGAGCTCGGCGCGGAGCGCGGCGACCAGCGCCGGTGCCGGCTGGACCAGCGGCGCCAGCATGCGCGGCGCCTCGACGCCGACGAGGTCCATCACCGCTTTCATCGGTCCCGGATTGGTTTCGGCGAACGCCATGTTCATCAGCGGGATCAGGCGGCGATGGAGGCTCAAGGCCTCCGCTGTCTTGCCAGCTGTGGCCGTCTCGAATATCTGGCGCCAGGCTCGGGGCAAAAGGCATGCGGTCACAACGATGCCGCCCGTCGCGCCGGCCGCGAGATGCAGCGGAAACAGGCTGTCCTCGCCGCTCAGCACCGCAAAGCTCGCGTCGACGCCGGCCACGACCTGGAGGAAATGGTACATGTCGAGATTGCAGGCCTTCATGCCGATGATGTTGGGATGCCTGGAGAGCTCATGCAGGATCTTGGGCTCGATCGCTATCCGGGTGCGGTAGGGAATCTCATAGATCAGGACAGGCACAGGCGAGGCGTCGGCATAACGCAGGAAATAGTCGCGGACGCCAGCCTGAGTCGGGTTGGTATAATATGGCGTAAGAACCAGGAGACCGTCCACGCCCTCCGCTGCGAATTCCTTGCCCGCCTGCAAGGCATCGTGGAAGCCGGTGTCCAGCACGCCGGCGATGACCGGGCCCTTGCCCGCCATCGCCTTCACCGACAAGCCGGCCATCTTGATGCGCTCGGCGCGTGCCAGCGCGCCATATTCGCCGGTGCCGCCGAGCGGCACCACGCCGTCGATCCCCTGCTTGTTGAGCCAGGCAAACAGCGCCGAGACCGCGCCGGCATCGATGGTGTCGTCGGCCTTGACCGGGGTCGGAATGGCCGGGAACAGGCCGCGAAGACGATTGGCAGTAAGCATGATGTGAGCCTCTGGTTGGAATGCGGAGCTTCTATCTCGCGGCGGCCCGCCGGCGCAGGCGTTCGGCGACGAAGATCAGGAGCCCCATGAAAACGAACAGGCAGGTCGAAACGGCGGCGATCGCGGGCGAGACCTGAAGCGTCACCTCGTCCCAAAACTGCTTTGGCAGCGTCGCGTTGAGGCCGCCGGTCGCAAACAGGGCGATGGTGAGCTCGTCGAACGAGGTCGCGAAGGCGAACAGGAATGACGACATCATGCCCGCGCCGAGGATCGGGAAGGTGACGTAGCGCAACGTCGCGAACGGGCGCGCGCCGAGGCTCTGCGCGGCGTGGTCGAGCCGCGTGTCGTAATTGCGCAGCACCGCCATCATCGTCATGACCACGTAGGGCACCGCCACGACGGTATGGCCGAGAATGAGGCCGAAAGCGCTGCCGATTAGGCCCATCCGCGCGAAGACGTAAAACAGCCCGACCGCGATGATCATGCGGGGCACCACGATCGGAGACAGGATGAAGGCCAGCCACGCCGCCTTGCCGCGGATGTCGCTGCGCACCAGCAGGAACGCGGCCGGCGTGCCGATCAGCATGGCGAGCAGTCCCGTTCCGACCCCGACCATGAGCGAGCGCAGCATGGCCTGGGTCCAGAGCGGCGAACTCAGCACGGTCTCATACCAATGCAGGGTAAAACCCTGCGGCGGCCAGTTGAGGCCGCCGGTGCCGAACGACAGCGGGATCATCAGGATGGTCGGCGCGCTGATGATGAGCAGCATGACCCAGACGAAGGCTTGCAAGCCCATGCCGGCCTGGTCGGGATTGCGGTCGCGACGGCGTGACGGCAGGAGCCGGAGGATCCGGTCGGAGACCGCACCGAGCAGCGTAAGGAGCGCGTCACCCGCCCTGTGAAGAGGGCCCGACGAACGCGACGGTGCCGCGTTGCGCGGCGCGGCCGCGCCGGTCATGGTCGACAGGCCGAGCAGGCGGTCATAGGCAGCAAAGACGATGAAGACCACGAACAGCAACAGCACCGAGATCGCGCCGGCAAAGCCCCAGTTCATGGTCTGCTGGACCTGGTCGATGATGAGCTGCGTGATCATGGTCTCGCGGCGTCCTCCGAGCAGTGCCGGCACGATGAAGAAGCCGATCGCGGTGACGAACACCATGATGCCCGCCGCAGCGACGCCCGGCAGCGACAGCGGAAAATAGATTCTCCAGAACGCCATGCCCGGCCGCGCCCCGAGCGTGGCGGCCGCGCGCGGCAGAGTGCGGTCGATGTTCTCCATCACCGCGAGCATCGTCAGCACGGCGAGCGGCAGCAGCGCATTGACCATGCCGACGAGCACGCTGCCGAAATTGTAAAGCAGGCTCGCGGGGCTCGAGATGATGCCGAGCGAGATCAGGAGCTTGTTGATGACGCCGTTGCGCCCGAGCAGCACGATCCAGGCGAAGGCGCGGACCAGGAAGCTGGTCCAGAATGACAGCAGCACCCAGAACAGCAGCGTCGTCTTGCGTTCCTTGTCGACGACCGAGATCAGATAGGCGATCGGATACCCCGTGATGACGCAGACCAGGGTGGTGACCAGCGAGATCTTCAGGGTGATCAGGAGAACGTCGAGATAGACCGATGAGGCGAAGAGCTGGCGGTATTGCGCCAGCGTGAAGCCATTGTCGCCGTAGACGCTGAGCAGCAGCAGCTGGCCGACCGGATAGACCAGGAACAGCACGAGCAGCAGGACCAGCGGCGCGCCCATTGCCGCCCGCGTCCAGGCCAGATTCCGCTGTATCGCGCGCGGGGCGGCCAAGCTCAAATCCCCTTGCCATCGCGGATGGCGACGGCGTCCGCCGCATGCCATCCGAGCGACAGAAGCTGTCCGATCTCGTAGGGCGCCGCGCCGCTGCGGGTCGGATGCGCGGCGACAAGTTGCGGCATGCCCGCCGTCTCCGGCGCGATGTAGAGCCGCGTCAGGCTGCCGCTGATCATCACGTCCAAAAGCCGCCCAGAGATACGGCCGGAGAGCTGGCCTCCGCCGCCGGCGTCCCCGACCACGAGGTTCTGGGGACGCACCATTACCTTGATCGGCTCGCCCGCGGCGAAACTCCCGCCATTGCCGACGGCGCGCGACGGCGCGGCCTGCGCGGCCAGGACGATGTCGAGCCCATCGCCGTCGACGCCACGCACGGTGGCGCTGAGCAAATTGGACTCGCCGAGGAAGTCGGCGACGAATACCGAGCGCGGACGGAAATAGAGATCCTCAGGCGTGCCGAGCTGCTCGATCGCGCCTGCATTCATCAGGCAGATGCGATCAGACATCGTCATCGCCTCTTCCTGGTCGTGGGTGACGTAGACGATCGTGGTGCCGAGCTCGCGATGGATGCGCTTGATCTCGAGCTGCATCTGGTCGCGCAGCTTCTTGTCGAGCGCGCCCAAGGGCTCGTCCATCAGAATGATGGCGGGCCGATAGACGATGCAGCGCGCCAGCGCGATGCGCTGCTGCTGGCCGCCGGAGAGCTCGCGCGGATAGCGTTTTGCAACGTGCGGCAGTCGCACCGTCTCCAGCGCCTCGGCCGTGCGCCGGCGCGCCTCAGCGTCGGCCACCTTCCGCATCTTCAGGGGAAACGCGATGTTGTCCTCGATCGTCATGTGAGGAAACAGCGCGTAGTTCTGGAACACGACGCCGATATCGCGGTCATAGGCCGGGCTGTGCGTGACGTCGGTATCGTCGATCAGGATCCGCCCTTCGTCGGGATGGGCGAGACCTGCGATCAGGCTGAGCAGCGTCGTCTTGCCCGATCCCGACGGGCCGAGCAGGGTCAGAAATTCGCCGCTGGCGACGTCGAGGCAGGTCGGCGCCAGCGCGACGAAGTCGCCATAGCGCTTGCACAGCTCGTGAATGCGCAGGCTCGACGAGACCATGGGCCGCTCCGATCGCTTCGCGCTTTCCTGGGCGCCGGTCAAGCCAGTATCCAGCTGTTGAAGCGCTCGATGACGGCGGCCTGGTTGTCGTACCAGTATTTCGGATCGATCTTCAGCCCGGCCTTGATGTTGTCCGGATAGGTCGGGCAGTTCCTGGCGACCTCCGGCTTGACGTAGTTGAAGGCCTCCGGCTGCGTGAGGCCGGCCGGAAAATATTCCACGAGGGCTGCCTGCCGCTTCGGATCGGAGGCGAACTTGATGAACTCGCGGCAGGCATCCGCATTCGGCGAGCCGGCGAGGATCGACCAATTGTCAGCGCCCCAGACCCCCTGGTTCCAGACGATCTCGACGGGAGCGCCTGCCGCCTGTGCCGACTGCGCACGCGACACCCAGGTCGGCAGCATGTCGATCTCGCCCGAGGTCAGCATCTGCTCGACCTGCGCGCCGCTGGTCCACCACACCGCGACCGACGATTTGATCTTGTCGAGCGAGGCAAAGGCCTTGTCGAGATCGCAGGGATAGACCTGCGCGGTCGGGGCGCCGGCTCCCATCAGCGCCTCCTCGATCGTGTCGAACGGATGCTTGCGCACCGAGCGGCGGCCAGGGAAGTCCGCCACATTCCAGAAATCGGCCCAAGATTGCGGCGCCTTGCGGCCCTTGAAGGCGTCGGTGCGATAGGCGAGCACCGTGGTGTAGACGTTGGTCGCGACGCCGTAGGGCGAGGCGTATTCGGCCGGGATCGACTTGACGACGGGCTCGGATTCGAGGCCGTGCTTCTCGAGATATTGCTTGCCGCCGGTGGTCAGGAGCTGGATCGCGGGCCAGGAGATCTTGGCCATGTCCCAGGTGTAGCTCTTGGTCTCGACCATGGTCTTGATCTGAGCGACCGGCTCAGCATTGGCCTGCACGCCGACGACCTCGATTCCCGTCGCTTCCGTGAAGGGCCGGTAGTACACCGCACCATAGGCCTTGGTGTAAATGCCGCCGTCGTCGCGCACGACAATCCGTTTGCCGGCGGCGCGGGAAGGCGACCAGACCGAGGGCGCGGCGAGCGCGACGGCGCCGGCTCCCGCACCGAGCAGCAGACGGCGGCGGGAAGTGATGATCTTCGGAAGATTGGTCATGTCAGTCCCCTCTATGATGTTGCAATGGGTGGTGGCAGAACGCGGCCAGGATTGAAGAGGCCCTGCGGATCGAACGCCTGTTTCACCGCCTGCATCAAGGCGAGCTCGACCGGCGGCTTGTAGCGGGACATCTCGCCGGTCAGCGTGCGTCCGACGCCGTGCTCGGCGCTGAAGGTGCCGCGCAGCGAGCTTGCGACATCGTTCATGGCGCGGCGGATGCGCTGCGCAACGGTGTCGCGCTCCGGCAGGGCTTCCCACTCGGCAAAGCTGAAGAAGGGAATGAGATGAATGTTGCCGTCGCCCATGTGGCCGACGATCACGAACGGCAGATCCGGCACGACCGCGCGCACAGCGGCCATCGCCTGGTCGATGAAGGCCGGCACGGTCGACACCGGCACCGCGGTGTCCGACGTGAGGCCCACGCCTGCTTTCTTGTTGGCTTCCGAGACGCTGTGACGCACCAGCCACATTGCCTTGCGCTGTGCCTCGCTTGCGGCGACGACGCCGTCGCTGACCAGTCCCGCCTCGAGCGCCTGTTCGAGCACCGTTTGCATCGTCGTCGCGAGCGCCGCGGCATCGCCGGTGTCGGACAATTCGACGAGGACGTGCCAGGTGTCGATTTCCGCGACCGGACAGCGCCGGCCCGGCACCTGCTCCTGTACGAGCCGGATCTGCTTCGCATTCATCAACTCGAAGGCTGAGAGCCGCGTGCTGCAAGAGGCCTGGAACAGGCCCAGCACGTCCAGCGCCTTCTGCGGATGATCGACCGCAAGCCAGGCGACGGCCTCCGCCGTCGGCAGCGGATGCAGCTTCAGCACCGCACCGGTGATGATGCCGAGGGTGCCCTCGGAGCCGATGAAGAGATGCTTGAGGTCGTAGCCGGTGTTGTTCTTGCGCAGCGCGTAGAGGCCGTCCCAGACCGATCCGTCCGGCAGAACCACCTCTAGCCCGAGCACATTGTCGCGGGTATTGCCGTAGCGCAGCACGCCCGTGCCTCCGGCATTGGTGCCGATATTGCCGCCGATCTGGCAGGACCCTTCGGCGCCGAGGCTCACCGGAAAGAGCCGGCCCGCAGCAGCGGCGGCCTCCTGAATGGTTGCGAGCACGCAGCCGGCATCGACCACCATGGTGTTGTTGACGGGATCGAGCGAACGGATCCGGCGCATGCGCGTCAGCGCGACGATGACCGGCGGCTTGCCCTGCCCCGATGGCGTCGCTCCGCCGCACAGGCTGGTGTTGCCGCCCTGCGGCAGCACTGGCGTTTCATGCGCGACGCAAAGGCGGACGATGGCCGCGACCTGCTCCGTGGTGGATGGCATTACCGCACAGAGCGCCGCCGCGCGAAAACGGCCGCGCCAATCCTCGGTGAGGCCCGCGAGATCCTCCTCGCGAGTCAGCACGGCCGTGTCGCCCAGCAACTGCCTGAACGCCTCGATCAATGCCATCACCAGCCTCCGGGACGGGCCGACGCTGGCCCAAACGGCGTCTGCGCAAGTAATCGTAATACGATTACTTCAATCGCATTATGCTAACTATGAATTCGGTATGACGGGGAGTCAAGCGGCGGCATTCGTCTGCTCCTGGGAGAGAAGCGCGCGGCCTTCTCTCGGTGCCTCCGCGGAAAGACTCTGGATTGCTTCGCTACGCCGCTTCGCTCGCAATGACGGCGCTGAGGTATTCCGCCTAACTCACCAAGACAAAAAAAGGCCGGGATTGCTCCCGGCCTTTCGTCGTTATGAAGCGTCGCTTACTGCAGCGAGGCGCGCTTGGGCGGGGTGGCCGGCCACGACTTGATCAGCGTGTCGTAGTCGATCGTTTCGCCCTTCGGCTTCTCGTTGGCGAGCTTGCGCTGCGGCGCGATGGTGCCGTCCTTCTGGGCCTTGGCGAACCAGAACTCGGCCGACTCCTTCTTGTGCAGCTTCGGACCGCAGGCACCCTGCACACCCGACTTCTCGATCCGCTCCATGACGGAGTCTTGCGCGGCGGCAAGAGCATCCATCGCGGCTTGCGGCGTCTTCGCACCGGACGACGCATCGCCGATGTTCTGCCACCAGAGCTGCGCGAGCTTCGGATAGTCAGGCACGTTGTTGCCGGTCGGGGTCCACTGCACGCGCGCGGGCGAGCGGTAGAACTCGATCAGGCCGCCGAGCTTCGGCGCACGCTCGGTGAACGACTTGTCCCAGATGTCGGATTCACGGATGAAGGTGAGACCGACATGGCTCTTCTTCAGCGACACCGTCTTGGAGACGATGAACTGGAGGTACAGCCAGGCCGCCTTGCGGCGATCCGCCGGGGTCGACTTCAGAAGCGTGAGCGAGCCCGCGTCCTGGTAGCCGAGCTTCATGCCTTCCTTCCAGTACGAGCCGTGCGGCGACGGGGCCATACGCCACTTCGGCGTACCGTCCGCGTTCATCACGGCGATGCCCGGCTTCACCATGTCGGCGGTGAAGGCGGTGTACCAGAACATCTGCTGGGCGATGTTACCCTGCGCCGGGACCGGACCCGACTCGGAGAACGTCATGCCCTGCGCCTGCGGCGGAGCGTACTTCTTCATCCACTCCAGGTACTTCGTGATCGAGTAGACCGCAGCCGGACCGTTGGTGTCGCCGCCGCGCTCGATCGACGAGCCGACCGGACGACAACCTTCCATGCGGATGCCCCACTCGTCGACCGGCAGACCGTTCGGAATGCCCTTGTCACCGTTGCCGGCCATCGACAGCCAGGCGTCGGTGAAACGCCATCCGAGCGAAGGGTCCTTCTTGCCATAGTCCATATGGCCGTAGACCTTGACCCCGTTGATCTCCTTGATGTCGTTGGTGAAGAACTCGGCGATGTCTTCATACGCCGACCAGTTCACGGGGACGCCGAGATCGTAGCCATACTTGGCCTTGAACTTGGCCTTGTAGTCGGGGTTGGTGAACCAGTCGTAGCGGAACCAATAAAGGTTCGCGAACTGCTGGTCGGGCAGCTGGTAGAGCTTGCCGTCCGGCGCGGTGCCGAACGACTTGCCGATGAAGTCGTTGACGTCGAGCTGGGGATCGGTGACGTCCTTGCCCTCGCCGGTCATGTAGTCCGACAGCGCGATGGTCTGGCCGTAGCGGAAGTGCGTGCCGATCAGGTCGCTATCGTTGATCCAGCCGTCATAGACGTTCTTGCCGGACTGCATCTGGGTCTGAAGCTTCTCGACGACGTCACCTTCCTGGATGATGTCGTGCTTGAGCTTGATGCCGGTCAGCTCGGAGAACGCCTTGGCGAGCGTCTGCGACTCGTATTCGTGGGTCGCAATGGTCTCCGAGACGACGTTGATCTCCATGCCCTTGAAGGGCTCGGCGGCCTTCGCGAACCACTCGAGCTCTTTCTTCTGGTCGTCCTTCGAGATGGTCGAAGGCTGGAATTCCGCGATCCACTTCTGGATGGCGGCATCGTCGGCGGCGCGAACCGGCGCCGAGGCAGCGAACGCGGTGGCGAGAATGGCCGCGGCGCTCGATACGGTCAGAAAGCTAATCTTGGTCAATGGACCTTTCCTTCTCCTAAACTGTCGCATGTTGTTCCTCCGTTGCAGCGACAAACTTTTATACAGGCCCGGGTTGACCCCGGATCTGGCCGTCCCTTCGCGAGCTTCAGACCGTGCGAAAAATGAGCACGGCCGTGGCCAGCGAAATTCCACTTGCGAGCCACAGGCTCGAAATCTCGATCCCCTCCTCGCCGATCGGCAGCGAGGCGATCGGGTCGGTGCCGACCAGGCCGATCCACGCCAGGTGGATGACGGCAGCCAAAATCAGCGAGATGAACAGGCGATCGCCGCGCGTGGTCGGAATACTGAGCACGCCGACACGCTCGGCCTCCGGATAGACAGACGCGAGCCACGTCATCACGGCAAGCGTGCAAGCGAGCGCTGCGAAGAAGATCGCCGTCGGCAGCGTCCAGGCCATCCATGCGATGGATTCCATAAGAGCCCCCTCAGACCCGGCCAAGCGCAAAACCGCGCGCGATATAGTTGCGGACGAACCAGATCACCAGCGCGCCCGGAATGATGGTGAGCACACCGGCCGCCGCCAGCAGGCCCCAATCCATGCCGGCGGCCGACACCGTGCGCGTCATGATTGCCGCGATCGGCTTGGTCTGCACCGAGGTCAGTGTCCGCGCCAGCAGCAGCTCGACCCATGAGAACATGAAGCAGAAGAAGGCGGCGACGCCGATGCCGCTCGCGATCAGCGGCACGAGGATCCGGACGAAGAAGCGCGGGAAGGAATAGCCGTCGAGGAAGGCGGTCTCGTCGATCTCGCGCGGCACGCCGGAGACGAAGCCCTCGAGGATCCACACCGCCAACGGCACGTTGAAGATACAGTGCGCCAGCGCAACCGCCCATGGCGTATCGAACAGGCCAATCGCCGAATAGAGGTTGAAGAACGGCAGCGCATAGACCGCCGCCGGCGCCATGCGGTTCGACAGCAGCCAGAAGAACAGATGCTTGTCGCCGAGGAAGCGGTAGCGCGAGAACGCGTAGGCCGCCGGCAACGCCACCGAGATCGAGATGATGGTGTTGAGGATGACGTATTCCAGCGAATTGATATAGCCGGAATACCAGCTCTCGTCGGTGAAGATACGCTTGTAGTGCTGCAGCGTCGGCGCGTGCGGCCACAATGTCATCGTCGAGACGATCTCGGCGTTGGTCTTGAAGCTCATGTTGACGAGCCAGTAGATCGGCAACAGCAGGAAGATCAGGAACAGCCCCATGATGAGGCGGCGGCCGGGAATCGAGTGCATCACGCCGCTCCTTTCTGGGGTTTCCGTTCGCTGCCGGCATTGGTCATGACGGTGTAGAAGATCCAGCAGACGATCAGGATGATCAGATTGTACACAAGCGAGAGCGCAGCCGCCTTGCCGAGGTCGAACTGGCCGAGCGCGATCTTGACGAGCTCGATCGAGACGAAGGTGGTCGAGTTGCCGGGGCCGCCGCCGGTGACGACGAACGGCTCGGTATAGATCATGAAGCTGTCCATGAAGCGCAGCAGCACCGCGATCAGCAGCACGCGGTTCATCTTCGGCAACTGGATCGCCTTGAACACGGCCCAGCGCGAGGCGCCGTCGATCTGGGCGGCCTGGTAATAGGCCTCGGGGATCGACTTCAGGCCGGCATAGCACAAGAGCGCAACGAGGCTGGTCCAATGCCAGACATCCATGACGATGACGGTGACCCAGGCGTCGATGTCATTTGAGACGTAATTATAGTCGAGGCCTATGTGGTTAAGGACATAGCCGAGCAGGCCGATGTCAGGCCGGCCAAAGATCTGCCAGATCGTGCCGACCACGTTCCACGGAATCAGCAGCGGCAGCGCGAGGGTGACGAGACAGGCCGCCACTGTCCAGCCCTGGCGCGGCATCGACAGCGCGACGACGATGCCGAGCGGAACCTCGATGGCGAGGATGACCAGCGAGAAGAACAGATTGCGACCGAGCGACGCGAGGAAGCGGCCGCCGAGATCGGTCGAGGGATCGAGCAACTCCTTGAACCAGCCGACGCCGTTCCAGAAGAACTGGTTGTTGCCGAAGGTGTCCTGCATCGAATAGTTCACCACCGTCATCAACGGCAGCACCGCCGAGAAGGCGACGACCAGGAACACCGGCAGCACCAGGAACCAGGCTTTTTGGTTGATGGTCTTGTCCATCAGGCGGCTCCTTCCACCAGAAGGCTGTCGGCATAGACGTGGATGTGCGCCGGATCGAATCTCAGCCCGGCCATGCCGTCCGAACTGGTGAAACCCGCAGGCGCCCGCGCCGCGAGCTTGGCTTCGCCGAGATGCGCGCGCGCAAAGCGGATGCGGCCGAGATCGTCGATGCGCTCGATCTTCGCGGTGAGCAGGCCGGGTGTCGGCGCGACGACCTCGACGAATTCCGGACGCACGCCGATCTCGATCTTGGCGCTTGCCGGCAGATTGTCGTAGGCGCGCTTGAGTGCGATGACATGGCCGTCGATCCGCGCCTCGCGTCCCTTCACCTCGGCGGGCAGGATATTCATGCCGGGTGAGCCGATGAAATAGCCGACAAAAGTGTGGGCCGGCTTGTCGAACAGCTCGGCCGGCGTGCCGCTCTGCACCACACGGCCGTCATGCATGACGACGACGGTGTCGGCGAAGGTGAGCGCCTCGGTCTGATCGTGGGTGACGTAAATCATCGTGAGGTCGAGCTCGCGATGCAGCGCCTTCAGCTTGGACCGGAGCTGCCATTTCAGCTCGGGATCGATCACCGTCAGCGGCTCGTCGAACAGAACGGCGGCGACGTCGGAGCGGACGAGACCGCGGCCAAGCGAAATCTTCTGCTTTGCGTCAGCGGTGAGCCGGGTCGCCTTGCGGTTCAGATAGGGCTCGAGGTCGAGCAGGCGGCCGATCTCGGCAACGCGCTTGTCGATCTCGGCCTTCGGCACGCCACGGTTCTTCAGCGGAAACGCCAGGTTCTGCCCCACCGTCATGGTGTCGTAGATCACCGGAAACTGGAACACCTGGGCGATGTTGCGCTTCTGGGTTGACAG
Source organism: Bradyrhizobium sp. S3.12.5 (assembly GCF_040548225.1). NCBI lineage: Bacteria > Pseudomonadati > Pseudomonadota > Alphaproteobacteria > Hyphomicrobiales > Nitrobacteraceae > Bradyrhizobium > Bradyrhizobium sp. S3.12.5. Next base: position 126,381 of record NZ_JBEPRF010000018.1, read on the forward strand.
CGGTGTGATGTCCTGGCCGTCAAACAGGATTTCCCCCCGCGACGGCGTGATGATGCCGGAGATGACGTTGAGCAGCGTGGTCTTGCCGCAGCCGGACGGGCCGAGCAGCGCATAAGCGCCGCCCTGCCGCCAGGTCATGGTCACCGGCTTCAGCGCAAAGCTTTCCTGCGGCGCATCGTTGCCGCCGTAGGAATGAGCGAGATCGACGAGGTCAATGCGAGCCATGGCGCACCTCCCTCATGAGCTCGGCGCGGCGACCAGACGGTCGGCCGCGTCGAACACGAAGACATCATTGGGATCGAGCACGGCATCGATGGTCTGGCCGGGCTCGAATTCGTGCACGCCGTGCAGCACCGCAACCCAGTTCGATCCGCCGCGGGTCAAATGCACAAAACTCTCCGAACCAGTGATCTCGGTCACCGTTACCGTGGCATGGAAGGCATGGCGGTCGGCCTGGCCGTTGGCGAGCGCAAGCTGATGCGCGCGAAAGCCGACGCGATAGGCACCGTCGGCGAGCGAGGAATAAAGACCAGACGCCGGCGCGGCGATGCCTCCCGCATATTGTACGGAACCGTTCTTCTTCTCGATGCCAACGAGATTGAGCGGCGGATCGGAGAACACCTGCGCGACGCGTAGCGTCTGTGGACGGCGGTAGACGCCGGGCGTTTCGCCGATCTGGAGCGCCCGGCCCTGCCACATGCAGACCGTGTTGCCGCCGAGCAGCAAGGCCTCGGTCGGTTCGGTGGTGGCATAGACGAAGATCGCGCCGGAGGCCTCGAAGATGCGCGGCAGCTCGGTGCGCAGCTCCTCGCGCAGCTTGTAGTCGAGATTGGCGAGCGGCTCGTCGAGCAGCACAAGATCGGCGCCCTTCACCAGCGCGCGCGCCATCGCGGTGCGCTGCTGCTGGCCGCCGGAGAGCTGGAGCGGCGTTCGCTTCAGGAACGGCTCGAGCCGGAGCAGCCGGGCGGCTTCCGCCACGCGCGCCTCGATCTCCTCACGCGGCTTGCCCTGCACGCGCAAGGGCGACGCGATGTTCTCGTAGACCGTGAGCGAGGGGTAATTGATGAACTGCTGATAGACCATCGCGACGGAACGCTGGCGCACGTCGACGCCAGTGACGTCCTGGCCGTTGACCAGCAATTTGCCCGTGGTCGGCTTGTCGAGGCCGGCGAGCAGCCGCATGATCGAGGTCTTGCCCGACAGCGTCGGCCCGAGCAGCACGTTGAGCGTGCCGCTCTCCAGCGTCAGCGAGACGTCGCGGATGTGCTCGATACCGTCAACGGTCCGGGTCACGTGATCGAGTGTCACGCTCATGAGCGTCCTCCTGCTTCCAGCAGGGGACTTTGCGACACAATTTGGGTCCTGATCCAGTCGTCCAGGGCGGCAATTTCGTCGGCAGATAGCCGCAGACCAAGCTTGGAGCGGCGCCAGACGATATCCTCGGCGGTCACCGCCCATTCGTTGGTCATCAGGTAGCGAACCTCACGTTCGGTCAGAGTCGCGCCAAAGGCCTGGCCGAGATCGGCGACCGATTTGGCGTCGCCGAGCAATTTGATGGCGCGGGTGCCATAGGCGCGCGCGAGACGTCGCGCATGCTCATGGCTTAGGAAGGGATAGCCGCGCTGGAGCTCGCCGATCAGGCCCTCGACGGCCGACACATCCATGTCGCCGCCCGGCAGCGGCCATTTGCCGGTCCAGCCCTCGCGCGCTTTCGCACTGCGAAGATAGGGCGCGAGCCGTTCCAGCGCCTCTTCGGCGAGGCGGCGATAGGTCGTGATCTTGCCGCCGTAGATCGACAGCAGCGGCGAACCGCCGGGCGTGTCGAGCTCGAACACGTAATCGCGGGTCGCAGCCTTGGCCTCGCTGGCGCCGTCGTCATAAAGCGGCCGCACGCCGGAATAGGTCCAGACCACATCCTCTGATGTCACCGGCTTGGCGAGATATTCGCTGGCAGCAGCGCAGAGATATTGGATCTCTTCCGCGGTGGCCTTCACCTTGGAGGGATCGCCGTCATAGTCGCGGTCGGTGGTGCCGATCAGCGTAAAATCGTCCTGATAGGGGATGACGAAGATGATGCGGCCGTCGGCGTTCTGGAACATGTAGGCGCGGTCGTGGTCGTAGAGCTTCTTGACCACGATGTGCGAACCCTGCACCAGGCGCACCTTTGCTTTCGCATTGACGCCGGCGCCGCGGCCGAGCACGTCCTCGACCCAAGGGCCGCCGGCATTGACCAGCGCGCGAGCCTGGACCTGCGAGCGCGCGCCGGTCAGCGTGTCGATCATACCGACGGTCCAGACGCCGTCGGACTGCTTGATATCCGTCGCACGGGTGCGAGTGCGAATCTCTGCACCCTTGTCGGCGGCGTCGCGCGCGTTGAGCACGACGAGGCGGGCGTCATCGACGAAGCAGTCGGAATATTCGAACGCGCGACTGTAGCGATTCGGGATCAGCGGGCGGCCGACCTCGTCACGCCCGAGATCGACCGAGCGGGTCGCCGGCAGCAAATGACGACCGCCGATGTGATCGTAAAGGAACAGGCCAAGGCGCAGCAGCCAGGCCGGTCGCAGGCCCGCGTGATGCGGCAAGACGAAACGCAGGGGACGGATGATGTGGGGCGCGATGCCCCAGAGAATTTCGCGCTCGATCAGCGCTTCGCGGACCAGCCGGAACTCGTAATATTCGAGATAGCGCAGGCCGCCATGCACCAGCTTGGTCGACCAGGACGATGTCCCGCTAGCCAGATCGTTCATTTCGCACAGGAAAACAGTGTTTCCGCGGCCCACGGCATCGCGCGCGATGCCGCAACCGTTAACACCGCCTCCAATGATGGCGAGGTCGAAAATACGCTCCAACAGACGCTTCCCCCGGCGACCCACTCGTTCCCTCGAGTGGCTACTTTCGTTTTTGATTAGATCACACCGAAAAACGAAAGCAAGACGAAAGACAGACGGAAAGAAGCGAAAGTGGAACTTTTTGACCGCTAGAATGGCGTAAAAATGGGCAGGCGGACGGACGGATTCAAAGGCAATCGGCGCGATTGGACGGCATGTGGACGTTCCGGAGCAAATAAGGGCGACGGCGATCTTGAATGTAGCAACATAGCTACATATACTTCGGGACACGTATGGCACCGCGCAATCAGGAGCGCTAACGATGGTGACCACCCTCACCAGCCGAGAATTCAATCAGGACACCAGCGGTGCCAAAAAGGCCGCCTCGCAAGGACCGGTCTTTATTACGGATCGCGGCCGCCCAGCCCATGTGCTGCTGACGATCGAAGATTATTTGCGTCTGAGCGGCGGACACCTGAGCCTCGCCGAGGCGCTGGCACAAGCGAACGCGGACTTTGATTTCGATCCGCCTCGCATGTTCGACGGGGTCTTCAAGCCCGCCGATCTCGACTAATGTTTCTGCTGGACACCAATGTCATTTCCGAACTCAGGCGAACGGATAAAGCCGATCGCAATGTCGTCGCCTGGGCCAATGCGGTCCCTGCGGCAAATTTCTTCATGTCTGTCATCTCGATTCTCGAGATCGAACTCGGCGCGCGTCTGATCGAGCGCAAAGACGCTACGCAAGGTGCTGTCTTGCGCTCGTGGATCGACGATCAAGTGCTGGCTCGCTTTGAGGGGCGAATCCTGGCCGTCGATACGGCCGTGGCGCAGCGCTGTGCGCAACTTCACGTTCCCAATCCGCGGGCTGAACGAGACGCTCTCATTGCAGCAACCGCGCTTGTTCACGGGTTGACGGTCGTCACACGCAATGTGGGGGATTTCGAACCCACGGGCGTGGCGCTGTTTAACCCGTGGAGCAACGCCTGAGGCGCTATCGCAGCCGCACCACAGGTGCTGCTTCCGGCGCCGCCTCCTGCGCTTCGGCCTGAGCCTCATCGATATCGCCCGCCGCCTTCGGCATCGCCGCCACCACCTCGATGCCCTTGCCGTGGCAGATGGTGGAGAGGCGCTCGGGCAGTTCCTGATCGGTGACGAAGGTCTGGATCTGGCTGATATGGGCGATGCGGACCGGCGCGCTGCGGCGAAGTTTTGTGGAATCAGCCACCAGCATGACGCTGCGGGCATTGGCGATGATGGCTTGCGCCACCTGCACCTCGCGATAGTCGAAGTCGAGCAGCGCGCCTTCCTCGTCAATCGCGGACGCACCGATGATGGCGTAATCGACCTTGAACTGGCCGATCAGCTGCGTTGCGGTCGAGCCGACCACGGCGCCGTCCGCGCGCCGCACCGTGCCGCCGGCCACCACCACCTCGATGCGGGGATGGCGGTAGAGCAGCATGGCGACATTGAGGTTGTTGGTGATGACGAGGAGATCCTCATGCGAGGTCAGCGCGCTCGCGACCTCCTCCGTGGTGGTGCCGATGTTGATGAAGAGCGAGCAGCCGTTCGGGATCAGCGAGGCGGCGGCCGCGCCGATCGCCTTCTTCTCGTCGGCGGCAACGAAGCGGCGCGCCTCGTAAGCGAGATTTTCGACGCCCGAGGCGATGATCGCGCCGCCATGGACACGGGTCAGCGAACGGCGCTCGCAGAGATCGTTGAGGTCCTTGCGGATGGTTTGCGCCGAGACTTCGAACCGGCGCGCCAGCTCGTCGACCATGACGCGGCCGGAGGCGCGGGCGATGTTGAGGATTTCGGCTTGGCGATGGGTCAATCCGGTCACGGCAACGGCCTCAAATCAGAACGATGCATGGTGCGGCGGTTCGCGCGCGCGGTCAATGCGCCCGCCGATCACGGTTAATGGATGAAGCCCTCACCACGCCATCGCAGCTGCGAGCCGCACGAGCAACTCGGGATCGTCGAAGGCGCTCGCGGAGGCAACCGCGCCTGCGCCAACAAGGTCAGCGTCGCTGAGGCTGGTCCGGATGCCGATGGTGGGAATGCCGGCGGCGGCTGCCGACTGCACGCCGGAGCGGGAATCCTCGAAGGCGATCGAGGCAGCCGCGCTGGCGCCGACGAAACGCAGCCCCTCCTGGTAGGGCAGCGGATGCGGCTTGCCGTGCGGCAGCTCGTCGCCGATCACGAGCGCCTTGAAGCGCTGCGTAATGCCAAGGCCGGACAACAGCAGCTCGGCGTTGAGGCGCGGCGCGTTGGTGACGGCAACCATGGGAATGCCGGCGGCATCCGCGCGGTCGAGCAGCGCCGTCAGGCCCGGCAACGGCTCGATCTGCCCCGCGACCAGCGTGCGGAACACTTCTTCCTTTTCACCGAGGATCGCTGCGCGCCGCTCCAACGTTTCATCGGGCAGAAAACGCTCCCCGATCGACACGTTGGCGAAGCCCTGCAGCTCCCTGGAGAAGCGCGCGTGGTCGAAAACATGACCGTGAGGACCGAGCACCTGATTGAACGCCTTCAGGTGCAGCGGGTCGGTGTTGGCAAGCGTGCCGTCGATGTCGAACAGCAATGCCCTGCCGAGAATCTCGATCATGTCCGTACCTTCCCGAATGCGACACGCATCAATGCCGAAGACGTATCAATAGAGCCTCTCGCGCGCAATGACGCATGCGCATGACGACCACGCGCCACTCGACAAAGCCGCGCGCGGCTGCAACACTCCATGCAAGATCAAAAAGGAGGAAACGATGACGATCAATCGACGCGATCTGGCTCTCTCGGCTCTCGCCGTCTCCGCGCTTGCGCTCTCGACACCGGCGCTCGCTGCTTCAGCGGACGAAGAAGCCGTGGCGAAGCAGGTCGAGGCCTTCCGCCTCGCCCAGATCGCGGCCGACCCGAAGGCGCTCGGCGCACTGTGCTGGGACGATCTCAGCTACAGCCATTCCAGCGGCAAGGTCGAGGACAAGGCGACCTTCATCACCAATGCCACCGACGGCAAATCGAAGTTTCTCTCGATCGCCTATCAGGACCCGACCATCAAGGTCGTCGGCCTGGCCGCGATCGTGCGCTTCCACTGGGTCGCGGAACAGGAGATGGCGGCCGATGGGAAAAAAGTGCCGACCAACCTTCACATCCTGATGAACTGGCAAAAGCAGGGCGACGAGTGGAAACTCTTGTCGCGCGCAGCGACGAAGTTGTGATGGACAGTGTCATTCCGGGATGCGCCGAAGGGCGCGGGCCCGGAATCCATCGAGCGACGTATTCTCAGCCGAAATGGATTCCAGGCTCGCGCTTTGCGCGACCCGGAATGACAGAGGTTACGCCGCCTCCTCCACATCGCCGCTAACCAGCTTGCGCGCGGCGCGTTCGGCTTCGCGCGCATTACGGAATATCTGGCCTTCGAGGCGATTGAACGGGTGAGACGAGGCGAAGAAACAATAACCTCCGTCGCCGCGGACGACGATGCCCGCGGTCTGAGAGTTAACTTCGATGATGTAGCTGTCCGGCATGGCCCGTAGATTCCTCAGTGCGGGCAAATAACGACGGTTTTGCCCAAAGGTTCCCAAGGGCAAATCGGCCGTTTCCACCCCGAATCGACGCGCTTTTGAGTACGCCGGAACCTCATCCGTTTTATGACTGGTTGTTGGCAATGCCGCGGCATGCTCACTCACCAGCGCCGCGTTTCACGGTGCTGTTTCGTGAGATGGGACAAGGCGCCGCGCGAAATTACGTCGCGATCGGCGGATCATCCCACTGAATCGCTTGCGGATGGCCGTTATCGTCGATCGAGACGTAGGTGAAATTGCCATCGGTCACGAGGATCGGCTGCAACTCGCGCCGCCGCAGCGCCCAGGCTTCGAGATGGACGGTGAGCGAGGTGCGACCGACACGCACGAGATTGGCGTAGACCGAGACGAGATCGCCGACATAGACCGCCTTGCGAAAATTCATCGCGTCGATCGCGACCGTGACGGTACGCGACTTGGCGGCCTTCGAGGCAAACACGCCGCCGCCGACGTCCATCTGGCTGAGCAGCCAGCCCCCGAAGATGTCACCATTGGCATTGGTGTCGGCGGGCATCGCCAGCGTGCGGATGCAGAGATCGCCGCTCGGCTCGGTAGTCCCCTGTTCGCTCATGCTTCTCTCGCGTGACATCTGCTCACTTGAAATTGTCCCAGCCCGGGTCGGGCGCGAAGCGTTCGCCGAATCGTTCGGCCAGCGCGCGCATGGTGGATACGACATTCTCCACGCCACGTGCACGCGCATAGTTCAGCGGCCCGCCGCGGAACGGCGCATAACCCGTGCCGAAGATCATGGCGCCGTCGACCGCATCGGGATCGTCGACGATGCCTTCGCGCAGGCACGCGACGCAGACGTTGGACATCGGCAGCACCAGGCGGTCGATCATCTGGTCGGTGACGCGCGGACCGGTCTCGGGCAATGGCGTCTTCTCCGCCTTGCCGTCCTTCCAGGTATAAAACCCCTTGCCGGTCTTGCGGCCGAGTTCGCCCTTAGCAACCTTCTCGCGCAGCCATGCCGGCGTCGGCGGCAGGAGATCGCCGAACCTGGTGCGCAGCATGTCGCCGACGTCGAGACAGATGTCGAGGCCAACCTGGTCGGCCAGCTCGATCGGCCCCATCGGCATGCCGAACTGTTCCGCGGCAGCATCGATCAGGCGCTGGTCGATCTTCTCGTCCAGCATCACCATCGCTTCCAGCATGTAGGGCGTCAGCGCGCGGTTGACGAGGAAGCCCGGCGAACTCTTCACCGACAGCGGCAGCCGGTCAATTGCGCCGACGAAGGCGAGCGCTTCTTTGCGGACTTCCGCGTCGTTGCCGTCATGGCTGACGACCTCGACGAGCTGCAGCCGCGACACCGGATTGAAGAAGTGCAGGCCGACGAGCCGCTCCGGCCGCGACAACGTGGTGCGCAGATCCTGAAGCGGAATGCTCGAGGTGTTGGTGGCGAGAATCGCGCCCGGCTTCATCTTCGGCTCGAGGCCGGCATAGACCTTCTGCTTGAGCTCGAGCTTTTCCGGCACCGCCTCGATGACGAGGTCCGCATTGCGGACGCCCTCGCCGTCCATGTCCGGGATCAGGCGATCGAGCGCGTCGCGGACCTCGGTCGGCTTGCGGATGATCTTGCCGTAGAGCTCGGCAGCGCGCTTGACCGCACCTGCGATCGGCTCAGCCTTCATGTCGGCGAGCGAGACGCGAAGCCCCTGCCCCGCGCACCAGGCCGCGATATCGCCGCCCATGGCGCCGGCGCCGATGACATGGACGTGCTTGACCGTGTTGCCGCTGCCCGCCGCCTTCTTCATCTGCTCGCGCAGGAAGAACGCGCGTATCAAATTCTGCGCGGTCGGCGTCACCATCAGCTTGGCGAACGAGGCCTGCTCCGCCCTCAGCATCGCGGACTTGCTGCCGCCATGGGTCTCCCAGAGATCGATCAGCGCATAAGGCGCCGGATAATGCTCGCGGGGCGCGGCCTTCGCCGCCTCGCGACGCATACGCTTTGCCAGCAGCCCACGCGCCGGTCCGAAATTGGCAGCCCGCGCAAGGAGGTTCGGACGCGCCTTCTTCAGCCGGCCAAACAGCGCGTCCTTCACCGCGTTATGGACATGGCGCTCCTGCGTCACGGTGTCGACGAGACCGAGCACTTTGGCGCGGCGCGCATCGATGGTGCGGCCGGTCAGCATCAGCGCCATCGACTGGGTCGGATTGACCAGCGCGGTGAAGCGCGCGGTGCCGCCGAGGCCGGGATGCAGGCCCAGCATCACCTCCGGGAAGCCGAAGCGCGCGCCGTCGATGGCGATGCGCGACTGGCAGGCCAGCGCGACCTCGAGCCCGCCGCCGAGGCAGAAGCCGTGGATGACCGCGACCGTCGGCAGCTTAAGCGCCTCCAGATGATCGACCACCGCATGCGCGGCGTGGATGCGGGTCTCGACCATCGCGGAATCGCTGGCGCCACGGAATTCGTTGACGTCGGCGCCCGCGATGAAGCCCGACGGTTTTGCCGAGCGGATCACGAGACCGGCGGGACGTTCGGTCTCGATCGCGGCGAGCACGGCGTCGAACTCTTCCATCACCTCGGCGGACAGCGTGTTGGCGCTGGCATCAGCGCGATCGAACAGCAGCCAGGCAACGCCGTCGGCGTCGCGCGTCAGCTTGAAGTTCTTGTACGGACTATCAGCCGCGGGCTGAGGTCCGAGCGTCAGCACGCGGTCGCCGAGCGCGGTCATGATCTTCGAATCCATGGTCACACCGCCTCGATCAGCATGGCACCGCCGAGCCCGCCGCCGATGCATTCGGTGGCAATCCCGCGTCGCGTTCCCAGCCGCTTCATGGCGTTGACGAGGTGCAGCACGATGCGGTTGCCAGAGGTGCCGACGGGATGGCCGAGCGAGATCGCGCCGCCATCGACGTTGAGCTTCTCACGATCGATCTCGCCGGCGGCACCGTCGAGGCCCAAAATCTCGCGGCAGAATTTGTCGTCGTTCCAGGCGGCGAGACAGCCGAGCACCTGCGTTGCGAAGGCCTCGTTCAATTCCCAGGTCTCGACGTCCTGGATTGTGAGGTTGTTGCGCTGGAGCAGCGGCGTCGCCGACATCACGGGGCCGAGCCCCATGATGCTCGGATCAAGCGCGGCCCAGTTGCTATCGACGATCGCAGCCTTCGGCCTCAGTCCGTGCTTTGCGACGGCGGCGTCGGAGGCGAGGATCACCCACGAGGCGCCATCGGTGATCTGCGAGGAATTGCCCGCGGTGACCTGGCCCCAGGGACGTTCGAACACCGGCCTGAGTTTTGCCAGCGTCTCGGCTGTCGAGTCCGGACGCACGCCGTCATCATGGTCGAAGAATTTTCCGTCGCGGGAGAAGGCGGTCTCGACCTCGCCCTTCAGAAAGCCTTCGGCCTGCGCGTGTGCAAGGCGTCGATGGCTCTCGGCCGCATAGGCATCCGACTGTGCGCGGGTGATGCCGAAGAGATGGCCGACGACCTCGGCGGTCTGGCCCATGTTCAATTCGGTGATGGGATCGGTCAGCCCACGCTCGAGGCCGATGATCGGCTTGAGATAGCGCGGACGCAGCTTGAAGGCAGCGGCGGCCTTCGCGGCAATGCCTTTCGCCGTGGCAAGACCGGCAAACCATCGCACGCCGGAGTTCGGCCAGACCAGCGGCGCGTGGCTCAGCGCCTCGGTGCCGCCCGCCAAAATCATGTCGGCGTGGCCCTCGCGGATGTAGCGGTAGGCGGTGTCGATCGACTGCATGCCGGAGCCGCAATTGATCTGCATGGTGAAGGCGACCATGTCCTCACCCATGCCGAGCCGAAGTGCTGCGACACGAGCCGGGTTCATCTCGTCCGCGATCACGTTGACGCAGCCGAGGATGACCTGGTCGAAAGTCGTGGGCGAGAACGGCTGGCGCGCCAGCAGCGGCCGGCCGCATTGCACGGCAAGATCAACCGGCGTGAACGGGCCGGGCCCCGAGCGCGCCTTTAAAAACGGCGTCCTGCTGCCGTCGACGATGAATACCGGTCGTGCCATCAGCTCGCCGCCCTCTGTTCACCGAGTTCCTGGAAGAACTGATGCACGCCGCCGGTTTTCTTGTAAATCGGCGACAGCGCCTCCGGCGCAAAATCGTCGACCTCGATGACTTTTGTGACGGCTTCATGAGCGGCCGCGACCTGCTCGCCTTCGGCCTGCGTGATCACGCCCTTGGCGACGGCGTCCTTGGCGTCGCGGATACGCGCAGCGCGCATGCGCTTGACGATGGCGTCGGTGCTCGTCACCAGCTTGAATGCGCGCTCCAGCCGGGCGAAGCCGCTGTCGTCGTCGACATGGGCGAGATCCGGCGTGAGACGCTCGCGTGCGGCCGTGGGCTCCAGCACGAGGCTTGCGCATTGGTGCACGACGCGGTCGGACGGGCCGAGCACGCGGGCACCGAAGGGCTGGACCACGAGCTTGAGAATCACTGCGACGAAGCGGTTCGGCAGGTTGGCGAGGATTTCGGCGAGCCGGTTCTCGATCGTCCGGAATCCGGTCGTCATGCACCATTCCAGCGCGGCAAAGTCTTCCTTCTGCCGGCCCTCGTCCTGCCAGCGCTTTAGCGCGGCAGAGAGCAGGTACAGTTCGGAGAGGATGTCGCCGAATCGCGCCGACAGCATCTCCTTGCGCTTCAGCGCACCGCCGAGCGTCAGCAGCGCCATGTCGGCGCAGAGCGCGAACGCCGCGGAGTAGCGCGATAGCTGGCGATAGAACGGCGTGGCGTCGCCTGCATCAGGCGCAAGCGCAAAGGCGCCAAAGGTCCAGCTTCGACCGAAGGCGCGGAACAGCGTCCGGAAGCTATGGCCGACATGCTTCCAGAACGCCTTGTCGAACGCGGCGAGACCGCGCTCGCGATCGGTATCGGCGAGCGCATTCATCTCGTCGAGCAGATAGGGATGGGCGCGGATCGCACCCTGCCCGAACACGATGAGATTGCGGGTGAGGATGTTGGCGCCCTCGACCGTGATGCCGACCGGCACGGCGCGGTGGAGATTGCCGAGATAGTTCTGCGGACCGTCGATCACGGCCTTGCCGCCGTGGATGTCCATGGCGTCGTCGACCGCAACGCGCATCCGCTCGGTCGCGTGCAGCTTCATGATGCCGGAGATCACGGCGGGATGCACGCCGGCGTTGAGCGCAGCGCAGGTCATTCGCCGCGCCGCGTCGAGCTGATAAGCGGTGGCGACGATACGCGCAAGCGGCTCCTCGACGCCTTCGAATTTTGAGATGGAGATGCCGAATTGCTCGCGGATGCGGGCGTAGGCGCCGGTGGTGCGCGCCGCGTAGGCGGCGCCGGCCGCTGAGAGCGACGGCAGCGAAATGCCGCGACCGGCGGCGAGCGCGGTCATCAGCATTTTCCAGCCGTGCCCGAGCCGTGCCTCACCGCCGATGACATAGTCGAGCGGGATGAAGACATCGCGGCCCCGGTTCGGGCCATTCTGGAACACCTGCATCGACGGCAGATGGCGGTGGCCGATCTCGACGCCGGGCAGATTGGTCGGGATCAGTGCCACGCTGATACCGAGCTCTTCCTGATCGCCGACGAGATGATCGGGATCGTAGGCCTTGAAGGCGAGACCCAGCAGCGTCGCGACGGGACCAAGCGTGATGTAGCGCTTGTGCCAGTTGAGCTTCAGGCCCAAGACCTCCTGCCCCTCGAAGAAGCCCTTGCAGATGATGCCGGTGTCGACCATCGAGGCGGCATCGGAGCCGGCCTCCGGACTGGTGAGGCCAAAGCAGGGAATGTCGCGACCATCCGCGAGGCGCGGCAGCCAGCGCTCCTGCTGCTCCCTTGTGCCGAAGCGCATCAGGAGCTCGCCGGGGCCGAGCGAGTTCGGCACCATCACCGTGACGGCGGCGGCGATCGAGCGGGTCGAGATTTTCCGCACCACTTCCGAATGGGCATAGGGCGAGAAGCCGAGGCCGCCAAATTCCTTCGGGATGATCATGCCGAAGAATTTCTCGCGCTTGATGAAGGCCCATGCCTCCTGCGGCAGGTCACGCCATTCCCAAAAAATCTTCCACTCGTCGAGCATGGCGCAGAGCTCGTCGACGGGACCGTTGAGGAAAGCCCGCTCCTCGTCCGTCAGCGTTGCCTGCGGAATCCTCAGCAGCTTCGACCAGTCGGGATTGCCGGTGAAGAGATCGGCGTCCCACCAGACGTCACCGGCCTCCAGCGCCTCGCGCTCGGTATCGGACATCGCCGGCAGCACGCCGCGCGCCCAGGAGAAGATCGGTTTTGTCAGGGTGTCGCGGCGGAAGCTCATGGCGGACCTCATGCAACGGCGCGGTTACAGGGCATTTTAGCGGAAAGTGGCCGGCGGAAGTGAACACTTCGCGCCCAAAAAGAAGCGAATTGACGCGGCCGGGCGGCCACCCGGACCATAACGGCAGGGGCGTGGGGGCGGTTCCGGGGACGGAATAGGTGGGACGAGCAGTAGCCTGGATCAGTCCGGCCGGACCATCTCGAACATGTTTTCCGGCTTGATCTCGAAGTAATCGCCGCGGCGGCCGGCGCGCACGATCGGGCGGGCGGCGGCGGTCTGGTAGACGCCGTCCTTGATCATGGCCTTGTCGATATGGACGGCGACGACCTCGCCCAGCGTCAGCCAGGCGTCGGCCTCCCTGCCATCGGCGCCCTTGAGGCGGACGACGTCAGACACCTTGCACTCGAAAGCGACGGGGCTCTCAGCCACGCGCGGCACGTTGACGAGCTTGCCCGGCACGGCGGTGAGGCCTGCGATCTCGAACTCGTCGACCTCGGGCGCAACATGCGCGGCGGTCGCGTTCATGTGCTTGGCGAGATCCATCGTAGCGAGATTCCAGACGAATTCGCCGGTCTGCTGGATGTTCTCGACCGAGTCCTTCCAGTTGGTGGAGGAGAAGCCGATGATCGGCGGCACGTAGCAGAAGGCGTTGAAGAAGCTGTAGGGCGCCAGATTGACGTGGCCCTTGCCGTCGCGCGAGGAGATCCAGCCGATCGGCCGCGGCGCGATGATGGCGTTGAAGGGATCGTGCTTGAGGCCGTGGCCCTTGGAGGGCTCGTAGAAGTACAGGTCTTTGTCGGTCACGCTGGCTTCCCCTGATCGTCATTGCGAGCGCAGCGAAGCAATCCAGAATCCATCCGCAGGACGCAGACTGGATTGCTTCGCTGCGCTCGCAATGACGGAGATTGTTGATCCGTCCTTGCCCGCCATCGTCTCGCGGGGGCGGCAGATCCACTTATAGGAGGAATTCCAGCGCCCTGTCAGTGGCGCGGCGACAGACCCGCGATGACGAAATCGATCATCTGGTCGATGCTCGGGCCAGGCTTGGTGGCGCACTGGGCGATCATCTGGGGGTGGAAGAAGCGCATCATGGCGGTGCAGGCGCAGAGCGACGCCAGCTGCAGGTCCGGCGCCTCGAACTCACCGGTGGCGGCGCCCTGGGCGATCATCTGACCGATGAAGCCGGCAATGCACTCCATATGGGTGACGCAGACGTCCCAGTCCTCCTGCATCGCGATCTCGACCATCTCATGCAGCTTGGAGTCGCCGACATAGCGCTCGGTGTTCATGCGGTTGATGGTGGTGAGCAGCTCGCGGAAGCGCTCGAGCACCGGACCGGGCCTCGCCACGATCCGCTGCGCCTCCAGCTCGACCTCACCCATCAAGCTCCGCGCCACCGCCTGGTGGATCGCCTTCTTCGATTCGAAGAAGCGATAGACGTTGGCGGGGCTCATCCGGAGCTCTTTGGCGATGTCCCCGACCGTGGTCTTCTGGTAGCCGATCACGCGGAACAGCCGCTCAGCCACCTCGAGAATACGATCCCGGGTGTCGCCCTCGATATGTTCCGCAACCAGTGTCATCTGTCAGGACTCGTCTGTCGGTAGTCTTCTCATTTATTCAGCCGCTTCAGCAAGCGGAATTGCTTCCTGGTCATCGCTCCCATGCTGCGGCGCGGCAGGCTGCTCGGGGGTGCCGGCCTCGTCCAGGCTCTTTCTGAACCACAGGGCATAGAGGCCCGGCAGATACAGCAGCGTCAGGAAGGTCGCGACGAACAGGCCGCCCATGATCGTGATCGCCATCGGGCCCCAGAATGCCGAGCGCGACAGCGGGATCATGGCGAGGATGGCGGCGAGCGCCGTCAGCACCACTGGACGGGCGCGGCGGACGGTCGCCTCCACGATCGCCTCTCGGCGAGTCAAGCCATGAGAAACGTCGGTCTCGATCTGGTCCACCAGGATGACCGCGTTGCGCATGATCATGCCGGCGAGCGCGATCAGGCCGAGCAGCGCCACGAAGCCGAACGGCGCGTTGGCGACGTTGAGCCCCAACGAGGCGCCGACGATGCCGAGCGGTGCGGTCAAAAACACCAGGATCAGGCGCGAGAAGCTCTGCAGCTGGATCATCAACAGCGTCAGCATCACCATGACCATCAGCGGGAAGAGGATGAAGATCGAGGCATTGCCCTTGGCGGACTCCTCGAACGCCCCGCCCGGCTCGATCCGGTAGGCCGGCTCAAGCTGGTCCTTGATGGCTTGCAGCTTCGGCGCGATCTGGCCGGTGACGTCGGGCGCCTGCACGCCGTCGACGACGTCGGAGCGCACGGTGATCGCCATGTCGCGGTTGCGCCGCCACAGGATCGGCTCCTCGTGGGCATATTCGATCTTGGCAATCTGCTGCAGCGGTACGGCGACGCCATTGCGCGAGGTGATGGTGAGATCGCCGACGCCGCCGAGATCGAGACGCTCGGACGGGATCGCTCGCGCAACCACGCCGACCTTCTCGATGCCGTCGCGCACGGTCGTCACCTGCGCGCCGGAGATCAGCATGGACAGCGCCTGCGAGACGTCCTGCGGGGTCAGGCCCATGGCGCGGGCGCGATCCTGGTCGACCACGAGCTTGAGGTAAGGTGACTGCTCGTTCCAGTCGAGCTGGACGTCCTTGACGTTCTTGTTCTCGCGCATGACATCGCGGACCTGGTAGGCGATCTCGCGCACCTTGTTGGCGTCGGGACCGATCACGCGGAACTGGACGGGGAAACCGACCGGCGGACCGAAATTGAAGCGATCGACGCGCACGCGGGCCTCCGTCAGCGTGCCGTCGGCGACAGCACCCTCGATCTTGGCCTTGACGCGCTCGCGCGCCTCGACGCCCTTGGCGACGATGACGATCTCGGCAAAGGCCTCGTTCGGCAGTTGCGGATTGAGGCCGAGCCAGAAGCGCGGCGAACCCTGGCCAACATAGGACGTATAGGTCTCGATATCCTTGTCGTCCTTGAGCAGCGTCTCGGCCTTCTTCACGGCCTTCTCGGTGACGTTGAAGGCGGTGCCTTCGGGCAGGCGCAGCTGGAGGAACAGCTCAGGCCGCTCCGACAGCGGGAAGAACTGCTGCTGGACGTGGCCGAATCCAACGATCGAGGCGACGAACACGCCGACGGTCGCGACCACGACGGTGATGCGGTGATTGACGCACCATTGCACGATCGCGCGCAGGCCGCGGTACATGCGGGTCTCGTAGACCGCGTGCGGATCGTGATTGTGATGCACCTTGATGTTGGGCAGCAGCATGACGCCGATATAGGGCGTGAAGATCACGGCTACGAACCAGGAGGCGACCAGCGCGATCGCCACGATCCAGAAGATGCTGCCGGCATATTCGCCGACCGCGGAATTGGCAAAGCCGATGGGGAGGAAGCCAGCGGCCGTGACCAGCGTTCCCGTGAGCATCGGAAACGCAGTTGATTCCCAGGCAAAGGACGCTGCGCGCATGCGGTCCCAGCCCTGCTCCATCTTCACCACCATCATCTCGACCGCGATGATGGCGTCGTCGACGAGCAGGCCGAGCGCGATGATCAGCGCACCGAGCGTAATACGGTGCAGGTCGAGCGACATCGTGTTCATGACGATGAAGACGATGCCGAGCACCAGCGGCACCGAGAGCGCGACCACGATGCCGGTGCGCCAGCCGAGCGCGAGGAACGACACGAACAGCACGATCACCAGCGCTTCCATGAAGGAATGCACGAACTCGCTGACGGCGTGCTCGACCACCTTGGGCTGATCGGCGATAAGCTTGACGTCGACGCCCTGCGGCACGGCCTTCATGAATTCCGCGGTCGCCTTCTCGACCTCCTTGCCGAGATCGAGGATGTTGGCGCCCTTGGCGGTGACGACGCCGATACCGATCGCGGGCTTGCCTTCCTGGCGGACGACGAAGCTCGGAGGATCGACATAGCCGTGGGTGACGGTGGCGATGTCGCCGAGGCGGAACACGCGGCCGTCGCTCTCGACCGGGGTCTCGGCCACCGCCTTGGCGCCGTCAAGCGCACCGGTGACGCGCAGTGGCACGCGCTGCGACGAGGTTTCGACCGTACCGGCCGGCGTCACGTTGTTCTGCTTGGCGAGCGAATCGAACAGCGCCTGCGGCGTGATGCCGAGGGTGGCGAGCTTGGCGTGCGAGAATTCGACGAAGATGCGCTCGTCCTGATTGCCGTAGACGTCGACCTTGGTCACGCCGGGCACCTTGAGCAGGCGCTGACGAAAACCTTCGGAGACCTTCTTGAGCTGGGCGTAATCGGCACCGTCGCCGGTCATCATGTAGAGGATGGAATCGACGTCAGAGAACTCGTCATTGACGACGGGTCCCAGAATGCCTGCGGGCAACTGGCCCTGCACGTCGACCAGCTTCTTGCGCAGCAGATAGAACAGATACGGCACGTCCTTGGGCGGCGTGGAGTCGCGGAAGGTTACCTGAAGCGCGGTGAAGCCGGGTTTGGAATAGGTCTGCACCTTCTCGAAGTAGGGCAGCTCCTGAATCTTCTTCTCGATGGGGTCGGCGACCTGGGCCTGCATCTCCTGCGCGGTCGCGCCCGGCCACATCACGGAGACGTTGACCACCTTCACGGTGAAGAACGGATCCTCAGCGCGGCCGAGCTTCTGATAGGAGAAGAAGCCAGCGACGCCGAGCACGAGCATCAAGAACAGGACCAGCGTCGGATGGCTGACGGCCCAGGCCGAAAGATTGAAGCGCTTCATCGCACTCTCCGGAAAAAACGATCCAATTGCCAAAAACGACAGCCACTCTGTTCAAGGCGTCGTCGCGAGGCAGCGAAGCAATCCAGGGGGCTGGGCAGGTTCTGGATCGCTTCGCCGCTTCAGCCTTTGCGTAGGGGCACAGGCCGAAACTCACCTCACACGACGTAACTCGTAATCTCTAGAACGACAGTGACGACACGACCCGCACCTTCTGGCCGGGATCGAGCTTCTGCACGCCGAGCGTGACGATCTTGGCGCCCTCGTCGACACCGCTGGTGATGACGACGTCGTTACTATCGTAGGACTTCACCGCCACCGGCTTCAGCGTGACCGCGCCATTGTCGTCGACGACGAAGAAGGACGGCTTGCCGCCTTCGTTGAACAGCGCCGACAGCGGCAGCCGCGCGACACGCTCGGTAGCAGCGTCCGACAGCGTCAGCGTCGCGGTCATGCCGAGCGAAACCTTGTCGTCGGCCTCGGGCAGCGAGAACTTCGCGAGATAGGTGCGCGTCGCGGAATCCGCGGTGGGCGCGATCTCGCGCAGCTTCGCCGTGTACTTCTTGTCCGGCTCCGACCAAAGAGTGACGCTGGCGGCGCCCGACTTGGCACGTCCGACCAGCGTCTCAGGGATCGCGACGACCGCTTCCTTTTCGGCAAAGCGGGCGACACGGATCGAGGTCTGGCCTGCGGCAACCACCTGGCCCGGCTCGATCAGCGTTGCGGTGACGACGCCACGGGCGTCGGCGTTGAGCGTCGCGTAGGAGAGGGAATTCTTGGTCAGCTCGACCGAGCGGACGGCGCGGTCGAGGCGCGCACGGGCTTCGTCGGCGGCGGCGCGGCTCGAATCCATCGCTGCGTCCGTGGTCCAGCCCTTGGCTTTCAGATCCTTGGCGCGCTGCTCGGCCGCGGCAGCCTGCGCCAGCACGCCGGTGGCCGCGGTCTGCTCGGCGACGGCCTGCTCGGCCTGGAGTTTCAGGTCAACCTCATCGAGGGTGGCGAGCGGCTGGCCGACTTCGACCGTCTGGCCGACCTCGACGAGGCGTTTTGCGACCTTACCGGCGACGCGGAAGCCCAGATCGCTCTCGATCCGGGGCCTGACGGTGCCGACGAAGCTGCGCTCCGGGGTCTCGGCATCATAATGGGCGGTTGCGACCAGGACCGGCCGCGGCGGCTCGGCTTTTTGTGCCACGGTATCATTGCACCCGGCCAGCGCAGCGGCCATCAGGGCCAGCGACACACCTGCCAAGAGCCTGGAATAGCTGGACAAAACGGACCGAACGAACATCGGAGGACACTCCTGCGTCTGCAATGAGAGGAATGTCGACTAATCACTGATAAAAGTCAATAATCGTCAGTCATCAGAAAAGCGTGATCGTTAAGGGGTGGTAAGGAGTCATGCGGTTGGCGGAACTCCCTTATCCTGATATGGTTACATGTAACCGAATGGAGGAACCCGTGCCGTCCTCTTCCAAGCCAAAGTCATCGCGAGCGAAGGTCCGCGAGCATCGAGAGCGGCTGCGCGCGCAGGGGCTCCGTCCGATCCAGATCTGGGTTCCGGATGTGCGTTCAGCGTCCTTCAAGGCGGAAGCCCATCGCCAGTCACTGGCGGTCTCATCGAGCGCTCAGGAATATGACGATCAGGCTTTCATCGATTCCGTCTCCATTTTGAATGACGAATGAAGCGGGGCGAGATCTGGACACTCGCGGGGGGCAAAGACTATGCGGGAAAACCGCGTCCCGTGGTCATCGTCCAGGATGACGGTTTCGACACAGCGAACTCCGTTACGGTCTGTGCATTCACGACCAACGAGATTGAAGCGCCGCTATTCCGCCTGCCGGTCGACCAGACCGAACGCAATGGTCTACGGGTACGCTCCCGCCTGATGGTGGATAAAATTACCACCGTGCCAAGGTCCAAGATCGGAAAGTTTGTGGGACGGCTCGACGACGAGGACATTTTGCGTCTCAGCCGCGCCCTGCTGGTGTTTCTCGGATTGGCCGGTTCGCAGAAAGGCGCCGGCGCAGATTAGCCGGTAGCCCGGATTTGGCTTCAGCGAAATCCGGGCTAGCTAGGTCGGAGAGATAATTACCGCCCCGGTTCGGCGAACTCGTGCTTGGTCTCGTGGCCGCCGATGAACACCAGAATGCCGGCGAGCAGAGGCAGCACGGCCAGCACCAGCAGACCCGTCGAGGTCTGGCCGGTGGCTTCCTTGACCCAGCCGATCAGATAGGGTCCGCCGAAGCCGGCGAGATTGCCGATCGAGTTGATCAGCGCGATGGCGCCGGCGGCCGCGGTGCCCGACAGCCACGAGGTCGGCAAGGTCCAGAACACGCCGAAGACGCAGAACACGCCGATCGCGGCGAAGGTCAGCGCCACCATCGTCATGGTGGGATCGGAGATGTAGCTGGAGATGGCGAGCGCGACCGCGATCAGGATCATTGGCGCACCGACATGCATCACGCGTTCGCGCGTGGCGTCCGAATGCCGTGCCCACAGGATCATGGCTACCGTCCCGAACAGATAGGGGATCGCGGTGACGAAGCCGGTCTGGGCGTTGCTCAGCCCGAACGCCTTGACGATCTGCGGCAGCCAGAACTGCATGCCATAGAGCGCGCCGACGAAGCCGAAATAGACCAGGCTCAACGTGATCACCTTCGGCGACGACAGCGCTTCACCGAGCGTCATATGCTTCGCCGCGCGCTTGACCGCGATCTCGGAATCGAGCCGGCCCTTCAGCCAGGCCTTCTGCTCGGCCGAGAGCCAGTCCGCCTTCTCCGGCTTGTCGGTGAGATAGAACCAGGTGACGATGCCGAGCAGCACCGAGGGGATGCCCTCGAGAATGAACAGCCACTGCCAGCCCTTCAGACCCATCGCGCCGTCGAGCCCGAGCAGCAGGCCCGAGATCGGCGCGCCGATCACGGTCGAGACCGGCACGGCGATCGCGAAAGCCGCAAGGAAGCGGCCGCGATATTCGGCCGGGTACCAATAGGTGAGATAGAGGATGATGCCGGGGAAGAAGCCGGCTTCCGCGACGCCGAGCAGGAAGCGCAGGGCGTAGAAGCTGGTCACGCCGTTCACCAGCGCCATCAGTGCCGAGATGATGCCCCACGTCACCATGATGCGGGCGATCCAGCGGCTGGCGCCGAACTTCTCCAGCGCCAGATTGCTCGGCACCTCGAAGATGAAATAGCCGATGAAGAAGATGCCGGCGCCCCAGGAGAAGATCAGCGGCGTGAACTTCAACTCGGCGTTCATGGTCAGCGCGGCGAAGCCGAGATTGACGCGGTCGAGATAGGAGAAGAAATAGGCCAGTACCAGGAACGGGATCAGGCGCCAGGAGATGGCGCGGATGGTCGAAGTCTCGATGTCCGGCTTGTTTATATTCTCGGCCCCCGCGGAACCGGTATAGGTTGTGGTCTGGCTCATGGCTTCCCCCCGATTTGTTGCTTTTGTGAGCTAAAAGGCGGTTTTCAGCATCACGGGCAAAGAGTCAATGGAAGCCATGCACGGAGCGCAGCCGGTCAACACCATTGCGCTGCGACAGAGCATGCTGCTCCGCGCCGCCCTGGCTTTGATCGTGATCGCCTGCGGCCTGTCCCTACGCTGGTACGGCTTCCCGCTCGGCCTCCCCGCCTTCGTGGTGAAGTACGGCGGCTCGCTGCTATGGGCGACGATGGTGTTCTTGCTGGTCGGAGTTTTGGCACCACGGCTGTCGCGGAGCCAGCTTGCGGCCATCGCGATGGTGATTGCGATCGTTGTCGAGCTTTCGCGGCTGGTGCATACGCCCTGGCTCGATGCGTTCCGGCTGACCACAGCGGGTGCGTTGCTGTTGGGCCGAATCTTTTCGCTGTGGAATTTGGTCGCCTACCTCATCGGAATCGTGGCCGGCGTCTGGCTCGACAGCCGTGTCGCGAGCTTCGCCCAAGATCGGATCCTGCCTCGATGTCGCAAACTCAATTCGCAACAGGCCGGCTCGACCCGCGAATGATCAGCTCCGTCGGCACGGTGAGAGCACGGCCACATTCAATCTCGTCGCCGCGCATCCGCTCCAGCAGCATAGTCGCAGCGTGGCGGCCCATGGCCGCAAGATCCCACTCGATCGCCGTGATAGGCGGCGTGTGCAATTCGGCCAGGTCGGAGTCGCTGCCAGCCACCACCGAAATCCCGTCACCGACGGCAATGCTCATCGTCCGCAGGGCCCTCAGGCAGCCGCCGAGCATGTCCATCGCCGCGACGAAGAGCGCCGTCGGGGGGTTCGCGAGACTCATGAGCGACGCCGTCGCCCGATAGGCGTCTTCGCTCGAGAGCACGTTGTCTCGCAACAATCTCGGGTCCGGCGTGATGCCCGCCGTCGAACACGCCGCGCGAAATCCCTCCAGGCGGCTTCGCGACGGAAAGGCCTTGATGTCGCCGACGAGCATGGCAATCCGCCGATGCCCAAGGCCGAGCAGATGGCTCGTCGCAAGCCGCGCGCCCTGGCGATGATCGGCCGTGACGCGATCGAGCGCCTCGATGCGATCGCGGTCGATGAGCATGACCGGCATCGGCGCCTCCGACAGCGCTTCGCGCACGTCGCGGTGCTCCTCGTCGCTCAGCGTCATCATCACGCCATCCACCCGGCGCCTACGGAAGGCCCGCAGCAAGGCGATTTCGACCTCGGGGCGGTTGGTCGTGCTCGCCAGAAGCAAGGTGTATCCGGCCTCGCGTAGAACCGCCTCGGCCTCCTTGATGAACAACGCGAAGCGCGGGATGTCGAAATCGCGAATCGCGCAGGCCACGAGCCGCGAGCGTCCCGCGCGCATGCTCTGCGCCGTGACATCGACCTCATAGCCGAGATGCGCCATGGCCCTTTCGACGCGTTCGCGCAGCTCCCGGGCCACCGTAGGATGATCATTGAGCACACGGGATACAGTGCCGACCGCGACACCGGCCTCTCGGGCCACGTCCTTGACTTTTACAGTTTGCGAACGGCGTGGCTGTGACAACATGCCGATTATATGAACCGGTTCATCATATGGGACAAGGGTTTTGACAGAAATTGTAGAAGTTTCCATCGCTCGCACAAAGGCCCCTCGAATCTCGTATGAACCGGTTCATTGACTCTGGCGCCGGACTTGGCACAATGGCGGCAACGCTGAAAGCCGCACGAGGAGATCCCATCCTCTCGATCGGACGATTCCGGAGAAGAGCCATGCCTCAGCCCAAGGTCGCCTTTGTTGGATTTGGCGAGGCCGCACAATGCTTTGCCAAGCATCTCGCGGCGCAGACCGATGCGCCGATGGTCGCGTTCTGTCAGGGCAAGACGAATGCACCGCCCTACTCGCAAGCCTTTCGCGCGATGGCGGCCGGTTGCGGCGTCACGCTGGTCGAGCGACTTGACGATTTGTCGGACGCGGACGTGATCTTTTCCGCGGTCGTCGTTGCGGTTGCAGCCGAGACCGGCGAGGCAATATCCAGAATCGTACGTCCCGGCTGTCTCGTGGCGGACATCAATGCCGCGAGCCCGCGAACGAAAAGGCGTGTCGCCGAAGCCGTCGAGGCGCGCGGCGGCGTGTTCGCGGACACGAATCTGATGGGTTCGGTCGACCTCTATGGCGCCGCGGTCCCGCTCTATGCGTCCGGCAGCGGCGCCGAGCGCTTCTCAGACATTTTCAAGCCACTCGGTTTTCGCATCGAGGTGGCGGGTCCACAAGCTGGAACAGCAGCGGCCGTGAAGATGCTGCGGAGCGTGGTGACGAAGGGCATGGAAGCGCTGCTGGTCGAGGCCCTGACCGCCGCAACGCTCGCCGGCGTGCGCGAGGAAACCATGCGCGGGCTTTGCGCGTCGATGGATGCCACCACGTTCAGCAAGTTCCTGGACATGTGCGTCCGCTCCGACGTGCTGCATGCCGAGCGCCGCGCCGTGGAAATGGAGGGCGTGGTGGAGGGCCTGCGGGAATTGGGCTTCGACCCCCTGATGACGACCGCAACGGCGGAACGATTGAAGGTCTCTGCGCGGCTGGGCTTGCGGCAGGAATTTGCGCGACGCCCGGGCTATTCGGCCGACGACGTGCTGGACCGTTATGCGCATGTGGTGTCCGTCCATGGAGGCGAACCACGAGGCTCGCGCGGCGAACTCAAGAAGGGGCCGTAAAGTGCGGGCCTGACTTTTTACTCCGCGAGCTGAAACCGCTCGAAGCGATCAAGCTCATCCTCGATCTTCTGCTTGAGCTCCTTGCGCCCCGCCATCTTCTTGGCCTGCCCGAGCCAGGTCCATTTCTGCATCAAGAGCTTCTTGGCCTGCCGGTCCGTCTTGAGGTCGAGCGCGGCGACGATCTCGTCGCCGACCAGCACGGGCAGCGCGAAATAGCCGAGCTTGCGCTTGGCCTTCGGCACATAGGCCTCGAACAGATGGTTGTAGCCGAAGATGAGATTGGTGCGCTTGCGCTGGATGATCAGCGGATCGAACGGCGACAGGATGTGGACAAGATCCGGCGACACCTCATGCGGCTCCAGCGCGGACGGCTGCGCCCAATGCTCCTGCTTGCCGGCGCCCTCGATCGCGACCGGCATGAGCTCGCCGCGGCGAATGCGCGCGGCGATCAGGCTTGCCACCGCCTTCTTGCTCGGCGCATCGAGATGGCAGACCGAATCGAGGCTGACGACACCTTGCGAGCGCAACGCGCGGTCGAGCAGATAGGCCGTGATCTCCTTGGCCGAGGCCGGCTTCGGCAGCTTGTCCCAGCCGAAATGCCGCGTCATCAGATCATAGGTCTTGAGCATGCCCTGGCGCGCGCTGATGGTCGCGACGCCGGTGTAGAAGGCAAGCTGGAGCGCGCGCTTCGAGGGTTTTCGGCTCTGCCACAGATGCTCCTTCTCGGTGAGCACGTCGTCCTCGATGTCGCGGATCGTCAGCGGGCCGGCCCGCAACAGCCGCATCACCTTGCGCGTGTCGCCCGGCGTCACCGAGGCATACCATCTGTGCCCCTCGCGCTTGTGCTCGCGCATCGCCGGCAGGAAGAAGCGAAAATCGTTCGACGGCACATAGGACAGCGCATGGGTCCAGTATTCGAACACGCTCCTGTCGACGCTCTGGGCATGGCGCAGGTCGGCGCGGCTGTAGGACGGGATACGGCTGAACAGGATGTGGTGATGGCAGCGCTCGATCACGTTGATGGTGTCGATCTGCACATAGCCGAGATGGGAGACCGCATCAGCCACGGCCTGCGCGCCTTCCCCGAACGGCGCGCGCGTGTCGAGCCGCTGGGCGCGCAGCCAGATCTGCCGGGCCTGTGTCGTCGGGAGCGGAAGGGATTTTGGTGCGCGGGACATTGCGAAAGGCAATGTAGCGAGATTCGCGCCGGGAGAAAGAAGCAGGCTGCCAAAGAAAAAGCCGCGCTGCCATCTGCTGACAGCGCGGCTGGATGGTGCGGGCCGAGGCCTACTTCATCATCATCGCCTTCTGCGCCTTCATGTAGTGCATGCAGGCGCCCTTCATCTTGCCCATGCTCATGTCGGTGTTGACCATGGCCATTTCCTTGTTCGCGGCCGTCTTGGCGGGCGTGTCGGCCGGGCCGGTCATCATGGCCGTCGATTTCATCATGTTATCGCTGGTGCACGCCATCATCGCGGCGGATGCGGGCGAAACTGAAAAAGCGAACGCGACAAAGGCTGCGGCGGTGAGCAAGGTCTTCATCGAAATATCTCCTGAAGTAAAACGAAACCGGCGTCATGCCGGCATTCGCAATACGTATTCTCTGGCGAGAACGTTTCGCGGAGAAGATAATTTTCTTGCTGCAATGCGAAGGGAATCGGCCTCAGCGGCCGTCCTTCGGCGCCCTGGGCCTGTCACTGAGGCTACCGGTGGCGATATCGGGCTCGCAGGACGCCCTGCCGCGCCCCTCCGCCTGGCAGCGATAGACGCTGCCGGTGAGCCGATCGACCAGCCACATGCTCTCGTCGGTCGGAGCTTCGAGGCCGACATAGCGGGAGGTCACCCCCGTGATCAGCGTCGAGAGCAGGATCGCCACCGCAATCATCGCGGCGCCAATATAAATGGGCATGGGATTCAGAGACACAGTCCGATCCGGCGGGCCGCTGCGATAGACTTGATAGTCACTTGGCCTCGGCACTGGATGGAACTCGGCTCCCTCACCTGGCGATGTCTGACGAAGGGTGTCTGCTAGGCGCGCATCTGGCCGATTTCTTGTTCGCGAGCAGGCCATGCGGCGACGGCTTTGCGACGATCGATCTGCGCAGGGCGCCAACTAAAATGGGCTCGGAGGCCCTTGGCCACCCAACGTGACGAGGATCACATCCAAGCCTTTGAACCTACCCTATGCTTGCAGCATCAAATCGGCATCAGGCGTCACAGCGAGGATACGAAGATGACCCATTTCAATAAGTTTTTTGGGCTGAAGGCGATGACACTCACGGCCGCGCTGTCGATGACGGCGAGCCTGGCTTTCGCCGGCGACACCAACGTCTCCACCAACCAGATCCTGGATGCGTTGAAGCCCAGGCCGATCACCCGCGGCCTGTCCGTCGGTCCGCAGGCCGATCCGACGGCGCAGGCCAAGGAAGCGAGCTTCCTGAACACCGTGCGCAACCGGCAGACCCGCTCGCTGTCGATGGGCGAGCGAGATCAGATCGCCGAACTCGCGGCGACCAAGCCGAACATCGATCTGGAGATTCAGTTCGACTACAACTCGGCCGACATCGCCAAGACCTCGGTGCCGTCGGTGCAGGCGCTCGGCAAGGCGCTGTCCGACCCGTCGCTGAAGGGCTCGACCTTCGTCGTCGCCGGCCATACCGACGCGATCGGCACCGAAGCATACAATCAGGGCCTCTCCGAGCGTCGCGCCGACACCATCAAGAAGTATTTGGTGCAGAACTACAGCCTTAGCGGCAACGATCTTGTCACCGTCGGCTATGGCAAGACCAAGCTGAAGGACACCGCCAACGGCGCCGACCCGATCAACCGTCGCGTCCAGGTCGTGAACATGGACACCAAGACCGCGTCCAAATGATCTGAGAAGTGATTGCAGCAATCGACAAGCCGCCTGCCGCCAGAGTGGCAGGCGGCTTTCTGTTGTCAGATCCAGCTCTGGAACAGCATCAGCCGGTTGAACGTCTGCATCGACGTACCGACGAAGGCGGCTGAGATCGGCAGCATCACCACAAAGCCCATCGCGGCGACGCCGACATAGGCCCACAACAGCCAGCGCGGCAGGCCCTCCCTGTGCAGAACATAGACCAGCGCGAGCGAGGCCGCGGTTGCGGCCGGCAGATAATAATAGATGAAGCCCAGCGTGCGCGGCAGCAGCGCCCAGGCGAGCCAGAGGCCGAAATAGAACGCCGCAATCAGGAACGCATCCCAGCGACGCGCAACGATGAAGTCACGCAACACCACGACGAGCGCGAGCAGCGCCGGCCATGCGACCAGAGGATTGCCGAGGAAAACGACCGCCGCGACATTGTCGTCCGAGGTCTTGTCGAACAGGAACCACACGGGACGCGCGAGCAGCGGCCACGACGGCCACGAGCTCATGTAAGTATGGCCGGCGATCGAGGTGGTGGTGTTGTCGGCAAAGATACGACGCTGCGCCTCTATCAGATCCGGCAACGACACCCCGTAGAGCGGAACGAAGGCGGCGAGATAGGTCACGGCCGGCAACAGCGCAAAGCAGAGCGCAGCATGATGTGCTCTGAACTCTGGCCAGAGATCGGGGCGATACCAGTCGCTCGGCTCGGCGTCGGCAAACAGCGCGTGCCAGCCCTGCATCAGGCGGATCACCGCAACAATGACGATGCAGACACCGAGCGGAAACAGGCCGCTCCATTTGCAGGCGGCGGCGAGACCGAACAAGCTACCTGCGAGCGCGAACAGCGCCTGCGGCCGCTCTCGTCGAAAGCCGTGCATGAAGGCGGCGATGGCGAGCAGACCGAAGCCGAGTGCGAAGATGTCGAGCATCGCGATGCGCGCCTGCACATAGAGCATCTGGTTGAACGCCGCGATCAGCGCCGCTGCGATCGCGGGCCCTTGCGATCCGAACAGCGCGAGGCCGCAGAGATAGACCGCGACGATCGCGAGCGCACCGAACAGCGTCGCCGGATAGCGCCAGCCGAACGCATTGTCGCCGAATGTTGCGATCGAACCCGCGATCAGCTCTTTCGCCAGCGGCGGATGCATCGGATTGAGCATCGGCTGCGACGCGCCGGAGCCCAGCATCTGCCGCGCAGCCGGCACGTAATGCACCTCGTCGAACACGAACTTTTCCGGCGTCACCAGCCCGATCAGCAGCGCGAGATGCGCAGCCAGGAAGATCGCGACAGCGATCACTGCGCTTCGCGACAAATTCGGAACCGCATGTGCTTCAAGCGACTGCTGTAGGGCTACTTTGCGTGGCAAATCTGCGTCACCGCGAATAAAAAATAACTCAGCCGATCCATTGAACGCATTCTGCCGCAACTGTCACTAAGCTTACGCTCGTCCCGCGCCGCTTGTGATAATTCTGCCACAACACGGGTGCGCGATCAGGGATTTCGATCGGTATGATATGAATTTTCGTTTTCTGTTTTTCCCTTCACTGCTGGCGGCCACATTGTGCGCTGCGCCTTGCGCGCAGGCTCAAACGCGCGTCGGCGAAGCCGTCCTGGTTCAGAACGAAGTGGTGCGCGTCGCCGCGACGACGTCACCGATCAGCGTCGGCGACAGCATGTTGCGCGACGAGACCGTGCGCACCGGCGCCGACAGCGCAGCGCGCTTCGTCATGGCCGACAGCACCAATCTGTCGCTTGGACCGGGCGCGACGCTGAAGCTCGACCGCACCGTCTTCAACGACGAGCACAGCTATCGCGACGTCGCGATCCGCATGACCACCGGAGCATTCCGCTTCGTCACCGGACATTCGGAGAAAACCGCCTACAAGATCACGACGCCGCTCGCGACCATCGGGGTGCGCGGCACCACGCTCGACATCCTGTCGCAGCGCGGCCGTTCGGTCGTCGTGCTTCAGGAGGGCGCGGCCAGCGTCTGCACGTTGAACTTCCAATGCATCCAGCTCACCCAGCCTGGCGATACCGCGGTCATCACCTCGACCGGCGGCAAGGCCAGCATCACCGAGACCAACACCCCGCCCTGGACTTTCGCCGCCAACTGCGCTGCGAATGCCGGGCTTTGCTCCGTCAACCAGTATGCCGACGCCTCGCCGACCATCTCGCCCGCCGTCCATGACGATGGCATGCTGTGCGGGCGCTGATGGTGGGGAAGCTCGGCTTCAGACGCTTCGTCCTGGCTGGTGCATTGAGCGCATCCGCTGCGCTTGCGCTGTTTGCGCTCGACGCCGGTCCGGCCGCAGCCCAGGCGAGCTGCGAATCAGAGTGCGGCGGGCTGGGACCCTCCCCGTCACCGACATACTCGCCCTCGCCGAGCCCCTATCCGTCACCCTCCCCGAGCCCGTCTCCGTCTCCAAGCCCGTCTCCGTCCCCAAGCCCGTCTCCGCCGCCGAGCCCGGCGCCGACCGGCTCCGATTCCAGCGGCAACTCGGTCAACGGCCTCGCCAACCAGCGCTTCAACCAGATGATCACCAACCGCGTGCTCGGTAACGTGCTGCTCGGCGTCAACGAGCAGGTCAATTGCAGCGACTGCATCAGCGCGTTCGGCTCGGCCGGCTCGTTCTCGGCCGGCATCCACGGCCGCAAGGAGCTGACGCCCAATCTGTCGCTGCTCGCCGGCCTCGCCTACACGCAGTACGGCGAGGGCGGCTACAACATCACCAGCGCACCGATCGGCGCCTTTGCGCTGCGCTATGACTTCACCGATTGGGGCTCGTCGCGTCCATTCTTCGACGTCGGTACGATCCTGACGCCGTGGGAGAAGGCGCGCTACACCCGCAGCTACAACACCAGCCTCGGCCCGGTGAGCGTGACCAGCTCGACCAACGCCGCGAACTACGCGGTCTATGGCCGCGCCGGCTGGATGAGCCGGTTGTCACCGCGCGACGAGGTCGCAGCCTCCGTCGAGGTCTGGCAGCTCTGGCAGCGCGTATCGGGCTATACGGACAACACCGTCGCGTTCAATCCGTTCGACGCCAGCATTGCGACCGGCACCGACCGCACCAGCCTGATCAAGATCGGCGGCCAGTGGACCCATCTCTTCGCAGGCAACATCGAGACCAACATCAACGGCGGCTGGGTGCAGTCGTTCGCAAGCCATAGCGGCATCGTCGCGACCGTGACCGGCGACGGCATGGTGGTGCCGACGATGGGCAACCAGGGCTGGTTCGAATATGGCGGCCGCCTCGGCTTCCGCGTGCAGAAGGGCTGGATCGTGGACCTCTTCGCCAACGGGACGCTAGGCCCGCAGCCGGTCGGCAACACCATCCACGGCGGCGTGGGGTTGAGGATTAGTTACTAGCCGCGAGCCCCAGTCTCGTAGGGTGGGCAAAGCGGAGCGTGCCCACCACTTCTTTCTCAACCGGAGACGAATGGTGGGCACGGCGCTGTCGCGCCTTTGCACCACCCTACGGCACCGATGTTGACGTCACGCCGCCGACTTGCCCTCGAACGCGCGCCGCAGCGCCTCGACATCGAGCTTCACCATTTTCATCATGGCCTGCATCGCGCGTGCGGCGGCTGCCTTGTCGGGGCTCGACAGGAAGTCGAACATCACTTTCGGCACCACCTGCCAGGACACGCCGTAGCGGTCATAGATCCAGCCGCACTGCTGCTCCTTGCCGCCGTTGGCCAGGAACGCATTCCAGACGCTGTCGACCTGGACCTGATCGTCGCAATGGATCATCAGCGACAGCGCGTGGGTATATTCCACCTTCATGCCACCGTTGAGCGCGACCAGCGGCTGGCCGGCCACCGCGAACTCGACGACGAGCACCGAGCCCTCCTTGCCGGACGGGTTGTCCGCAACATTGTGCTGGACGTGCGTGATCGCCGAATTCGGCACCAGCGAGACGTAGAACTTCGCGGCTTCCTCGGCGTCGCCGTTGAACCACATGCAGGGCACGAGCTTGGACATTGCGAATGCTCCTCTTCAGGGTTTCGATCAGGCGTTCGCCATGGCGGGCTTCGGGGGGACGGCTGCCACGTCCAGCCAGTTCACACCCCACATATGACCATCCGGATCCTCGAAGCTGCGGCCGTACATGAAGCTGTATTCGTCCTTCGGGCTGGGATCGGCCACTCCGCCCGCAGCCTCGGCCTTGCCGACGATATCGTCGACCTCGTTCCGGCTATCGGCGGACAGGCAGAACAGCGCCTGGTTCGAGGTCTTTGCATCGGCGATCGGCTTCGGCGTGAACTGGCGGAATTTGTCATGGGTCGTCAGCATCGCGTAGATGGTCTCCGAAAAGACCATGCAGCTCGCCGTGTCGTCACTGAACTGCGGGTTCCTGGTCGCGCCGATCCCCTCATAAAAGGCGGTCGCACGCTTGAGGTCGGTCACCGGCAGATTGAGGAAAATCATCCTGGGCATCGAAAGCTCCTTGGGCGGGTTCTTCCAAGGACGGATGGCTGGACCGCCATCCGACACGGCTTCCGAAATATTTTCCCGGCCGCCGGCTGCGGGATTCTGTCGCACCGAACCCCGCGCAGTCTTCGGCCTTACTTCTTCTCGTTCGGATCCCGGTGCACCGGATCGATCCACAGCACGGTCTCGGGCTTCTCGACCGGCTCGATGTCGAGATTGATCGCGACCGCCTCGCCGTCGCTGCGCACCAGCACGCATTCCAGCACCTCGTCGCGGCTGGCATTGATCTCCTGGTGCGGCACGTAGGGCGGCACGAAAATGAAATCGCCGGGACCGGCCTCGGCGGTGAATTGCAGGCTCTCGCCCCAGCGCATCCGCGCCTTGCCCTTCACCACGTAGATGACGCTTTCGAGATGACCGTGATGATGCGCGCCGGTCTTCGCATCCGGCTTGATGCTGACCGTGCCCGCCCACAATTTCTGTGCGCCGACGCGGGCGAAATTGATCGCGGCCGCACGGTCCATGCCTGCCGTCGACGGCACGTTGGTATCGAGCTGATTGCCGGGAATGACACGCACGCCGTCATGTTTCCAGCGATCGTCATGATCGTGTGCATTTTGGGAATGCGAGTGGTCATGGCCGGTCATTGATCTTGCTTTCTGTTGGTTCCGTGCGGGGCAAGCTAACCAAAGCCGCGACATCAAGCCATACCAAAATAGGAACCCTCGCGCGCGTCAGCTGTTGTCCCGGAGAGAAAACCGGAAGGAG
The DNA here is from genome assembly GCF_040548225.1 of Bradyrhizobium sp. S3.12.5. NCBI lineage: Bacteria > Pseudomonadati > Pseudomonadota > Alphaproteobacteria > Hyphomicrobiales > Nitrobacteraceae > Bradyrhizobium > Bradyrhizobium sp. S3.12.5. Next base: position 158,018 of record NZ_JBEPRF010000018.1, read on the forward strand.
AGTTTCATGGGTAGCACGAGCGACAAGATCAAGGGCGCCGCCAACGAAGCGATCGGCAAGGCCAAGCAGGACATCGGCGAAGCCACCGGTTCCGAACACCTGCAGGGCGAAGGCGCGGTCCAGGAGGTGAAGGGCAAGGGCCAGAAGGCCACGGGCGATGCCAAGGACGCCGCGAAGGAAGCGATCGATCGCGCCGCTGCGGCGGCACGCCGCGCGGCGGAGTAACGCGCGCAAGATCGAAACTGAAAGCAAAAAGACCGGCCGCGAGGCTGGTCTTTTTTTATCCATCCGCACTGACGGCGAAAGTCTTCACTTCACCGCGAGCAACTCGACGTCAAACATCAAGGTCGCGTTCGGCGGGATCACGCCGCCGGCGCCGCGCGCGCCGTAACCGAGCTGCGGCGGGATGATCAGCGTGCGCTTGCCGCCGACCTTCATCGTGGCAACGCCCTCGTCCCAGCCGGCGATGACGCGGCCCTTGCCGATGGGAAATTCGAATGGTTCGTTGCGATCGACCGAGGAGTCGAATTTCTTGCCCTTCTGGCCGTTCTCATAGAGCCAGCCGGTGTAGTGCATCACGCAAATCTGGCCGGGCTTCGGCGAAGCGCCGGTGCCGGCGACGCTGTCGATAGTCTGCAAGCCTGAAGCTGTGGTCATGGGTTTTCCTGCGGTCTGGGCCGATGCCGTGGTGGGGACGAATGTCGACACGCTGGCGATCACAGTGATCGCGAGGGCCGACATGATGGCGAGGAGCATGCGCTGGAAACGCTGCATAGAACACCTTCCGTTTGAGGCGGGAGGTGTCTAGCGCAACGAGCATGCGGTTTCCACCCCTCAGGCCTCGATATTTTCCAGCCGTACCGGCAGCTTGCGGATGCGCTGGCCGGTGGCGTGATAGATCGCGTTGCAGATCGCTGCATTGGTGCCGACATTGGCGAGCTCGCCGAGCCCTTTCGCGCCGGCCGGATTGATGTGATCGTCCTGCTCGGAGAGCAGGATCACCTCGACCCCGGGCACATCCGCATTCACGGGGACGAGATAGTCGGCAAAATTGTCGTTGACGTAGCGCGCGGTGCGCTCGTCGATCTCCGTGGCTTCCAGCAGCGCCGAGGACATGCCCCAGATCAGGCCGCCCATCAGCTGGCTGCGCGCTGTCCGCGGATTCATGATGCGGCCTGCTGCGAACGCACCGACCAGCCGTGGCGCGCGGATCTCGTGTGTGAAGCGGTTGATCCTGACCTCGACGAACTCCGCACCGAAAGCGTAGGCGACCTTGTCCTTCAAGGCGGCACCACCGACGAGGCGCACGTGGCCGCTATGCATTGCCTTGAAGGAATCCAGCGGCGCGCCGTCCGGCTTCCACTCGCCATATTCTTCGACCACGCTGGCACCGAGCGCGTCGAATGCCTTCTCCAGATCAAGCGGCCGGTCACTCTTCGCCGCCTGCGTCGTCGGCGTCTGGCCGATGCCGACCGTTTCCTTGGCCTTGTCCGTGAGGCTCTCGTTTGGCATCACTGCCTTGAACAATTTCTGGCGGACCTGGTCACACACCATCATCACCGCCGAGCAGGTGCTCGCGGTCGAGTTCGAGCCGCCCGCGACCGGCGCCGGCGGCAGATCGCTGTCGCCGATAAAGACCGAGACCTTCTCCAAGGGCACGCCGAGCCGCTCAGCCGCGGTCTGGGCAATGATGGTGTAGGCGCCGGTGCCGATCTCGTGGCCGGCGATCTCGACCCGGGTACGGCCGTCGCGCTGGAGGCGCACGCGTGCCGCCGACGGCCCCATCTGCGTCGGATAGCAAGTGGAGGCACAGCCATAGCCGACCAGCCAGTCGCCATCGGACATCGATCTGGGTGCGGCCGAGCGCTGCGACCAGCCAAAGGCTTTGGCCGCCTCGTCGAAGCACGCCATCAGCGATCGCGAGGTATAGGGCTTGCCGCCGATCGGCTCATTGGTGGTGTCGTTGACGCGGCGGAGCTCGACCGGATCCATGTTGAGCTTGACCGCGAGCTCGTCCATCGCGCTCTCCAGCGCGAACAGATACGGCACCTCCGGCGGCGAGCGCATGAAGCCTGGCGTGTTTCGATCCGCACGCACGATCGACACGAGGCTGTCGACGTTCGGGCAGGCATAGAGCCGCGTCGTGGTCTTGGTGCCACCGACGCAATAGGCGTCAGCGCGCGAGGATACTTCTGCGCCCTCGTGCCCGAGCGCAACCAGCTTGCCGTCGCGGCTGGCGCCGAGCTTGATCTCGTGGCGGGTCTCGGCGCGATAAGTTGCGATGGTAAAACCCTGGTCGCGGGTCGGGACCAGCTTGACCGGCCGGTTCAGCCGCTTGGCGATGCCGGCGATGATCGCGGTACGCGGCGTCATCGAGCCGCGCGAGCCAAAACCGCCGCCGACATAGGGATTGACCACCCGCACCTTGTCAGCATCGATACCGAGCTGCTCGGCGACGCCGTTCTTCAGGCCGTAGACATATTGGCTCGGCTCATAGATGACGAGGTTGTCGCCCATCCAGGCGCAGCTGGTCGAGAATAGCTCCATCGGGTTGTGATGCTGGGTCGGCGTGTCGTAGGAAGCGGTGAGCTTCACCTCGGCCTCCTCAAACGCCTTGGCGAAATCGCCGACCTGCGGATCTTCCCTGAATTGCGCGTTCTGGCCTTTCGCGGCAGCTTTCGTGGTTCCCGGCGAGTCGAAGCTCGCGCTCGGGGTGGCCGCCGAGTAGCCGACCTTGACGCGATTGGCGGCCTCGCGCGCAGCCTCATAGCTCTCTGCAACGACCACAGCGATGATCTCGCCGTCATGCGCGATGTCGGCCGATTTCAACGGCTGGATCGTGGTCCCGGCATAGCCGCCATTGCTGAAGAGCTTTGACTCCTTCAGCTTCGGCGCATTCTCGTGCGTGACAATGTCGATCACGCCGCGGACACGCTTGGCATCGCCGAGATCAAAGCTGTTGATGCGGCCCCTGGCAATCGCGCTGGTGACCAGGAACGCATAGGCAGGATTGTCCAGCGGCATATCGGACCCGTAGGTCGCCCGCCCCGTGACTTTTGCCGTTGCATCATAGCGCGGCACGGCCTGGCCCATGTTCGCCTTGGGCTCGGGAGCAGCAGCAGTCATGGTCAGATCTCCATCGTTACGGCCTGCTGGAGCGCGCGCGCCACCACGCGCTTGCCGAGCGCGATCTTGAAGCTGTTGTGCCGACGCCCCTTGGCGTCGGCGAATGCGGCGTCCGCAGCGCGCTGCGCCAGACCGTCATCGAACTTCCGGCCCTTGAGCAGCGCCTCCGTCTCTCGCGCGCGCCAAGGTACCGTGGCGACACCACCCAACGCGATGCGCGCATCCCTGATCGTGCCGTCCTGTACATCGAGCGCGACGGCGGCGGAGGACAGCGCGAATTCATAGGATTGCCGGTCACGCGCCTTCAGGTAGACGGAGCGCGGCCAGCGGCCGGGAATGACGAAGGCGGAAATCAGCTCGCCCGGTTGGAGCGAGGTCTCGATCTCGGGCGTGTTGCCGGGGGGCTTATGCAATTCCGCAAAAGGCATGCTGCGGGTCCCGGACCTGCCGGTGACCTCGACCGTGGCGTCCAGTGCGATCAGCGCCTGGGCGAAATCGCCGGGATAGGTCGCAATGCACTGCTCGGAGGTGCCAAGCACGGCATGCATGCGATTGACGCCATCCATTGCGGCACAACCGGAGCCGGGATTGCGCTTGTTGCAATTCTCGTAGGAAACGTCGCGGAAATAGCTGCAACGCGTCCGCTGCATCACGTTGCCGCCGAGCGTCGCCATATTGCGCAGCTGCGCGCTGGCGGCGAGCTTCAGGGAATCTGCAATGACTGGATAGTTGCGCTGGATGTCCTCATTCGCGGCGGCATCGGACATTTTTGCGAGCGCGCCGAGCCACAGGCTCCCACTCCCAGGCTCGATCGCCGACCAGCCCTGCGCGAGCGGATTGATGTCGACGATCGCGGCGGGCCGCATCACGTCGAGCTTCATCAAATCGATCAGCGTGGTGCCGCCGGCGAGTGGCTGTGCTGTGGCCTGCGTTAGCGGATTGTCGGCTGCCGCGGCGGCGCTGAGCGCCTGCACGGCCATGCTGGGGTCTGTCGCCCTCTGATATGAAAACGATCGCATGCGCCTAGCCTTTCATGATTTCGGGCGCGGCCTGCTTCACGGCGGCAACAATGTTGGGGTAGGCAGCGCAGCGGCAGATGTTGCCGCTCATGTACTCGCGGATGTCGGCATCGGTATTCGCGTGCCCCTCCTTCACGCAGGCAATCGCCGACATGATCTGGCCGGGCGTGCAATAGCCGCACTGAAACGCATCGTTGTCGACGAAGGCCTGCTGCATGGGATGCAGGCGGTCGTTGGTCGCGAGTCCTTCGATGGTCGTGATCTCCTGCCCTTCGGCCGCAAGCGCCAGCGTCAGACACGACACCACGCGCCGGTCGCCGATCAGCACCGTGCAGGCGCCGCATTGGCCGTGATCGCAGCCTTTCTTGCTGCCTGTGAGCTTGAGATGCTCGCGCAGCGCATCCAGCACCGTGGTGCGGGCGTCGAGGCTGAGGCGCTTGTCCTGGCCATTCACCCGCAGCGTGACATCGACCGGAAGCGCCGGATCCTGCGCCGCGGGCGCTCGCGCGTCCTGCGAGGCCGCACGCGCCGCCAGCGGAACAAGAGCGCTGCCGGCAGCACCGGCGATGAAAGCGCGCCGGTGGAATCCTGATTGTCGGGAACTTGAGGTATCGGACATGGACGGCCTCCGCCGCTTGGAAACAAAGCAGCGCACGCCTGCACCGCTCATCGCCCCATAACTTGGAGTAACGAGCTCAGTTCCGAATAAGAAAGGGCGGCGCAGCCTGCGCCGCGCCGCCCCTTCGTCAACTTTTCCTGATCTTGTGCGGAACCTCGCGAAGGCTCAATAGCCCAACGCGCAGCCGTCCTTGCGCGGATCGGAACCGCCGGTGAGCGTGCCCTTGTCCCAGTCGATCCAGATCGCCTGGGCGCCGCCGAGCGGGCCCACCACATTCGTGGTCTTGTGGCCGAGCTTCTTGAGGCCCTCGACGATGTCAGACGGCACGCTGTCCTCAAGCTGATACTGGCCCTCGTAATGCAGGCCGCGCGGCATGTCGATCGCCTCCTGCACGTCGCACCCGTAGTCGAGGATGTTGGTCAAGAGATGGGTATGGCCGGTCGGCTGATACTGGCCGCCCATCACTGCGAACGACATCGTGGAACGGCCGCCCTTGGTAAGCAGGCCCGGCATGATCGTATGCAGCGGGCGCTTGCTGCCTTCGATGCAGTTGGGATGGCCCGGCTGAATGCGGAAGCCGCCGGCGCGGTTCTGGAACAGCACGCCGGTCTTGTTCGCGACGATCGCCGAGCCGAAGGAATGTGCGATCGAGTTGATGAACGAGCAGACGTTGCGATCCTTGTCCACGACCGTGATGTAGATGGTCGAGGGATTCATCGGCGGCGCGACGTTCGGCAGGTCGAGCATTCCGTCCAGGCGGATCTTGCTGATGTACTCGTCGGCAAAGCCCTTTTCGAGCATCTCGGCGACGTTGATCTTCATGTGCTCGGGAGAGGCGACGTGCATCTCGCGATTCATGTAGGCGATGCGGGCGGCTTCCGCCTCGAGATGGAAGCGTTCCACGCTGAGCGGCGCGTATTTGGTCAAGTCGAAGCGCGACAGGATGTTCAGCATCAGCAGCGCGGTGACGCCGGGCCCGTTCGGCGGGCACTGCCAGACGTCGTAGCCCTTGTACATCGTGCCGATCGGCGTCGTCGTCTCGGTCGTGTGCGCGGCGAAATCGTCGAGCGTGTGCAGGCCACCGATGCCGCGTAAGGTCTCGACCATGTCCTCAGCGATCTCGCCTTTGTAGAAGGCATCGCGACCGTCCTTGGCGATTGCGCGTAGCGTCTTGCCGAGTTCGGCCTGGCGGATGATGTCGCCGGCCACCGGCGGCTTGCCGCCAGGCAACAGGTAACGAACGGTGTTGGTGCCGCCCTTCAGCTTCTCGAACTGGTTCTTCCAGTCGAACGCGATGCGGGGGGCAACGACATAGCCTTCCTCGGCCGCCTTGATCGCGGGCTGCAGCAGGCGGTCGAAACCGAACTTGCCGTGGTCGCGCAGCACGGTGTCGAAGGCGTCGATCACGCCGGGGATCGAAACCGCATGGGCCGAGGTCAGCGGCACGGATTTGATCTTGCGCTCGATATACCAGTCGGCGTTGGCCGCCTTCGGCGCCCGGCCGGAGCCGTTATAGGCGATGATCTTGCCTTCGCCGCGCGGCTGGATCAGCGCAAAGCAATCGCCGCCGATGCCGGTCGATTGTGGCTCGATCACTCCGAGCAGGGCAGAACCCGCCACCGCCGCGTCCACCGCCGTGCCGCCTTCGCGCAGCACCTCGATCGCGGCCAACGAGGCCTGCGGATGCGAGGTCGCCACCATCGCGTTGGTGGCGTGGACCGTGGACCTGCCGGGGAAATGGAAGTTTCTCATCGAATTCTTGCTCTCTTGGGCGTGTGGGCTAAGTCTCTGGGCGCGTGCGCCGCGATCTCGGGAAAACCGGGCCTACATGACACATTCCAGCCCGCCCGGGCAATGCTGGCATACCAGGGAAATGGCTGCCATTCGCTGGGAATAGAGCTATCGGTTGCGGGTTTTCTGGGCGCCGGCCGCCTGCTAAACGGGCGCATGATTTACAAGGTCTGCGCCTTCTACCAATTCGCCGCCCTGCCCGATTACCGCGAGCTGCGGGAGCCGCTGCGCGCGCTCTGTGCCGGCCTGTCGCTGAAGGGCAGCGTGCTGCTGGCCCAGGAGGGCATCAACGGCACGATCGCAGGCTCACCTGCGGCGATCGACGCCTTCGCGCACGAGCTCGGGCACGGGGCGATGTTCGGCGGCCGGCTAGACAATCTCGAACTGAAATGCTCGACCGCGAAAGCGATGCCGTTCGGCCGGCTCAAGGTGCGGCTGAAGAAGGAGATCGTCACGCTTGGCGATCCAGCCGCCGACCCGACCCGGCAGGTCGGCACCTATGTCGAGGCCGCCGAATGGAACGCGCTGATTTCTTCGCCCGACACGCTGGTGCTCGACACCCGCAACGCCTTCGAGGTAGCGATGGGCACGTTCGAGGGCGCGGTCGATCCTGACATCACGAGCTTTGGCCAGTTCAAGGATTTCGCCGCCGAGAAGCTCGATCCGTCAAAGCACCGGCGTATCGCGATGTTCTGCACCGGCGGCATCCGCTGCGAGAAGGCGAGCGCGCATCTGCTGGCGCGCGGCTTTGCAGAGGTCTATCACCTCAAAGGCGGTATTCTGAAATATCTGGAAGAGGTGCCGGAGGCGCAGAGCCGCTGGCGCGGCGAATGTTTTGTGTTCGACGAGCGCATGGCGCTTGGTCACGGATTGCGCGAACGGGGCCTGCGCGAGCAAGAATTGGGGCACGCACGTGACGAATGACATCAAGACGCTCGCCGAGCGCATCGACGCGCTGGAGACGCGCCTGGCCTATCAGGACGACACCATCGAGACGCTGAACCAAACCATCACCGCGCAGTGGAAGCAGATCGACGTGCTGACGCGACAGCTCGCGCAGCTCAACGACCGACTGCAGGAGGCCGAGGCAAATGCGCCGGGCCCGGCCAACGAACCCCCGCCGCATTATTGAGTGGGATTATTGCCCGGAAGCCCTGGCCAGCATATTCGTCACCTCGCCTGACATCATCAGGCGATCTCGGCCGGCGTCCTTGGCGGCGTAGAGCGCACGGTCGGCGGCCTCCACCAGCGATCCCGTGCCCGCGGTGCGCTCCAAGGCCGGCCGGCAGGCCGCACCACCGACCGAGACGGTGACGCATGGCGCGGTCGGATTGGAAGCATGAATCAGGCCCGCATCGTGGACGGCGCCGCGGATCCGCTCGCCGATCCGGGCACAGCCGGCGGCATCGGTGTTCGGCAGCAGCATGGCGAATTCCTCGCCGCCATAACGGGCCGCGAGATCGCCGACCCGCTGCATCTCGGCCGCGATGATCTTTGCGACCACGCGCAAGCAAGCGTCGCCGGCGGGATGGCCATATTCATCGTTGTAGGACTTGAAGTGATCGACGTCGATCATCAGCAAGCCAAGGCTGGAGCGATCGCGATAGGCCCGCGCCCATTCCTCCTTGAGCCGCTCGTCGAAACGGCGGCGGTTAGCAAGCCCGGTGAGGCTGTCCTCGATCGCGAGCGTCTCGAGCCGGGTCTCCAGCTTCTTCTGTTCGGTGATGTCGCGCGAGATCGCGACGACGCCGTCGACATTGCCGTTGTCCTTGCGCGTGACGCGCATGGTCGATTCCAGCCAGACCTCGGTCTTCTGCCGGTGCACGTTGCGGTAGGTGAGCCGCGCTTCGTCCGTTTCGCCGCGCTTCATGGCATCGACGATGGCCTGCACCTGCGGCCGATCCTCCGGATGGATTCCAGCAAGCGCGTCTGTGCCCATGAGCTGATTGGGGCGCCAGCCGACGACGCGGTTGGATGACGGCGAGACGTAGCGCAGCCGTTCGTCGAGCCCGATGCGGGTGACCATGTCGCTGGAGCCTTCCGCGAGCAGGCGGAAATGCGCCTCCTTCTCGATCAGGGCCGCGGCCATGCGCTGGCCGCGCTGCAGCTGCCGCACCAGCACCGCGCCGATCACCGCGATCAGCATCACCAGCGCGACCACGTAGAGCATGCGGGAGATCGCGGCTGCCCGCCACGGCGCGAGCAGCTCGTCCTTGTCGACGGTTGCGAGCAGCACGAGCGGATAGCGGGCGCTGCGCTTGAAGAAGCTGACGCGCTCGGCGCCGTCCAGCGGCGACTTGAAATGATGGGTGCCGCTCGGCTGTTGCAGGCTGGCGTCGCGGAACAGCGCCGTGTCGGCGACGCTGCGGCCGACGAACTTCTCGTTGTTCGGGTTGCGCGCGATGATCATGCCGCCGCCGTGCATCAGCGTCACGGAGCTGTTGCGGCCGATCTCGAACTGCTCGTAGAAATGCGACAGGTATTTGGAGCCGATGGCCGCGAGCACCACGCCGCCAAAGCTGCCGTCGGGCTTGTTGAAGCGGCGCGACAGGGTGACGACCCATTCGCCGTCGACGAGGCTCTTCACGGGACGGCCGACATAGGCCTCGCGCTTGGGCGAGAGCTGGTGGTGACGGAAGAGCGTGTCATCGCTGAGCGTCGAGGCGATCGTGCCGGGCGAGGTCAGCCAGTTGCCCTGGTCGTCGATGATGGCGAGGCTGTGGACGCGCTCCATCGCCTTCTTGCGCGCCTCCAGCAGGTTGCGCAGCTTCGCGATCGTGGCGGGATCGGCGCCGTCCATCTCCAGCCGGCTGACGACGCCGACGACGCCGGAATCCAGCAAATCAAGGCTGTCCTCGGCATGCTGCGTCAGCGAGCGGGCGACGTTCGCCATCTCGGTTTCGGCGCCCTTGAGCACCGCGTCCCGCGCGACCCATTCACGCCAGCCGCTGACGCCGAGGATCGCCACGCAGGTGAGCGCGACAAAAGCCGCCGCGCGCAGCGGCAGGCGGCTCCATCCGGCTCTCTGTGAGATGACGTTCATGCGGCAGAAATCTCCAATAGACGGAAACTCTGCCGCTTCTCTTATTGAACCCTGAAGCGCTTGCCGGGATTCGCATTCATCTACGGGTTTTTCCGTACTCCTACGGACCGGGGCTTCCGCAGATCGCTAACAAGGTCTTATCAAGCCTATCGGAAACCGGCGGCCCTAGCTGAAGATCGACTTGACCTTGTTCCAGAGCGAGGGATGGTCGGCCTCCGCGTCGGCCTTCGACGGCGTCGGCTGCGTGGCGCTTACGGGATCGGAGGCGGGGAAGGTATCTTCCAACCCGGTATCGAGCTTGGCGTGGCGGTCGGCCGCGAGCGCCTCGTGAAGATTGTCGGCGTGCTTGTCGTGTGGCGCGGGATTGAATCTCTGAGCCATGGGATTCCTCCTCCATTGCCCGGTCAACGCGGCGCAATTGCGCTGGTTCCCCTGTTCCGCTCGGGCCGCGCCCGGTGTATCAGGAACCTCAACTCTGCGTCAGGAACGTTCGTGCCCCAGTCTGCGACAAAGCCCTTCATCGACGTGCTCTCCGGCCAGCGGCAAGCCGTCCCGCCCATGTGGATGATGCGGCAGGCCGGCCGCTATTTGCCGGAGTACCGCGAGGTGCGCGCCAAGGCCGGCGGCTTCCTCGATCTCTGCTTCAATCCGGAACTGGCCGCCGAGGTCACGCTGCAACCGATCCGCCGGTTCGGCTTCGATGCGGCGATCATCTTCTCCGACATTCTGGTGATCCCGTACGCGCTAGGCCGCTCGGTGCGCTTCGAGGTCGGCGAAGGCCCGCGGCTCGAGCCGCTGGATGATCCGGCGAAGGTCGCGACGCTGGCGGGCCGCGCCGATTTCGGCAAGCTCGCCCCGGTGTTCGAGGCGCTCAGAATCGTGCGCGGCGCGCTCGATCCCAAGATCGCACTGATCGGCTTCTGCGGTGCGCCGTGGACGGTTGCGACCTATATGGTCGCGGGCCACGGCACGCCGGACCAGGCGCCGGCGCGGATGATGGCCTACCGGCACCCGGATGCGTTTTCGAAAATCATCGACGTGCTGGTCGAGAGCTCGATCGAATATTTGCTCGCGCAGCTCGAAGCCGGCGCCAACGCCTTGCAGATTTTCGACACCTGGGCCGGCGTGCTGCCGCCCGCCGAGTTCGCACGCTGGTCGGTCGAGCCGACGCGTCGCATCGTCGAAGGCGTGCGTGCGAAAGTGCCCGATGCCAGGATCATCGGCTTCCCTCGCGGCGCCGGCGCGCAATTGCCCGGCTATGTCGAGGCGACCGGTATCAATGCCGTCAGCATCGACTGGACTGCCGAGCCCGCCTTCATCCGCGAGCGGGTGCAGAGCCGCGTCGCCGTGCAGGGCAACCTCGATCCGCTGGCGCTGATTACGGGCGGCGCGGCACTCGACCGCGCGGTCGACAACGTGCTGGCGAATTTTGCGCAAGGCCGCTTCATCTTCAATCTCGGCCACGGCATCCAGCCGGAGACGCCGATCGCCCATGTCGAGCAGATGCTGAGGCGCGTGCGGGGCTAAAAAATTCAGTCCCCTCAGGGGGCGGAAACCGAAACCCTTAAAACAACCCCATGCACAGTACAAATCATTGAAGAATCTTGCCTGGCGCAATCACGGGCCCTGCGGCCGCGAGGTTTGACACGTCGGGCAAAACAGGCGCACGATGGCATCATCCCGCCGACCTCCCCCGCATCCGGTACCTGATCGCATGACCAAAGCACGCGCCGTGCCGATGCCCAGCAACAGCGTGCTCGCGCCGCTCTACGCAGGCGCGGACCTTTTGGATGCGTTTGCAATTCAACTGCCGGCGGGGGCCAGCAATGAGGTCGAGGTGCTGGCACGTGCCGCGCTCGAGCGACAGGCGTGGTGGATTCGTGCGCTCACGCGTGTCCGCGATGTGGTGATGGCGACCGTCGCCGTCAAATCGTCTCGCGCCGTCGGTGTTGCGGCAGCGGCGCGTGGGCCGGTTATCGGCTTCTTCCCGGTGCTGTCAAAGAGCGCGACCGAGTTGGTGCTGGGCGCGGATGACTGGCATCTCGACTTCCGCGTCAGCATCCAACTTCGCGCCGATGCAGCAAATGGGCGCGAGCTGGTCGCGGGTACCGTCGTGCATTGCCATAACCGACTTGGGCGTATCTATCTCAGCACGATAGCACCGTTTCATCGCGTAATTGTGCCGGCCAGTTTAGAGCAGGCGGCAAGAGCAACGAAGATCTGAGCATGCTTTGGTGGTCGCGACTGGCTGTAGTCCGCCATTAGCCGTCGACGAACGAGTCCGCCTCTGAAATAGCAGACTTCGTGCGCATCGCGTCCAGTTACGGAACCAATATCGCAATTGATAAACTCCGATCTGCTCGGCAAGTCTTTCTTTTGGAACGAGCCGATAAGACTTTTAGGCACGAAGGATTATGTCCATGTACTTCCTCACTGCCTGTCTGATCGTGGTCGTCGTGAGTTTCGAGGTATCGTTTCGTCGATCCTGGAATCTCTCACGGAACTCTCGTGGGGTTGCCCCGGCCCAGCGGCTCGCAGCGCGGCGGCGGGCGCGCTTTGGCCTGCGTTCTGCGCTCTGGTTTTTACCCTGCTGGGGCTGATCGGATTTGATCATGTTCAAGACAAGCTTGGTCTCTCCGCAACAGCCAATCTCATGATGTTGAGTGTCTCTTTCTTCAGCGGCTGGTTTCTTGGCGCCATTGCCGGGATGGATCGAGATTGAAGCAGCGACTAATGCAGAGCGAAAAACGTGCATCCGGCTGCGGCCGCCAGAGGAGTTCGACGCGTCCGCAGAATAAAATGGGGTTCCTATACGGGATAGCGCCATTTCAAAGCGCGGCGCAGGAAAAGCAAAGCCACGATTATCGCAATGGCCGCGATCCATAGGAAAGCCGGAACGGGCGATTGATTGTGAATGTGGGCAATGTACAGAACTAGGGCCAACAAGACGGCGACTAGCGCGTTCGACACCCAATATAGAGGAGAGCGCCCAATTCCAGCTGCTGCGAGTTCTGTCGCCCGTTCACTTGCCCGCCTAGTAAGCCACCAATAAAACCCGAAAGAAGCGAGGGCAATGATCCAGGACATTTTCAGCTTTTCTCATGCAACTTTGTAGATGGCCCTATTGAGAATACTCAAATTGAATGGATGAGTTTAACGCAACCGACCTAGCCCCAGCACTTCACCTTTGACCTATCGCGTCGGTCGGCTCACCGCAGCGACATGTCCGGACTCCGGTGCAAACCGGAAGTCACGGGCCGACGGGCAAATCGACGCTATTGACCCAATTCGGACTTATCGAAATCGAAAAAGCACTTAGCTTGGATGAAACTGAAGGGCTGAGACGGGTGCCACTGCGGCCTTTAACTACGGAAGTCTTTTTGTCGCCGTAAAGGGATTGAACCCCCGTTCTGCAAGAGCAGCCCACGAAGCTGCGCCAAGATGTGGCAATCGGAAATAGAGTCGTGGCTTGGCCGGATCGGTATCTAACATGAACCCGGTCGGTAGCCCTCGGACACTTGTGGCATAGAACCCGCCATCCGGCGACCTCTGGGATTCGATTACAGCGACCAACGATTTTGCCTCCCCAGTCCTACCGAGCAATTCCAGCAAGAGAGCCATTTGGCCCGTCCCTTCGGTCCACACACCATCTCGGTCTTCACCGTAGGAAAAGCCCTTGTCGACACTCATTCGCCGTTCGACGGTAGTCATTGCCGATGCAAATTTCTTCGCCGCTCCGGGGAGCGCCAATAAGGGCCAGACTTGAGCATCCAGCGCCAAAATCGGATTGCGCGTGACGCCGTCTTCGGCGGTACCTGCGGCGAAACAGGCGCACGCCGGATCCCACATCGTATCTACGAAGTGCTCAGCAGCTGTTGCCATATCACGCCAGCGCGAATCGCCTGTGCGGGTTGCAAGAAGGCCAAACGCGGCGGCGAGGTCAGTATTGTGTTCAGTCGATTTCCACGTCCGTACGTCGGGCGTCGGTTCGTGCCCAAAAGTACCGCCCGTGAAACCGTCAGTACCGCGCGTGTCGGCCCATTGCGCGACCCAGGTGCCAAGCCGTGCCGCACCATCGCGGAACCGAGAGCTGGCGCTCACATCATCAATCGACAGCAAAGCCAACATTGCCCATGCAACGTTGCCATTATCGCTGCCCACCTGATATCGATCTTCTAACCACTTGTTCTGAGTACTGTCCCACCAACCCGGAAGTTTTGCGGAGCCACTCGCCGCCACACCCGCGGCGTAAGCGTTCCGGAGCCGTCCATCATGCCAGGTCCGGTCGTTATCGATGGCCCAGAGAATCGCCGCGCCGATCCGACGTGCTTTGTCCCGCTCACCGCAACCGACTAATGCGATGGCGGCCACCGCATTGTCATAAAGGTATGCGGCGCCATGGAGAGGCCCCGATTCCACGGTCGGATAGCTGGGCAAGAACAACGGCCCTGGCGGTGCCTTATCGATCAGACCAGCGAGGTACCCGCATGCAGACGCTTCTGGTGTTGCCAAAGCCCGTGGTGGAGTGGCGGCCATAATGACTATGAAAGTCGTTACGATCCATACGAAGGTTTCTATTCGGGCCACTTGCTGTTCTCCGCGGTGGACGATGATCCTATATACCCATCGGCGATGTCTGGAAGTGGCCCATCGCTTCCTTTGACGCGGTGCCGCTGCATTTCGGCCGACAAGGGCAGACGGAAGTCTGCAGCCGAGCTACCGAACCGCCCCTTTTGACCCATCGCGTCGGTCGGCTCACCGCAGCGACATGTCCGGACTCCGGTGCAAACCGACAGTGCATTCAATTCGATCAAAAATTAAGTGCACTGAAGATCATCTAGCCGGCCTTCGCGACCAAGAAGGCGGTGGAGCTAAAGTGAGTTCGAAGTCATCGAATCACTTTTGGGCCACGAGGAG
>NZ_JBEPRF010000019.1:0-164267 GCF_040548225.1 Bradyrhizobium sp. S3.12.5
ACGGCTGGAACCGTCTCGCTGCTACGCTCGAGGGATATGCTCTTGCTAACCAAGAACAAAATCCGGGAATCCCATAGCCCACAAGGGGAGAGGGGACGCACCGTCCTTGCGGCAAGCCTACTCATGCCGATGCCCGTGCTTCCGCACCTTCGCCGGCTTGCTCTCTCCCGTCGGGATCATCACCACACGTCCATAACGTACGCCACGCTCCGCGATGATGTGGTCGGCAAAGTGCCTGACCCCGGCGGCGTCGCCGCGCAGCGCCGTCATCTCCATGCAATTGTTGTCGTCGAGGTGGACGTGCAGGGTCGCCAGCGCGAGGTCGTGGTGGCCGTGGAATTCCTGCACCAGCCGCTTCGAGAGATCGCGCGCGGCGTGGTCGTAGACATAGACGAGGCCGGCGACGCAAGCGCCGCTCTGCGCCGTGTCCTCGCTCGATTGCTGCAGCCCGGCGCGGGCGAGGTCGCGGATAATCTCTGAGCGGTTCTGGTAGCCGCGCGCTTCGGCTGCGGCATCGATCTCCGCCAGCAAATCGTCCTCGATCGTGATCGTAATCCGCTGCATCAGGTCCTCTCCGCGGGTGGCGCTCTTCTTACCTCGCCCCGCTTGCGGGGAGAGGTCGGAATTCAAGCGTAGCTTGAATTCCGGGTGAGGGGGACTCTCCGCGAACGCAACTCTTACCGTCGTTGTGGAAGCAGCCCCTCACCCCAACCCTCTCAGCGCGAGCGAAGCTCGTCGCGACCCCGCGAAGAGCGGGGAGAGGGAGCGCGCCATCATCTTCACAGCCGCGTCGCGCGCAGCCGCAGGGCATTGCCGACCACGCTCACCGAGGACAGCGCCATCGCCGCGGCCGCGATGATCGGCGAGAGCAGTACGCCGAAGGCGGGATAGAGGATGCCGGCGGCAATCGGAATGCCGGCAGCATTATAGATGAAGGCGAAGAACAGGTTCTGCCGGATGTTGCTCATCGTCGCCTGCGACAGTTTTCGGGCGCGGACGATGCCGGTGAGGTCGCCCTTGAGCAGGGTGATGCCCGCGCTCTCCATCGCCACATCAGTGCCGGTGCCCATGGCGATGCCGACCTCGGCCGCCGCCAGCGCTGGTGCATCGTTGATGCCGTCGCCGGCCATCGCGACGCTGCGTCCGGCCTTTTGCAACCTGGTCACGACTGCGCTCTTCTGGTCCGGCAGCACCTCGGCTTCGATATCGGCGATGCCGAGCCTGCGCGCGACGGCTTCGGCCGTGGTGCGGTTGTCGCCGGTCAGCATGATGACCTTGATGCCTTCGGCCGCGAGCGCTTTCAGCGCCTCCGCCGTCGAAGCCTTGACCGGATCGGCGATGGCGAACAGTCCGGCGAGCCTGCCGTCGATCGCCATGTTGATGACGGTGGCGCCGTCGCCACGCAGGCGTTCGGCCTCCGCATCGAGCGTACTGGTGTCGATGCCGATCGATGTCAGGTATTTGGCGTTGCCGAGGACGACAGCCTTGCCATCGACCTTGCCGGTTGCGCCCTTGCCCGTCGGCGAATCGAATTGCTCGACCTGGCCGAGCGTGAGCTGCTTTTCTTTCGCGGCGCGCATGATGGCGTCGGCGAGCGGATGCTCGCTGGCACGCTCGACGCTGGCTGCAAGCCGAAGGATGTCGTCCTCGGCAAAGCCGGCCGGCGGCACGATCGCGACCACTTTCGGCTTGCCCTCGGTCAGCGTGCCGGTCTTGTCGACCACCAGCGTGTCGATTATCTCCATCCGCTCCAGCGCCTCGGCGTTCTTGATCAGAACGCCTCCTTGCGCGCCGCGGCCGACGCCGACCATGATCGACATCGGGGTCGCCAGGCCCAGCGCGCAGGGGCAGGCGATGATCAGCACGCTGACGGCCGCGACGAGGCCGAAGGCGAGCTTCGGCTCCGGGCCGAACCAGGCCCAGGCGGCGAAGGCGATGACAGCGACTGCGATCACGGTCGGCACGAACCAGCCGGCGACCTGGTCCGCCAGCCGCTGGATCGGCGCGCGCGAGCGTTGTGCATCGGCGACCATCTGCACGATCTGCGACAGCAACGTCTCGCGCCCGACCTTGTCGGCGCGCATGATGAAGCTGCCGGATTGGTTGAGCGTGCCGGCGATGACTTTTGCGCCAACCTCCTTGCTGACAGGCATGGATTCGCCTGTCACGAGCGATTCATCGAGCGAGGAGCGGCCCTCGAGAATGGTGCCGTCGACCGGCACTTTTTCGCCGGGACGTACGCGCAGGGAATCGCCGGCGTGCAGAGAGTCGATTTCGACCTCATGCTCGCTGCCATCAGGCTCGACGCGCCGTGCGGTCTTCGGCGCGAGCTGCAACAGCGCCTTGATCGCGCCCGAGGTGGCATCGCGGGCGCGCAGCTCCAGCACCTGGCCGAGCAAAACCAGCACGGTGATGACCGCGGCGGCTTCGAAATAGACGGCGACCGCGCCCTCATGGCCGCGGAAGGTGGTGGGGAAAATCTGCGGCGCGATGGTGCCGATCAGGCTGTAGACATACGCTACCCCCGTGCCCATCGCGATCAGCGTGAACATGTTGAGGTTGCGCGTCAGCAGCGATTGCCAGCCGCGTACCAGGAACGGCCAGCCGGCCCAGAGCACCACGGGTGTCGCGAAGACGAGCTGGATCCAGTTCGACAGCACAGGCTCGATCCAGTTGTGCGGACCCGCCAGGTGTCCGCCCATCTCCAGCACCACGGGCGGCACGGCCAGCGCGCCGCCGATCCAGAACCGCCGCGTCATGTCGGCGAGCTCCGGATTGGGCCCGGTGTCCAGGCTCGCGACCTCCGGCTCCAGCGCCATGCCGCAGATCGGGCAGCTGCCGGGTCCGACCTGGCGGATCTCCGGATGCATTGGGCAAGTATAGATCGTGCCCGCCGGGGTCTCCGGCTCGGGCGTTCTCTCTTTTGCGAGATATTTGGCGGGATCGGCAGCGAATTTAGTGCGGCAGCCGGCCGAGCAGAAATGGAAGGTCTCGCCGTGACGCTCGAAGCGATGCTTTGAGGTCGCGGGATCGACCGTCATGCCACAAACGGGATCGAGGACTTTTGGCGCGGCTGCGCCAAGGTCATGGGCGTGGTGATGGGCATGGCCAGCATGATCGCCGCAGCAGGACGAAGCCGCAGGCTTGGGCGGCGCCGCGGTCTTAGGCGAGCAGCAGCCTCCGGAATGCGTGTCCCCGTCGTGATGGTGCTTGTGGTCCGCGTCGTTCATTCCTGCACTCCGGCCTTGTAACCTATACCCGGTACGGGTATATAGGCGCCATGCGCAAGGACATCAAGGCATCCGTCGGAAAACGTCTCGGCCGGATCGAGGGCCAGGTTCGCGGCCTGTCGAAAATGGTCGAGGAGGACCGCTACTGCATCGACATCGTCACGCAGATCTCGGCAGTGCGCGCCGCACTGCGCCGGGTCGAGGAGGAGGTCTTGAAGGACCACGTCGCCCATTGCGTCGAGCACGCGATCGCAAGCGGGGACAAGGCGGATCAGCGCGAGAAGCTCGCGGAGCTAATGGCGGTGATTGGACGGGCGGAAAGGTAGGGTCTCACCGTCGTCATTGCGAGCGCAGCGAAGCAATCCAGAATCCCTCCGTGGAAGGATTTCTGGATTGCTTCGTCGCTTCGCTCCTCGCAATGACGACGGCGGGAATGATGGTCTAAGCCGCGATCTCTTGCGCCCGCGCACGGTACATCGCGAGCTCGTTCAGCAGCACAAATTGATCGGAGAAGGTGGCGTCTATCTCGGCCACTGCCTCACGCGTCACTTGCTCAGCCGGAATTTCGGCCGGCGTTTCTTCGTCAGCCGCTTCAGGAACGAGCGGCGGCGCACGGAGCGTTTCTGGAAACACACCGAATGAGCCCGCTACCTCCTCGAGCGGCTTTTGCTTGTCGGCCCAGTGCAAGGCTGTGTAGTCGAAGCCGTGCACGATGGTGGGTTTGACCACTTCGAAATAGGGCGAGATGTCGAAGTCGCGGGGCATGTAGAGCGAGGAATCGCGGATGTGCAGGATCTCGCGGCGGGCGGCGCGGCTGCCGGCCTTGGTGATCTTCGGCAGGATCGGATAGCGCACCGCGTCGAACGCCTGCGCGATCAGCGCCGAGCAGATGATCTTGGTCGGATCGCCCGACCCGATCGCAATCATGCGCCGCCGCCATCGCTGCGGTATCGGCAGAGGAAACAGGAAGCGCATCAGATCGATGATGTTCTTGGTGTCGTAGCCGAAGCCGATGCGGTTGATCGCATAGCGGCAGACCGTGGTGCGGTCCTCGTAGGACAGCCCGACCGGGCGGCAGATGCGGGTGTGGTAGGGGAAATATTTCGACAGCGGCGCGGAGGTGACGCCCTCGCCGATATTGGCCTCGATCAGCACATGCGGCTCGCCGTCGGGCTCCACCGCGCCTTCGACCGGACCGACATAGAGTGCGGCATGCGACCAGGTCGACTGCGTCAGATATTTGATGATGCCGGAGATGCGGTTGTTGCCCTCGACCAGCATGACATCGCCGGGCTGGATCACGCCGCGGAGATGCTCGGGGTCGCTCGGCGTGAACGGCTCATAGCCCGGCACCTCCTTCGAGAGGTACGCGGCAATCAACTTGCCGACTGAATCCAGGACCGTCCCCATATCGAACTCCCCCAGGCCTTTCCGGCCGCTTTTTTCCTTCTCTATCATGGTCGAAACGTGTTGCCATTCGGTTCATCAGTCTGTGAGATCAAGCACGATTGATTCACCATGATAGTTGCTGCGCAACATCAGATGCGGCAAGGTTCGCTTGCTGTTCCCGTTCGCTGCAAGTCCCCGGAAACCATGACATGACAATCACGCGCCGCGGCTTCCTATCGGCTTCGGCGGCCTTTGCCGCGATGCCGGTCCTGGGCGCAACGGCCGCGCCGCTGCCGCGCGAGGCTGACATTGTCGTGATCGGTGCGGGTGCGGCTGGAATCGCTGCAGCGCGGCGCGTCATGGCCGCCAATCGCAAGGTCGTCGTGGTGGAGGCGGCCTCGCAAATCGGCGGGCGCTGTATCACTGACAGCACCACATTCGACGTGCCGTTCGATCGCGGCGCGCGCTGGATGCACAATCCCGACACCAACCCGATGATCCGGCTGGCGCGCAGTGCCGGGCTCGATGTGTTCCCGGCACCGTCGGGCCAGAAGATGCGCATCGGCCGCCGCAACGCGCGCGCGGGCGAGACCGAGGAGTTCCTGGCGGCGCTGGTGCGCGCCAATCGTGCCATCGACGAGGCAGCGCGCGGCAAGTTGGATACGTCCTGCGCGTCGGTCCAGCCAAAAGATCTCGGCGATTGGGCGGGCGCCACCGAGTTCGTGCTTGGTGCGAGTTTTGCCGGCAAGGACCTGAAGGAGCTGTCGGCGATCGACAAGGCGCGTGCGCAGGACCGCAATGCCCCGATCGCCTGCCGCCAGGGTCTGGGTACCCTGATCGCCAGGCTCGGCGAGCAGGCGCCGGTTGCGCTTGCGACACCGGCAAGCCGGATTGTCTGGAGCAATCGCGACGTCAGCGTGGAGACGCAAGGAGGGAAGATCGCCGCGCGCGCCGCCATCATCACGGTCTCGACCAATGTGCTCGCCGGCGGCGCGATCAAGTTCGCGCCTGACATCCCCAAGCGCACGCTCGATGCGGCGTCCAAGCTTACGCTCGGCAGTTACGATCACATCGTGCTGCAACTGCCGGGAAATCCGCTCGGGCTCTCGCGCGACGAAATCCTGATCGAGCAGAGCAGCTCGATGCGCACCGCGCTGATGTTCGCCAATATCGGCGGCTCCTCGCTGTGCTCGATCGACGTCGGCGGCTCGTTCGGCCGCGATCTCTCGGAGCAGGGCGAGAGGGCGATGGCGGCCTTCGCAAAGGAGTGGATCACGAAGCTGTTCGGCAGCGAGGCGGTGGCCAATGTGAAGAAGACCGCTGTGACGCGCTGGAACGCCTCGCCCTATGTGATGGGCGCGATGTCGGCGGCCTCGCCCGGCGGCCAGCTGTCGCGAAAAGTCTTGACCGAGCCGATCGGTAACATGTTCCTCGCCGGTGAAGCCACGCATGAAACGCTGTGGGGCACGGTCGACGGCGCCTGGGAAAGCGGCGAGCGCGCCGCGGACGCCGCGCTCCGCAAGATCGGTGCGCTGAAGGATGAGCCGGCCGAAGTGCCGACGCAGTCGACGAAGCGGCGGCGGGCGCCGCGGCAGTAGGCGAACTACCGCAACACCCGGTCCAGCGCGGGCAGCCCGGTGATCACCGCCATCGCAATCAGCGCGTAGCAGATGCCGCGGAATATCGTTTCGCTGGCGCGGCCGAACAGCGATGCGCCGGAGGCGACGCCGATCGCGTAGACCGGGCCGACAATCAGCGACAGCACGAGTGACTCGCGGGAGATCAGACCGGTCGTGGCATAGCTGACCATCGAGAAGAAATCCGACGCGCCGAAGAACAGCACGATATTGGCGCGCGCGACGATGGGAGCAATGGGGCGGCCGAGCCAATAGCCGACGATCGGTGGCCCGCCGGTCTGCGCCAGTCCGCTGCAGAAGCCGGAGAGGCCGCCGATACCGACTGACAGCCAGGCGTGGTCCTTGCCGCGGTAGCGCCAGCCCGACAGCAGTAGCAGCAGCAGCGCGGCCACGAAGCAGGAGATGATCCAGCGCGTGGTGACGGGCTCGAGCACGCTGAGGAAATAGGTGCCGACGGGCACGCCGACCAGTGCGCCCAGCACGATCACTGCGGTCGCCTTGCGGTCGGCCTTTCGCCACGCGTCGGGCAAGAGCGGTGCGGCAGCAACAAAATCGATGACGAGGAGCAGTGCCGCGACCAGCCGCGGTGCTGCGACACTGCTCGCCAGCGGCATGAAGATCAGCGCCGAGCCGAAGCCGGAGAAGCCGCGCGCGGTGCCCGAAACGAAAGCGATGGCGCAGAGCGCCATCGCGATGGTGAGACTGACGTCCTTCGGGAGAAAATCCGCGAGGGTCATCCGCGAAGAGTGCCGGCGGTCTTCTTCGTGACCTCCGCCACGATCTTCGCCGCGACGGCCTCGATCTCCTGATCGGTCAACGTCTTCTCGCGCGGCTGGATCGTCACCGCGATGCCGATCGACTTCTTGCCGTCGTCGATGCCCTTGCCCTCATAGACGTCGAACACGTTGACGCCGGTGATCAGCTTCTTGTCGGCGCCTTGCGCGGCGCGCACGATATCGCCCGCCTTCACGGCGCGGTCGACGATGAAGGCGAAGTCGCGCGACACCGGCTGGAACGCCGACAGCTCGATCAGCGGCTTGGCGCGGGTTGGCTTCTTCTTGGTCTCGGGGATGCGATCGAGGATCACCTCGAACACCATCAGCGGGCCGTCGGCGCCGAGCGCCTCCAGCGCGCGCGGATGCATCTCGCCGAAAGTGCCGAGCACGTTCTGCGGGCCGATCTGGATCGTGCCGGAGCGGCCCGGATGCAGCCAGGCGGGGCCGCCGGCAACGATCTGGAGCGCCTGCATCGGAGCACCGGCCGCAGCCAGCACCGCGAGCGCGTCGGCTTTGGCGTCGAAGACATCGGCCTGCGCTGAGCCCGACCAGTGCCGTCCCAACCCGTCCGACGACGCAAGGCCGCGGCGTACGCCGCTTGCGGCCATGAACTGATCCTGCGGGCGATCGCCCCTGAACACCTGACCGACCTCGAACAGCACGACGTCGCCAAAACCGCGATCGGCATTGGCCTGTGCGGCTGCGACCAGGCCCGGCAGCAGGCTCGGCCGCATGTCCGATAGATCAGCGGCGATCGGGTTGGCGACTTCGAGCTCGCGCTGGCCGCCGCCGAACAATTGTGCCGCGGGCTTGGTGATGAACGACCACGTCACGGCTTCGGTCATGCCGCGGCTCGCGAGTGCGCGCCGCGCGCGGCGGGTGCGAAGCTGCAGTGGCGTCAGCACGGATTTGCGGGCGTCCTCGCCACGCTCGAACGGCGTCATCGGCACCTTGTCGACGCCGTAGATCCGGATGACCTCCTCGACGATGTCGGCCTTCCCGTGCACGTCGGAGCGCCAGGAGGGTACTGCGACCTTCACCACAGGGCCGGGCCCCGCCATCATGAAGCCGAGACGGGTCAGGATGAGCTTCATCTCGACCTGCGGCACCTCGATGCCGGAGAGACGCTTGACCTCGGTGAGCGGGAAATCGATCACGCGATCGTCGCCGAAGGTTTTGCCCACCACGACGTTCTCTGACGGAGTGCCGCCGCACAGCTCCATCACAAGCTTGGTGGCGAGCTCCAGCCCGGGCACCATGAAGGCCGGGTCGACGCCGCGCTCGAAGCGGTAGCGGGCATCCGAGTTGATGCCGAGCTTGCGGCCGGTCTGGGCGACATTGATCTCGTTCCACAGCGCCGATTCGATCAGCACGTCGGTGGTGTTCTCATCGCAGCCCGAGGCTTCGCCGCCCATGATGCCGGCGAGCGATTCGACGCCGTGTTGGTCCGCGATCACGCAGATCGAGGGATCGAGATTGTAGGCGCGGCCGTCGAGCGCGAGCAGCGCCTCGCCGTTGCGGGCGCGGCGCACCACGAGATTGCCAACCACCTTCCTGGCGTCGAACACGTGCAGCGGACGCGCGCGGTCGTAGGTCATGAAGTTGGTGATGTCGACCAGCGCGTTGATCGGGCGCAGGCCGATCGCGGTCAGCCGCTTCTGCAGCCATTCCGGCGACGGGCCGTTCTTGACGCCGCGCACAAGGCGCAGCGCAAAACCCGGGCACAGCGCGGCGTCCTCGACCGTGACCTTCACCGGACACGGGAACTCGCCCTTGATCGGCTTGATCGAGGCGTCCTTGAACTTGCCCATGTCGGCGGCGGCAAGGTCGCGCGCGATGCCGTGCACGCCGGTGCAGTCCTGACGGTTCGGCGTCAGATTGATCTCGATCACGGGATCGCCGAGCGCGGCCCATTCGGCATAGCCGGCGCCGATCGGCGCATCCGCCGGCAATTCCATGATGCCGTCATGGTCGTTGGAGATCTGCAGCTCTGCCGCCGAGCACAGCATGCCGCGGCTCTCGACGCCGCGAATAGTGCCGACACCGAGCGTGATGTCCTTGCCGGGAATGTAGGTGCCGGGCGGAGAGAACACGCTGACGAGCCCGGCGCGCGCATTCGGCGCCCCGCACACGACTTGCACCGGCGCGCCACCGTCACCGGTGTCGACCATGCAGACGCGCAGCCGATCAGCATTGGGATGCTGCTCGGCCGAAATCACCTTCGCAATGGTGAAAGGCTGCAGCGCCTTCGCCTTGTCCTCGATGTTCTCGACCTCGAGCCCGATCATGGTGAGCTTGTCGGCAAGCTTTTCCAGCGGCTCGTCGGTGTCGAGATGATCCTTCAGCCAGGAGAGGGTGAATTTCATGGCTGTGTGCCTCGGCTCTTATCGGTGATGACTGAGTTGCTTTGGTCGGTGTCAGTGTTCCCTCCCCCCTTGTGGGGGAGGGTCAGGGAGGGGGGTAAGCCGCGGGCTCCGGCAGAAGCTGCCTGGCGAATTACCTCAACGACTCCCTCCAAGTTCGTCATCACCTGATCGTTGGTAAAGCGCAGAACCTGAAATCCCTCGGCAGCAAAGAACGCGTCGCGACGTTGATCTGCCTTTTGTCGCTCTTCAAACTCGTGCGACTCCCCGTCGAGCTCGATGATGAGTTTCGAGGAGAAGCACACGAAATCGGCGACGTAATTTCCGATCGGCGTCTGGCGACGGATGCCGACACCATCCATGCGGTTAGCCTTCAGATAGCGCCAGAGCAGTGTTTCGGCGCGCGTCATCGCGCGGCGAAGTTGCTTCGCCCGGCTGCGCTGACGTTCGCTTACAACTGCGTGCGGCATCCGCGGCTACCCCCCTCCCTGACCCTCCCCCACAAGGGGGGAGGGAACGGAGAGAGTCATCGCAAGCCCTTCATTGGGCGCAAACATCACGAGCTCAGCCCCCCGGCAAGTGTCGGCACCTCGAGCGGCTTGAAGCCGTAATGGTTGAGCCAGCGGACGTCGTTGTCGAACAGCTGGCGCAGATCGGCGATGCCGTATTTCAGCATGGCGATGCGGTCGATGCCCATGCCCCAGGCGAAGCCCTGGTACTCATCGGGATCGATGCCGCAGGCGCGCAGCACGTTCGGATGCACCATGCCGCAGCCGAGAATCTCGAGCCAGTCCTCGCCCTCGCCGAAGCGGATCTCGCCCTTGTCGCGGCGGCACTGGATGTCGACTTCCAGCGACGGCTCGGTGAACGGGAAGAACGACGGCCGGAAGCGCATGTTGATGTGGTCGACCTCGAAGAACGCCTTGCAGAACTCGTGCAGGATCCATTTGAGGTGGCCGAGATGCGAGTGCTTGTCGATGACGAGACCTTCGACCTGGTGGAATTGCGGCGTGTGGGTCGCGTCCGAATCGATGCGGTAGGTGCGGCCCGGGCAGATCACGCGGATCGGCGGCTTCTGGGTGAGCATGGTGCGCACCTGCACCGGCGAGGTGTGGGTGCGCAACAGCATGCGCGAGCCGTCCTCCTTCGGATGGAAGAAGAACGTGTCGTGCATCTCGCGCGCCGGATGGCCTTCCGGGAAGTTGAGCCTGGTGAAATTGTAGTCGTCGGTCTCGATGTCGGGACCTTCGGCGACCGAGAATCCCATGTCGGCGAAGATCGTGGTCAGCTCGTCCCAGACCTGGCTCAGCGGATGGATGCGGCCGGCATCAGTTGCCGCATCGCGCAGCGGCAAGGTCACGTCGACGGTCTCCGATGCCAGCCGCGCATCGAGCGCCGCCGACTTCAGCACGTCGCGCCGTGCGGCAAGCGCCTCGGTGACCTTGTCCTTGGCCTGGTTGATCGCCGCGCCTTGCGACTTGCGCTCGTCGGGCGACATCTTGCCGAGCGTGGCAAGCAGCGCCGAGATCGTGCCCTTCTTGCCGAGGGCTGCGACGCGCACCGCTTCGAGCGCGGCTTCGTCGCCGGCGGCGGCGATCTGGTCGAGGATGGATGTTTCGAGCGTTGCGAGGTCGGACACAGTCAAATCCTTAGCTCCAAATTCGGCTGGGTTGTCGCCGCCCGAAGGCCGTAACGTCAAGCAAAAAGCCGGTCATTTCGAGCGTGGGACCAGCTGGGTTGAACCTCGCATGGGGGCCGGGCACCAAGGGGGATACGTGGAGGCCTTTGCGATGCTTTCGAAACGCTGCCTTGCTGTTCTTCTTGCCGTCGTGGCGGTCGTTCTGTCGGTGGCAGGCACCCCGGCGCGCGCCATGGTCTGCATGGACAAATCCATGACGCTGGACGAGGTCGCAGACACCATCAGCGCGCAGAAGAGCTGCGAAAGCGCGATGAAGGTCTTCAGGGATTGCGAACTGACCGCAAGCGGCGATGTCGGGCTCGGTGCTGCCGTCGAAAAGAAATGTGAGGCCGACTTCAAGTCCGGCCTCAACGCCGCGCAGGCGCAGGCCTACCAACGCGAGCTGCGCGTGTGCGACCGCAAGTACCGGAACAAGTCCGGCACCATGTATCTCTCGTTTACGGCATTCTGCCGGGCGGAGGTGGCCCGGCGGCGTTACTCCCACCACGCGCTGAAGGCCGCGGGCCGGAACGCCCGCTAGCGCAAGCCTCAGGCTGCGAGCGCAGCTTTGGCCTTCTCGGCGATCGCCTGGAACGACGCGGGCTCGTGGATCGCGAGATCCGACAGCACCTTGCGGTCCACGGTGATGCCCGACTTGGCGAGACCGTCGATAAATCGGCTGTAGGTCAGGCCGAACGGACGGACGGCAGCGTTGAGGCGCTGGATCCAGAGCGCGCGGAAAGTGCGCTTCTTGCGCTTGCGATCACGGAAGGCGTACTGCTGGGCCTTCTCGACGGCCGGCTTGGCGGCGCGGATGGTGTTCTTGCGGCGGCCGTAGAAACCCTTGGCGGCCTTGTAGACTTTCTTGTGCTTGGCGTGGGCGGTCACACCGCGTTTGACGCGAGACATGACAAAATCCTTCAGAGATGACTTGGTTTTTCGGATCGCCGCTTAAAGCGCGGCAGAGATGGCAATGATCGTGGACGCGGTCAGGCGTTCGGCAAGAAGTACTTCTTGACGTTGTCGCCGTCGGTCTTGAACAGCACGCGGGTGCCGCGGAGCTGACGGATCTGCTTCTTCGTCCGCTTGATCATGCCGTGACGCTTGCCGCGCTGGGCGTGCATCACTTTGCCGGTGGCAGTCACCTTGAAGCGCTTTTTAGCGCCCGATTTGGTCTTCAGCTTGGGCATTTGGCTCTCCTAATGGCCACAGAGTTCCGCCCGCGAAGGCGGCTGGCCGTCAAAATGCTCGTTAGAGCGTTGATTGTGCTCAGGTTTTGCGAACAAGCGCGAAACCCGCACGAAACACCGCCACGGCAGCCCTTAATCAGCCGGGCGATGAAGGTCGGCCTTATGACAGAGGACAGGCCAATTGGCAACGATGAACCGCCGGAACCTGGCCGCCGACTATTGGGGGTTACCACCTCATTGTTCACGTCGTCCCGTCCGGAGCAGGACCAAAATGGCCCATTTTTCCCAATCGATTTTGTCGGTTTTCGCCCGTCCGCGCCACCTGGCGCTATTCGCCGTGCTCGCTGCCGCCGTCCCCTCGGCCGCCGATGCCCGCATCGTCAGTTATGACGGGGTCTGGAATGTCACCTTCGCGACCACCCGCGGCAGTTGCAGCTCCGGTTACAGCGTGCCCTTCACCGTGACCGGCAGCCGGGTGTCGTCCGCCGGCGGCGGCCGGGTGTCCGGCACGATCAATCGCGGCGGTGCTGTCGCGGTCCAGGTGTCGGTCGGCGCCTCCCATGCCAGCGGCGGTGGCCGGCTTGGCGGCGCGGCGGGTGCGGGCTCCTGGAGGGGTATCATCTCTGGCGACGAATGCAGCGGCACCTGGCAGGCAACTCGAACCTGAAAACACAAACGGCCCGCCGGAGATCCGGACGGGCCGTTGAACTTTCAGTCCTGAAGAGCCGGCGTCAGCGCGGCGCCAGGACCATGACGACCTGACGGCCCTCGAATCGGGCATCCTGCTCGACCTTGGCGAGCTCGGCGACGTCGGTCTTGATCTTGTCCAGCAGCTTGGTGCCGATCTCCTGGTGCGCCATTTCGCGGCCGCGATAGCGCAAGGTGATCTTGACCTTGTCGCCCTCCTCGAAGAACCGCAGCATCGCGCGCATCTTCACGTCATAGTCGTGATCGTCGATCATCGGGCGGAGCTTGATCTCCTTGATCTCGACGGTCTTCTGACGCTTGCGGGCTTCGGCGGCTTTCTTCTGGGCGGAATACTTATACTTCCCGTAGTCCATGATCTTGCAGACGGGAGGGCTGACATTTGGCGAGATCTCGACCAGATCCATGCCGGCTTCCTGGGCCAACTTGATGGCAAGCATCGTCTCGACGGTGCCTTTGTTGTCACCGGTCTGATCGATCAGCTGGATCTGCGCATTGCGAATATCATCATTGATGCGCGGCCCGTCTTTGGCGGCAGGGGCCGGGGCTCTATTGGGACGGCGAATGGGTGGTTCTCCAAAGTTGTGAAAGGAAGCGGCTATTTTGCAGGAAGATGCGTTTGCCGGCAAGCAAGTCGCTCCTGCGGAGAGCGAAAACCCTCAAATGCGAGGCATTTTGGTCACGCCCATCGGCACGGTGCTCGACATAGACACCTTGCACCCGTTCCGCAAGCGTCCCAAAGGGTCAATACCAATATAGGGTTGCTTCGCGGAAATGCGCCCGGACAGCTCAAACCCCACAGCCAGAGTAAACGTTCCATGACCCCAGCAATTCCCGATGCCGTGCTCAACTTTGTCGAATTGGGCGAGGGTCCGTCGGCGCGCCGGATCGCGGTGCGCAGCCGCGCCGGACAAGGGCCCGGTCTGGTCTGGCTCGGCGGCTTCAAGTCGGACATGCAGGGCGGCAAGGCGGTGGCGCTCGACGGCTGGGCCGGCGAGCATGGCCGTGCCGCGGTCCGGTTCGACTATTCCGGCCATGGCGAATCCAGCGGCGATTTCGCCGACGGGACCATCGGACGCTGGCTTGAGGACAGCGTCGCGGTGTTCGAGCGGTTCTGCACCGGTCCGCAAATCCTGATCGGTTCCTCCATGGGCGGCTGGATGGCGTTGCTGCTCGCGCGCGAGATCAGGAAGCGTTCGGGACAGGCATCACTCGCGGGCCTGGTGCTGATCGCGCCGGCGCCCGACTTCACGGAAGAGCTGATGTGGAAGAACTTTTCGCCCGAGGTGAGGAAAGAGATCGAGACCAAGGGTTTTTGGCTGCGGCCATCCGAATATGGCGACGGCACGCCCTATCCGATTACGCGGAACCTGATCGAGGAGGGGCGCAACCACCTCGTGCTCGGCAGCGCCATCGATCTCGGCTGCCCCGTCCGAATTCTGCAGGGAGCCCAGGATCCCGATGTGCCGTGGCAGCACGCGTTCGCGCTGACGCATCGCCTGCCGGCCGACGACGTCGTGCTCACCATGATCCAGGACGGCGATCACCGCCTGTCGCGCCCGCAAGACATCGCGCGCATTCTTGCCGCGGTGGCGGAGATCGGGTGACGTGGTGCCCAGAATTCGATGTCATCATCCGCGAAGGCGGATGATCCAGTATTCCAGAGGCCGTTGTGTTTGAGCCGAAAAGTCTCGGCGTACTGGATGCCCCGCCTTCGCGGGGCATGACGGAGGAGAGGGAGAAACCCCAATGACCACCACCGCCATGCTGCGCGCCTTCTGCGACGCGGTCGAACAGCACAACGGTCGCGCCTTTGCCGATCTGTTCACCGACGACGGCGTCTATCACGACGTGTTCTACGGCGCGTTCGCCGGCCGCGACAAGATCGCCGCGATGGTCGACGACTGGTTCTATCGCACGGCGACGGATTTCCGATGGGACATGCATGATCCCGTCAGCAATGGCACCACGCTCTATGCGCGCTACACCTTCAGCTACACATCGACCCTGCCGGAAGCGAACGGTTCGCGGGCGATGTTCGAAGGTGTTGCGATCATGACGCTGCGCGACGGCAAGATCGTATCCTATCACGAGGTCGCCAACACCGCGCCGGCGTTCGTCGATCTGAAGTTTGCACCGGAGCGGATTGCGAAGATCGTCGGCAAGCAGGGCGCGGAGCTGAAGTCGCGGCCGGAGATGAAGCGGCATCGGGCGTAGCTGTCGTTCCGGGGCGCGCCACTTGGCGCGAGCCCGGAATCCATTCCGCCACCATTCTTGCGGCCTGATGGATTCCGGGCTCGTGCTTCGCACGCCCCGGAATGACAGCGGGGTTACCAACAACCACTGTCATCGCCCGGCTTGACCGGGCGATCCAGTACTCCGAGAAGGCTGTGATTAAATCGAGAGGCCGCGGCGTACTGGATGCCCCGCCCCAGTGCGCAACTGCGCACAAGGCGGGGCATGACACCGAGTGTTAGGAAGCGGCCTGCCACTCTTGACGCACGCTTTCGTCGCGTTCGTTGGCAGTCGCATTCGTCTTCATCGTCGCAAACTCATCCCGCGACAGCAACTGCCGCAGCGCCCACACAGCGGCCCCGCGCACCAGCGCACTCTCGTCTCCGAGCAATCGCCGCGCCTCTTCTGCCAAGGCTGCATCGCCGGAGTTACCGATCGCAATCAGCACGTTGCGCAAGAAGCGATCGCGACCAATCCGCTTTACCGGCGACTTCGTGAACAGCGCGCGAAACGCGGTATCGTCGAGCCGTGAAAGTTCAGCAAGACCGGGCGCACGCAGCTCGTCGCGTGCGGAGAGCCTGGCTTCACGTCCCTCCTGCGCAAACTTGTTCCAGGGGCACGCTGCGAGGCAATCGTCGCAGCCATAAATGCGGTTGCCGATCGCTTTACGAAAC
The DNA here is from genome assembly GCF_040548225.1 of Bradyrhizobium sp. S3.12.5. Taxonomy (NCBI): domain Bacteria; kingdom Pseudomonadati; phylum Pseudomonadota; class Alphaproteobacteria; order Hyphomicrobiales; family Nitrobacteraceae; genus Bradyrhizobium; species Bradyrhizobium sp. S3.12.5. Next base: position 15,878 of record NZ_JBEPRF010000019.1, read on the forward strand.
TCGCGCGGAATCGGTCCCTTGTTCTCGATAGTGAGATAGGAGATGCAGCGCCGCGCATCGAGCTTGTAGGGCGCGGGAAACGCTGCGGTCGGGCAGATGTCGAGACAGGCGCGGCACGAGCCGCAATGATCGATCTCGGCGCCGTCGCGCGGCAGCTCTAGCGTGGTGTAGATCGCGCCGAGAAACAGCCACGAGCCGAATTCGCGCGAGACCAGATTGGTGTGCTTGCCCTGCCAGCCGAGATGGGCCGCTTGCGCGAGCGGCTTCTCCATCACCGCCGCGGTGTCGACGAACACCTTGACCTCGCAAGTCTTTACCTCACGAGTCTTCACCTCACAAGTCGCGGTTGCGACCAGCCAGCGCGCCAGCGCCTTCAGCCGCTTCTTGATGAGGTCGTGATAGTCGTCGCCCTGCGCATAGACCGAGATCGCCGCACGCGTGCGCTCTCGCAGGATCGCGAGCGGATCCTGGTCGGGGCCGTAATTGACGCCGAGCATGATCACGCTGCGCACATCAGCCCACAGCCCGCGTGGATCGACCCGGCGCTCCGGCTGGTTCGCGAGCCAGTCCATGTCGCCATGGCCGCCGGAGGCGATGAACTCGAGGAAATGTTTTCCAGCGTTCTCGATCGTGCCGGGCTCAGTGATGCCGATGCAGTCGAAGCCGAGCGCGCGCGCTTCGCGCGCCAGCGCCGCCTTCAGTTCAGTCGGATCGGCGTTCAGAAATCCAGGTCCACGTAGGTCCGCGACGCCGGCACGCCCGCCAACCATTCGCTCAGCAGCGGACGGAACGACGGGCGGGATTTCACCCGCGCGTACCACGCCTTTGCTGCGTCGTCCTCGCTCCATGGCACGTCGCCCAGATAGTCGATCGCCGAGAGATGCGCCGCGGCGGCGAAATCCGCGTAAGTGGGCCGGTCGCCGGCGAGGAAGTTACGCGTCTGCGCCAGCCAGCCGATATAGGCGAGATGGTAGCGCACATTGGCCTTCGCCGCGCGCATCACGTCGGGTGAGGGCGGGCCGCCGCCATTCTCCTCGCTCATGAAGCGCTTGTAGATGCGCTCGGTGACCAGCGGGTGGGAGACTTCCTCGAAAAACTTTTCGTTGAACCAGGCCATCAGCCGGCGCACCTCGACGCGCTCGGCGATCGTCTCCGGCATCAGGCGCTTGGGGCCCATCTCGGCGCCATAGGCCTCGTCGAGATACTCCGCGATGATGGCCGCGCCGGGGATCGGCGGCTGCTCGTCGTCGACCAGCACCGGCGTCGTGCCGGCCGCATTGAGCAGCAGAAATGCCTCGCGCCGTTCCCAGCTGCGCTCCTCGGCCAGCTTCAGTTCGAGCCCGTATTCGCCCGCGATCAGGCGGATGAAGCGCGAATGCGGACAGAACGGATGATGAAACAGCGTAAACATGAAGCCTTTGACTATTTGATGGTGCTTAAGAATCCATCAATGTTTGTGCGGCGCCACACTAGTCTTTCAAAACCGCGAAGCAAGGGTGCGATGCCGCATTTTGCGATTGCGGGAAAGGGGCGAATGGGCGAGAAGAGCCCCGCTTTTCCAGCGGAAATGGACCGTAAATATGTCAGATGCAATACGGGCAGTGATCCTCGGCATCATCGAGGGTGTGACCGAGTTCCTTCCTGTTTCCTCGACCGGGCACCTGCTGCTTGCGGAGCGCTTCTTCGGCCTTGGCGAGGGCGCCTTCTGGGATTCGTTTACGGTTTTGATCCAGCTCGGCGCAATCCTTGCGATCGTCGTGCTCTACTTCAAGAAATTGTGGGACGTCGCGATCGGCATGTTCACGGGTGATGCCTATGCGCGCCGCTTCGTGATCGGCGTGCTGGTGGCGTTCCTGCCTGCGGTGATCGTCGGTCTCATCGCCGGCAAATACATCAAGAGCATGCTGTTCAACCCCTGGGTCGTGTGCTTCTCGCTGATCGTTGGCGGCGCCATCCTGTTGTGGGTCGATCGGCTCGATCTCAAGGCGCGCGAGCATGACGCCACCAGGTTTCCGCTGCTGATGTATCTCTATATCGGCATCGCCCAGTGCGTTGCGATGATCCCGGGCGTGTCGCGCTCCGGTGCCAGCATCGTCGCCGCGATGTTTTTGGGTGCCGACAAGCGGGCGGCGGCGGAGTTCTCGTTCTTCCTCGCCATCCCCACCATGATCGGCGCGTTCGCCTACGATTTCTACAAGAACCGCTCCGAGATGACGATGGACCACATGGGCATCGTCGCGATCGGCTTCGTGGTGTCGTTCATCACCGCGGTCATCGTGGTGAAGGCGTTCCTCGGATACGTCACCCGCCACGGCTTCGTGGTGTTCGCCTGGTGGCGCGTCATCGTCGGCACACTCGGACTGATCGCACTGGCGCTCGGCCATTAACCTTTGACAATCTGCTGACAAGCCTCAACGCAATATCAGCTTTTGACCGGTAGGCAGTGTCCGGAGCGGGGTGGCCCGCAGGCGGAGCTGAATGATGACCCTCGTCAGCGGCTGGGGGCGCTTCCCGGTCGTCGATAGCGAAGTGCTGCGGCCGCGGTCGTTCGAGGCCGTGGGTGCGGCTGTCGCTGTGACCGGCTCCGTGGCCCGGGGCAATGGCCGCGCCTATGGCGATGCCGCGATCGGCGCCGTCAGGACGATCGGGATGACCACGTTCGACCGTGTCAGGTGGTTCGATCCGGCAACTGGCCGCATCCGGCTCGAAGCCGGCGTGCTGCTGTCCGACCTGATCGACACCTTTGGCCCGCGCGGCTTCCTGCCGTTCGTGGTGCCGGGCACGCGATTCGTGTCGGTCGGCGGCGCCATCGCGGCCGATGTGCATGGCAAGAACCATCATGGCGAGGGCGGCTTTGGCCGCTACGTCGACAGCATTCTGCTGCGCACAGGTGTGGGCGAGACGATCGAGATCTCGCGCGAGCAGAATTCCGATGCCTTCTTCGCGACCGTCGGCGGCATGGGCCTCACCGGAATCATCCTCGAAGCCACGATGCGGCTGCGCGCCGTCGAGACCGGCTGGATCCGCGAGCGCGTGATCTCTGCATCCGATCTCGACGCTGCGATGCGCGCGCTCGAGGCGAGCGAGTCCGCGACCTATTCGGTGGCATGGATCGATTGCGTGGCGCGAGGGCGCGATCTCGGCCGCTCGTTGATCTATCTCGGTGAGCACGCCCGCGCCGACGAGCTTACTGAGGCCGCCGATCGCTTTCCAATCGGGAAAAATCCCCACCTCGCCGTGCCCTTCGATCTGCCGTCGATGACGCTCAATCGCATCAGCATCCGCGCCTTCAACGAGCTCTACTACCGCATGGGCGCAAGGCGCGCTGGCGGCGACCACGTGGTCTCGCTCTATCCGTATTTCTTTCCGCTCGACAGCATCGCTGACTGGAATCGCATCTACGGACGGCGCGGCTTCCTCCAGCATCAATGCGTGATCCCGGAGCCTGGCGCGCGCGCCGTGCTCGGCGACATCCTCGATCGTGTCTCGAAGCGCGGCGATGCCTCGTTCCTCGCGGTGCTGAAGAAGCTCGGCCACGGCGATGGCCTGCTGTCGTTTCCGCTGCCCGGCTACACGCTGGCGCTGGATTTTCCGGTGAAGGGCGACATCCTGAACTTCCTCGACGAGATCGACCGTCTCGTCGTCGCCGCCGGCGGGCGGCTTTATCTCGCCAAGGATGCGCGGCAGTCGCGCGCGACTTTCGAGGCCGGCTATCCCGCGCTGTCGCGCTTCAACGCGATCCGCAGATCGCTCGATCCCGCCGGAAACATCCGCTCCAGACTTTCACAACGCCTGTTCGATGAGGTTTAAGCCGTGACATCACGCAAGACCGTTCTGGTGCTCGGTGCCTCCTCCGATATCGGCCGCGCCGCGGCACGCGCCTTTGCCAAGGCGGGATACGATGTCGGCCTCGCCGGCCGCGATGTCGCCGCGCTGGAGCCCGACGCGGCGGATCTGCGCGCGCGCTACAGCATCGAAGCGAGCACGTGGAGATTCGACGTGCTCGACACGGGATCATTCGATGGCTTTGTCGCCGGTCTTCCCGTGTTGCCGGACGTTGTCGTCTCGATCGTCGGCCTCCTCGGCGTCCAGCAAAATGCCGAGAGCGATCTCGCGCACGCCACCACGATCATGCGCTCGAACTACGAGGGACCGTCGCTGATCCTCGGCCTGTTCGCCGAAAAATTCTTAGGCCGCGGCAATGGCACGATTGTCGGCGTGTCGTCGGTGGCAGGCGATCGCGGCCGCGCCTCGAACTATGTCTATGGCTCGGCGAAAGCCGGCTTCTCGGCTTTCCTGTCGGGCTTGCGCGCCCGAGCCAGCCGCGGCGGCGTGCACGTCGTCACGGTGAAACCCGGTTTCGTCCGCACCAAAATGACCGAAGGCATGAAGCTGATCGGTCCGCTCACCGTCGATGCGCCTGTCGTCGGCGATGCGATCCTGGGCGCGGTCGAGAAGAAGACCGATGTCGTCTATGTCAGCGGCAAATGGCGTCTCGTGATGCTCATCATCAAGACGCTGCCGGAGGCGGTGTTCAAGAAATTGAAGTTCTGATGTTGCTGCAGCTCGCGCGACAAGCTCGTCATGCCCGGCCTTGTGCCGGGCATCCACGTTCTTAGCATCCGCGTTAAGAAAGACGTGGATGGCCGGGTCAAGCCCGGCCATGACGGCGCGGAAGCCTCACACGCTCTTACGCTGGAATTGGCCGGCGGCGCGAAAGCGCCAGAGATATTGCGGGGCGATCGCTTCCAGCGAATCGGGGGTGATGCCGAGGCCTTCCAGCGTCAGGCCGGCAGCCTTGGCCGCATCCGACACGACATTGTCGCGCTCGAGCAGCGTGACCTGGTCCGGCGTCAGCTTGAACGCACCCGGCGCAAATTGCAGGAAGTTGGCCTGGAAGCGGGCGAGGCCGAACGACAGCGGCACCAGCATCGGCTTGCGATCGGCAATGGCCACGATGGCCTCGATGATCTCGCGCATGGTCAGCACCTCCGGCCCGCCGAGCTCGTAGGTCGCGCCTGCCTTGGCCTTGCCGTCGACGGCGTCGGCGATGGCGGTTGCGACGTCGCCGACATAGACCGGCTGCATCCGGGTGCTTCCGCCGATCAGCGGCAGCACCGGCGACATCCGCGCCAGCGCCGCGAAGCGGTTGGTGAACTGGTCCTCGGGCCCGAACATCACGGAGGGACGGAAGATCGTGGCCGCCGGCACCGCAGCCGTCACCGCGGCCTCGCCGGCCGCCTTGGCCTTGGCATAGCGCGAGGGCGATTCGGCATCGGCGCCGATCGCCGAGACGTGGATCAGCCTTGCGCCGACGGCGGCCGCCGCCTTGGCGACGGTCTCGGCGCCCCTGGCCTGGACGGCGTCAAAGGTCTGCCCGCCGCCCTCAGTGAGGACGCCGACCAGATTGATCACGACATCCGAATCACGCACCGCCGCCTCGACCGAGGCCGGATAGCGCAGATTGGCCTGGATGGTGTGGACCTGGCCGACCTTGCCCGAGGGCTGGAGGTATCCGGCCAGTTCCGGCCGCCGCACCGCGACCCGGATCCGGTAATCCCGCTTGCACAGCGCGCGGACGACATTCCGGCCCAAAAACCCCGATCCGCCGAAAACCGTGACGAGAGTTTCCAGATTCGATGCCATGAGATCTATTCCCGGGGTCCATTCCTGCGGAAGAGCAGAGTGTTGTCAGGCTTGTATCGGCCCGGTTTGCAATGCGCAATCGGCAAGCCGAACCATGAATTGACAACAGCGTCACTGAACCGTAGTAACCGCCTCCGTGCCCCAAACGGCATGCCCAGGTGGTGGAATTGGTAGACGCGCTGGCTTCAGGTGCCAGTGGCTTAACGGCCGTGAAGGTTCGAGTCCTTTCCTGGGCACCAGCTTTTTTCTTTGGATGCCCCTCAAGGCGCAGCCCGAGGCTTGGTAGGCCGCTCACCCGTCGTGGGTGGTGGCGGTAGCTCGATACGCAATATTGTTGCGGAATAGTCCCAAAATCATCGGAGCCCGCTCTTTCCGTTCATCGCGGCGATAACGATATTGGTCTCGACGGTTCCGTGCGAATTGTGATTTCGTTGGCAAAAGGGCCAAAGGATTCGGGACTATGGCAACGCTCGACATCAGCCGATTAACGCCCAAGGAACGGCTCGACCTCATCGGCGAGCTTTGGGACAGCCTCTCCGCTGCCGACGTGACGTTGACCCCGGCACAGGTGGCCGAACTCGACCGTCGGCTTGCGACGTTTGACGCGGATCGTCGCGAATCGATCCCCTGGGAGGATATCGACACCGAGCTTGACCGCCGGTCCCGATAAGTGGCCAGGATTCTTTTTACGCTTGCGGCGAGGGCGAACCTCGCCGAGGCCGTCCGTTGGTATGACACCCCTCAAGAACACACGTCGCGCGTTGCTACGCCGCCTCCCTTACATTTTCTTATTTCGTGAAACGCACGATGCGGTCTATGTCGTTGCGGTGTTTCACACGAGTCGCGATCCCTTGGTCTGGAAGCAGCGCTCGTAGCATCGCCAAGCGTTCAAGAATTTGGTCCCAGCGGAATTGCTTTGCTTTTCGATTGAACGTTTAGAGCGAGCGCTTGCGGCAGCTGGGTTCAAGCCTCATCGAAACCTCGCTTTCATCGGCCGATCTTCTTGATGCATGTGGGTTCGCTGCTGGGGTGAGGGATGCAATCCCAGTCGGGTCCAAAGCCCGCACCAGCGTTCCGCTGTGGTAAGAAAGGGTAGTAAATTACAACCGCAGCAAACATGGTGACAACAATAATTGCTGACACCAGCATCCACACGATGCCTGCGCGATCGGGATTCCACTGGAGCCGCCGAATCAATCGATGCTTCCTTGGATTGGGTTGTTTCACGGTGGTGTCATCGATGCGGCATCAGCCGTGACAGCGGTTTAAGTCTCATCGAACTCGTCGCCTCCGGTGACAGAGAGATCCAGCCCGTCATCGACCGCGTCAACAAACAGGCGTGTCCCGTCATTGAACTCAATCCCGATCTCTTTTGGCCGGTGACGCCACACCACGTTTACGACTTTCCCTCGAAGTAACTCCGTTAGTCTCGCCGCTTCGTCATCTAAATTGGCATTGCGGGTCATGGAGAGCGATCCTCTCGACAGGTTGACCCGGTCACGACTGTGGGTCCGTGAAACATTCGATCGCAAGGGCCAGCTCAAGGTCGACCAGCTTCGCCAGAGTGGCTACGGGTAGCTCGTCACCCAAGTATCCGTCGCCAAAAAACTGAATGATTACCTGCGCTGTGCCGCCCGTCGATTTGAGGTCGGCGAAAAACGTCTTGTGAGGCTCAAGTCTATCGACAAATCTCGTCACCTCTGCGGCATACCATTGATCCACGAGACTGCACCGGACGCAGTGTCTCCATCGCGTATCGTGGTAATTTCCCTGGAGGAGAGTGCCCTTCGGGGTCTTCCTGGGCTCTCCAACACGATGACCAAAGTGCGCGTCCAACCCAAGCGCGGTGCTAATGTCTGTGGGCTCCAACGTTGGGTGCACAATAAATAGCTCAATATCGATCCGTCGCGGCATACCCCCTTCTGCGGCCTTAGCTTCAAACTGTTCCGTCACATCGTACTCCTGGCGCGGCTCGAACCGGCTTGAAAACGGTACACAACGCCGGTTCCTACCGGACGGCTGAAAATCCCAGCAAATTCGGGCTTTCTCGATGGTCGCAATCCGGTCCTTTCCTGGGCACCACTTTAAGTCGGTGCGACCGTTATTCGGCAGCGCCACCTCGTAGAAAATCTAGTCTTTTGGTCCCGTTTACGGATCACGTCTGGTCGACGTTACCGGCAAATTTCGCCTCTAGTCGGTCAAAATTCTCAGAACTCGGCTTTACCCGACCCGTCTTCGCGTCGTCGAGCCCGCGCGCGATCGCGGCGTCTAGCGCAACCAGCCTTGTGGGCAAGGTTTTCAAGGGCGTCGCCCGAGTTCGCTCGTATCGCCATGCTGCTTCACCTCCAGCGCCCTCACACCACACTCCGCCCCGCCCTTTCCGTCACCGACTTCTGCACAAAATACATCGCGACCAGCGTGATGATCGTCGTGGTGACGACGACGTAGCCGATCCGCTCGAAATGGAGCAGCGAACCATCAGGTTGTTGCGAGATGATCGCAGCCGCAAGCACCGAGCCGAGCCCGCCGGAAAGCTGCTGGAGCGAGGCGCTGACTGCGCTGAACGAGCCGCGTTGGCTCTGATCGGGGATCGCCGATATCAGCGCCTGCGACGGGATCATGCGCGAGAAGATGCCGACGAACAGCAGCACGTTGACGATGATCGCGGTCACCAGCGAGACGTGGCCGAGATGGGTGTAGATCAGCACCATGACGACGGTCATCGCGCAGCCGAACACGAAGGTCGGATATTTGCCGAAGGCGTCGCTGGCGCGGCCGACCAGCGGTCCTGTGACGATGCTGAACAGGCCGGAGACCAGATAGATCGTCGGCAGATGCACGATGTCGATGCCGATATTGTTCACGGTGAAGGCGCTGGAATACGGCATCAGCATGTAGCCGCCGGTCGCCAGCAATGTCGTGACCGCGAAGGCCAGCGTGTAGCGCGGCTCGCCGATGGTCGCGACCAGATGGTGGAACGGGTTCTTGTCCTGCTTCAGCTTCAGATGCGCGTCGACCGGCTCCATGGCGAAGGCGATGACGGCGATCGCCAGGATCGACAGGGCGATGATCGCAAAGAAGCAGACATGCCAGCTCCAGTGACTGGCGAGAAACAGTCCGGCCGGAACGCCCAGCACCTGGCTCGCGGCGAACGCCGTCTGCACGAATCCCATCACGCGGCCGCGCAAATGCAGCGGAAACAGATCGGTCACGATGGCCAGCACGATCGAGCCGATCACGCCGCCAAACAATCCGGTCACGATCCGGCCGAGCAGCAGCACGTGGTAGGTCTGCGCCAGCGCGCAGAGCAGCGTTCCGAGCGTGAAGCCGACATAGAAGAACAGCAGCAGCCGCTTGCGATCGAAACGGTCGGCAAAGCCGGCGGCGAGGATGCCGGAGAGTCCGGCGCTGAACGCATAGGCCGACACCGCGACGCCGAATTGCCCAGCGGTGATGTCGAGCGAGGGCATCAGGATGGCGCCGAGCGGCGACATGATGATGAAATCGAGGATGATCGTGAACTGGGCGAACGCGAGCAATGCCACGAGGAGTGACTGGTAGCGCGAAAAGCCGCGCTGGCGTTGCTGTTGATCGTCGATCGGCGCGGCGAGCGTCTGGTCTGTCATGGCACCTGATGCATGTGAGAAGCTGGGCTCAGATAGGGTGGGCGAGCGCGATTTCCACGGGCGCGGGCCTCAAGTTCCGCTGGTATATCGCGCGCACGCCGGATTGTGGGATCCCGGCAACACAGCCTGGCGGCGGACCCTCTCGGCCGCCGTTCGGCCGGTCGAATTAAGCCGCCCTTAGCGAATGCTCCCTAGGCTCGCGGCCGTCCATTTTCCTGCTCCCCGGCCTCCCCAGCCCTTGGGCCGGCCGTGTCGCGGTCAGTCAGAGCGTTTTCGGATGGAGCAGCCCGTCAGGCAGCATGATCGGAGTGAGGCCGCGCCGGCAGCGCCCGCGTCCGGGCGCACCCTCGTCATCGATCTCGAGGGCGCCCTGTTGCGCTCGGAGCTGCTGATGGAGGCGCTGTTCTCGAGTCCCGCGCGCATGCTGGCCCGCTTCGGTGCGGGGGGGCGCGCCGGCATGGCGGCGCTCACGGATATTCTGGCGCGCGCCGAGCTCGACTACGCCCAGCTTCCCTATGATGCCGACGTGCTGAACCAGGCGCTGGCGGCGCGGGCGCGCGGCGCCAAGATTTTCCTGGTCGCCGGCCGCTTCGCCAATCATGCCGCTTGCATCGCCGCCCATCTCGGTTTTGACGGCGTCATTACGGCGGCCGATCTTGCTGCGGGCGATCATCTGCCGTTCGATCGCGCCGCGATCGAGCGCATCGGGCATCGAAGCCGCGGCCGCGCGAGTCTGAATACCTGGGCGAAGGCGCTGCGGGTCTATCAATATGCCAAGAACACGCTGGTGTTCGTGCCTGTCATCACGGCGCATCAGCTGAACCTTGCCACGCTCGGCACCACGCTGCTGGCGTTCCTGGCGTTCTCGGCCTGTGCGTCGGGCGCCTATCTGATGAACGATCTGCTCGACCTCGCCGCCGACCGCGAGCATCCGACCAAGCGCCATCGCGCGCTCGCGGCGGGCGACTTGCCGATCTCCTCGGCGCTATCGGCGATCCCCGCGCTGTGGCTGTTTGCCTTCGCCGCCAGCCTCTGCATCTCCTTGACCTTCCTCGGCGTGCTCGCCGCCTACCTCGCCACCACCATCGCCTATTCGCTCGTGCTCAAGCGCAAGATGCTGGTCGATGTCGTCACGCTCGCCGGCCTCTACTCCTTGCGCATCGGCGCGGGCGCGGTCGCGGCCGGCGTCGTGCTGTCGGAGTGGCTGATGGTGTTCTCGCTGTTCGTGTTCACCTCGCTCGCGCTGATCAAGCGCTTCAGCGAGCTCAGCATGCGCCAGGGCGAAGGCCTCGCCGATCCCTCCAACCGCGACTACCGCATCAGCGATCTGCACATCATCGCCGCGATGGCGGCGGCGAGCGCCATGAATGCGGTGACGGTGTTCGCGCTCTACGTCTCGTCCTCCGCGGTGACGCCGCTCTACAGCCGTCCCTGGCTGCTGTGGCTGCTGGCGCCGCTGCTGCTGTACTGGTTCGGCCGCGCCCTGATGATCGCGCATCGCCGCGAGATGCCCGACGATCCCATCATCTACGCCTTCCGGGACGGCGCGAGCCGCACCACCGTGGCGGCGATGGTCTGCATCATGCTGGCGGCGATCTGATGAGCCTGGCGATATCGAGCCTGGGTACCGCGAGCCGGAAGGGCTTGCGGGCGCTCTCGCCTGCGATCGTGGATACGCTGGTGATTGCGGCGTTCGCGGCCGTGGTGTCCCTGCTGCGCACCGGCTTCGCCTTCGGCATCTGGAACAACCTGTTCCATCTTCCGATCGTCGCCGGGCTCGGCAACGAGCCGCAGTTTCACGATGACGCCTTCATCCAGTCCCTGCGCTATTTCGCCTCCGGCGTCTGGATCCTGCTGAACGACACCCAGAAGGACGTGGGGCAGACGGAAGTGCTGTTCTTCGTCCTGAATTATCTGTCGCGCCTGTTGTCTTTCGTCGGGTTCCTGTGCTGCGCCTCGCTGCTCGGCGTCGTCACGCGGCGCGACAAGATCGTCTTCAGCCTGATCCTGTGCGCGATCGCGTTCCTCGATGGTTACGGCCGGGCCGGCATGGGCGGACTGTTCGTGAACTATTTCACGCATTCCGAGATCGCCAACGGCACCGTCCTGCTCGCAATCTATTTCGCGGCGCTAGGATGGTTCACGTCGGCGGCCATTGCCTGCGGTGTCACGTTCTTCGTCAATGCCTTCGTTGCCGTCTGGCTGGCGCCGCTGCTGGTTCTCGTCGCGGTCACCTCGATGCTTCGAGGCGAGACGACGCTGCGGACCGTCTGCTGGCGGACCCTCGCCGGGCTCATGATCTCGCTCCCCATTGCCTATCCGGTCTTGCATGCCGTGCTCGGCAATCCAGAGTTCGGCAAGCCGCCCGGTTTCGACTATCCGGCCTATCTCCGTGAATATTATGCCGGCCATTCGCTGATCACGGCGGTCGATTTCGACAGCATCCTCGTGATGGTCGCGGTGATCGCCGCCGGCGCCGCCGCGTTTGCGTGGTTCGGCGCCGGGGCGCGCGCGTTGCGGGCGGCCTATCTCGGCGCGGTCCTGGTCTATGCGGTCGGTATCGTCATTCCATTCGTCTCCGGCGCAAATCTCGTTCTCAATCTTCAACTGCTGCGTTCGGGGACCCAGATCTATCTGTTGGCCGGACTTGCCATGGCGGCGCTCGCGACCAACTGGCTGAGCCGTGACCGTGCGATCGCCTTCCTCCCGGGGTGCCTGATGGTGCTTTGCCTTGGCATCAACGGCATCGCAATCGCGCTGGTCGTTCCACTGGTTGTGGGCGTGATCCTGGCCACGGGCGTGACGGACGACGCGCCCGCCTCGCATCGCCGGTTCGGCTATGCGGCGTTGGCGCTGGCGGGTCTGGTGCTATGGCCGCTTGCGGTCTGGCAGAACGTCGCCGTCAACCGCCTCTTCAACGATGCGGTCGGTGAGTGGCAGGACGTCGGCAATTGGGCGCGCGCTGCGACACGGACCGATGCGATCTTCCTGCCGCTGCCCCATCGCGCGGAAACCACGACGGCGCATCCCGGGGACCTCGCGCTCGCGCGGGTGACGATCTTCGAATTCGTGGCGCATCGCCGCATCTGGGTCGACCAAAAGCGCGGCGCCGCCGCGATGTGGACGCCGTCCTACTACCCAATCTGGCACGAGCGCATGACCGAGACGGAGGCGCTGGAGTCCCACGCCGCACGATTGGCCTATGCCGCGGGGCACGGCATCGATTACGTCGTCGATCGCTGCGAGACGTTGTCCTCGCAGCGTGACGTGGTGTTCCGGACCGGACGGCTCTGCATCTCGGCCGCCGAACGCGCGCCGGCCGGTTGAAATACGGCCCCGATGCTTGCGCCGACCGTGGCCAGCAGCTACATCGCGGCGCGCAAGGCTGCTGGCGGATGTTCGGTCCGGCCGGCCCTCGCCAGTTGCCGCTTCAGGCATTAATTTGATCTAGCGCCGATTCGATTGAGGGTTTGAAACGCCATGACCGTACGCCTGCATCGCGGCGACCTGCCTGACCTCACCCGCTACACCGGCGCGGTGGCGATCGACACCGAGACCATGGGGTTGAACCCGCACCGCGACCGGCTCTGCGTGGTCCAGCTCTCGCCCGGCGACGGCAGCGCCGACGTGGTGCAGATCCCCAAGGGTCACACCGACGCGCCGAACCTGAAGGCGCTGCTAGCCAATCCCGCCATCACGAAGATCTTCCATTTTGCGCGGTTCGACGTCGCGGTGCTGTACCAGAGCCTCGGTGTGATGACCGGGCCGATCTACTGCACCAAGATCGCCTCCCGCCTGACCCGTACCTATACCGACCGCCATGGCCTCAAGGACCTCGTGCGCGAGGTGCTCAATATCGACCTCTCCAAGCAGCAGCAATCCAGCGACTGGGGTTCCGACAGCCTGAGCGAGCCGCAGCTTGCCTACGCTGCCTCGGACGTGCTGCACCTGCACGCCCTGCGTGAGCGGCTCGACGCCATGCTGGTCCGGGAGGGCCGCACCGCGCTGGCCAAGGCCTGTTTCGACTTCCTGCCGACCCGCGCCCTGCTCGACCTCCAGGGCTGGGCGGAAGAGGACATTTTCGCGCACTCCTGAGCCGTTTAGCGGCACCCAGGCTGAGGCTGCCGCCCCGTTTCGGACACTTTCGTAACGGCCTGTCCAAAGCTGGTATGCCCAAGGCTGCCTATTCCAAAGGCTGCATATTCCTGAGGTCGCGGGTACAATGGGGCGCCCTCGATTGGAGCCTTCTGACCAGGCAAGCGATGCCCCCGGAGCAGCGGTGAACTCGGCCCAGTTTCCAACCTACGACGCCGCGCTTGCGGCGAAGTTTGCCCGCGCGGCGCGCCACAGCCGCCTGGTGCGGATTCTGCGCATCGCGGTGCCGGTGACCGTGGTTCTGGCCATGGCCTCGATCGTCGCGGTGTCGACCTTCCTCAACCCCTTCACCATGATCCCCGTGAAGGTCGATTCCGGAAACATGGTGGTGACCGGCACCAGGATCACGATGGAATCGCCGCATTTGTCCGGCTTCACACCGGACCAGCGGCCCTACGAGCTCTGGGCCAAGACCGCGACACAGGACATCACCGACCCCGACCACGTCGATCTCAATGACCTCAAGGCAAAGGTGCTGATGGAAGACCAGTCGACCCTGTTTCTTGATGCCCGCACCGGCCGCTTCGACAACAAGCAGCAGCAGCTCGATCTGCACAAGGACATCTTCCTGCGCACCTCGACCGGCTACGAGGCGCGGTTGAACTCGGCGTTCGTCGACATGAACAAGGGCACGGTCTCCTCCGATGACCATGTCGACGTCAAGCTGACCAACGGCACGCTGACCGCGGATAGACTGCGCATTACGGAGGGCGGCGACGTCATTCGCTTCGAAGGCAATGTCGTGATGCATCTGGACAAGATCAGCACGGATGACGCGGCGCCCGCGCCGGTCGAGCAGCCCGCGCCAGCGCCTGTGAAGTCCAAGAACAAATCTGCGAACTCAAAGTGATTTTCATGGCTGATTTTTTTCCGCGCAACGACAGCAGGCGTCGCGCCATCGTCGCAGCGATCGCGCTTGGCGGCGCTGCGCTGATTGCGGCCGGCGCAGCCCTCGCGCAAAGCACGATGCAAGGCGTGCCCAATGCGATGCAGGGCTTTTCGCAGAACCGCGATCAGCCGATCCAGATCGAGGCCGCCTCGCTCGAGATGCGCGACAAGAAGAAGGAAGCGACCTTCGCCGGCAATGTGAAGGTCGTGCAGGGCGACACCACCATGACCTCGAAGACGCTGGTGGTGTTCTACGAATCGAGCAGCGACAAGGCGGCCGCGCCGCAGGCTGCGCCGGCCCAATCCGCTTCTGCAAAAGGCCAGAAGGCGGCGCCGATGCAATCGGCGACACCGGGGCCGGGCGGCGCCTCCTCGATCAAGCGGCTGGAAGCGCGCGGCAGCGTCGTCGTCACCCAGAAGGACCAGGTGGTGACCGGCGAGACCGCGGTGTTCGACACCAAGACCAACCTCATCACCATGCTCGGCGGCGTGGTGCTGACGCAGTGCCAGAACGTGCTGCGCGGCGACCGCCTCATGGTCGACATGACCACCGGCGTCTCCCGGGTGGAATCCGACAGCGGCAAGGTGCAGGGCCTGTTCATCCAGTCTCAGGGCGGCGCGAACGGCAAATGCGGAACGCCGGTAGCCCCGGGCGCGGGCTCGCCCTTGCAGTTGCCAGGTTCAGGTAAACAAAAGTAAATTCAAGAGCTTGGCCCAGGTGCGGCCGATCCGAGGTTGAAGCTTGCCCGGCGAGGCTGTATCTAGCGCGCAGGGCTTTCTAAGCGGGGTCCGCCGCTTTTCGGGCGTGTTTCACTGGGCATGAGACATCCCTACACTCATGCTGCGTCGGCGAAGCAAGCGGCCGGCGCGGCAGACCGCGCGAGCACCGCGCAGGATCCGTAAAGAAGGCGGGGATGGTCGATCTATTCAGCATGTTCCGTCGGCGCCCCGCCAAGCGCGGCCGGCCAGGATTTGCCCGTCAGGACATTACCGCGCTCGGTGACAGCGTCGGCGGCCTGGTGGCGAGCCCGGTGCGGGACGCGCCGCCGATTGCCCGTGACCAGCCCATGCAGGCCTCGGACCCTTATGGCGTTGAGGCCCGGCCGCGGACGCGTCAGCCGGCCGCTCAACCGCCCAAAGCCAAATCCAGCGCCAGGCCCGCTGCAAAGTCCAACGGCACGGGCGGACCGCAACTCCTGAAGCGGCCGGGCTTCCTGGCTGTGCATAGCGTGGAAAAGAGTTTCGGCAGCCGCCAGGTCGTGCGCGGCGTCAGCATCTATGTGCGGCGCGGCGAAGCGGTCGGCCTGCTCGGTCCGAACGGCGCCGGCAAGACCACCGTGTTCTACATGATCACCGGGCTGATCAAGGCCGATCGCGGCGCGATCGAACTCGACGGCCACGACGTCACCAAGCTGCCGATGTATCAGCGCGCGCGGCTTGGCATCGGCTATCTGCCGCAGGAAGCCTCGATCTTCCGCGGTCTCACCGTCGAGCAGAACATCCGCGCCGTGCTCGAAGTGGTCGAGCCCTCGCGCAAGAAGCGCGAGCATCAGCTCGATTCCCTGCTCGACGAGTTCAACATCACGCGCCTGCGGAAATCGCCGTCGATCGCGCTGTCCGGCGGTGAGCGCCGCCGCGTCGAGATCGCGCGCGCGCTCGCAACGCGTCCGAACTACATGCTGCTCGACGAGCCCTTCGCCGGCATCGATCCGATTGCGGTCGGCGACATTCAGGACCTGGTTCGCCATCTCACCAATCGCGGCATCGGCGTGCTCATCACCGACCACAATGTGCGCGAGACGCTCGGCCTCACCGATCGCGCCTATATCGTCTATGCCGGTGAAATCCTGACGGAGGGGAGCCCGGACGAGATCGTCGCCGATCCGGAT
The DNA here is from genome assembly GCF_040548225.1 of Bradyrhizobium sp. S3.12.5. Lineage (NCBI taxonomy): Bacteria > Pseudomonadati > Pseudomonadota > Alphaproteobacteria > Hyphomicrobiales > Nitrobacteraceae > Bradyrhizobium > Bradyrhizobium sp. S3.12.5. The sequence continues at coordinate 32,082 of NZ_JBEPRF010000019.1, forward strand.
GTTCGTCGCCTTTACCTTGGCGAGGAGTTCCGCCTCTAGCCCTTTTTTCCATTTCGTCAAGGCGTGTACATCGGGCCAGGACTAAGATAAGCAAGAATTGGACCAATTTTTTGGGAACGGTTCTTGTTAAATGGCGCTTACGCAGAGATTAGAGTTCCGGCAATCGCAGTCGCTGGTCATGACGCCGCAGCTGATGCAGGCGATCAAGCTGCTGCAATTGTCCAATCTCGATCTCACCACCTTCGTGGAGGAGGAGCTCGAGCGTAATCCCCTGCTGGAGCGGGCCAATGACGAGGCCCCCGGCGGCGAAGCCCCGGCCGAGGCCGGCCAGTTCAGCGACAACGATGGCGATGATTCAGGCAGCCATGGTGCTGATGACGGTTTTGGCGGCAGCGGCAACGCCTTCGAGCCGGGCCAGGAAGAATGGATGAGCAAGGATCTCGGCACCCGCGCCGAGATCGAGCAGACCCTGGATACGGGCCTGGACAACGTCTTCTCGGAGGAGCCCGCCGAGGCGGCGGCGCGCAACGCCCAGGACGTCGCGCCGACCACCTACACGGAATGGGGCGGCGGCGCCTCCGGCGACGAGGACTACAATCTCGAAGCCTTCGTCGCGGCGGAAACCACGCTGGGCGACCATCTTGCCGAGCAGCTCTCGGTTGCCTTCACCGGTGCGGCGCAGCGCATGATCGGGCAGTATTTGATCGACCTCGTCGACGAGGCCGGCTATCTGCCGGGCGATCTCGGGCAAGCCGCCGAACGGCTTGGCGCGTCGCAAGCCGACGTCGACGGCGTTCTTGCCGTGCTGCAAAAATTCGATCCGCCCGGCGTCTGCGCGCGCAATTTGAGCGAATGCCTGGCGATCCAGCTCCGCGAGCTCGACCGCTACGATCCCGCGATGCAGGCGCTGGTCGAGCATCTCGATCTCCTTGCCAAGCGCGACATCGCAGGTCTGCGCAAGGTTTGCGGCGTCGACGACGAGGACATCGCCGACATGATCGGCGAAATTCGCCGCCTCAATCCCAAGCCCGGCATGAAGTTCGGCTCGGCGCGGCTGCAGACCATGGTGCCGGACGTCTATGTCCGCCCGGGTCCGGACGGCGGCTGGCATGTCGAGCTCAACAGCGACACCTTGCCGCGCGTGCTGGTGAACCAGACCTACTATTCCGAGCTGTCGAAGAAAAAAGGCAAGGACGGCGACAAGTCGTATTTCACCGACGCGCTGCAGAACGCGACCTGGCTGGTGCGCGCGCTCGACCAGCGCGCCCGCACCATCCTGAAAGTCGCGACCGAGATCGTGCGCCAGCAGGACGGCTTCTTCACGCACGGTGTCGCGCATCTGCGGCCGCTGAATCTGAAGGCCGTCGCCGACGCCATCCAGATGCATGAATCCACGGTGTCGCGCGTCACCGCCAACAAATACATGGCGACAAATCGCGGCACATTCGAGTTGAAATATTTCTTCACGGCGTCGATCGCCTCGGCCGACGGCGGCGAGGCGCATTCGGCCGAAGCCGTGCGTCACCACATCAAGCAGCTGATCGATTCGGAGCTACCGGCCGCGATCCTGTCGGATGATACCATCGTGGAACGCTTGCGCGCCTCGGGCATTGATATTGCCCGCCGCACGGTCGCGAAGTACCGCGAAGCCATGCGCATTCCGTCCTCGGTGCAACGCCGTCGTGACAAGCAGAGCGCTCTTGGTAACGTCCTTTCCACCGCAATGTCCGATCGCTCCCGCAACACCGAACCGGCCTGATTGCGCTGGCGCGAAATCGCGCTACTCTCATCCTCCCTGTCGCGATCGATCCAAGCACGCGCATGATCCGGAAAAGTGTCCGGCGGTTTTCCGGCCAGATCATGCGCAGGGAACAACCCGAGCTGCGATGACGCAGTCATGGTAGCTCGGCGTCAAACCAAGCGAGGCATCACATGACTCTTCGGATTTCGGGCAAGAGCGTCAGCGTTGGCGAGGCCCTGCGCGGCCGCGTGACCGACCGGACCGATGAGGTCCTGCGTAAATATTTCGACGGCAATTATTCCGGCCACATCACCCTGAGCAAGGATGGCTTCGGCTTCCGGACCGATTGCGCGCTGCATCTCGATTCGGGAATTACGCTGGAGGCCGAATCGAACGCGCCGGACGCCTATGCTAGCGCCGACCAGGCTCTGATCATGATCGAGAAGCGGCTCAAGCGCTACAAGAGCCGGCTCAAGGACCGTTCGGCCCGCAAGACCCATGTCGCTTCCGCGGCGCTGGCTGCGCTCGACGCGACTGCTTACGTGCTCGAGGCGCCGGGCGAGGGGGAGGACGACGACGAGGTCACCGGCTACAGCCCCGTGATCATCGCCGAGGCCACGACGTCGCTAAAGCAGATGTCGGTCAGCGAAGCCGTCATGGAACTCGACCTCAGCGGGGCACCCTGCCTGGTATTCCAGCACGGTTCCTCGGGCCGGGTGAACATCATCTACCGCCGCGCCGACGGGAATGTCGGCTGGATCGACCCCCCGGGCGCCAAATCGGGCGGCTAGGAGTCCCCGTATCAACCACAGCCCTTAACAATGAGCAGGGCAAAGCCGCACGCGGGAGTTGGCACCGGGATTGCGTTGGAGTAGAAGCGCCCCAACATCAGGATCGGGGCTAAGTCCGCCTCCTGCTTCACCTTCTTGACGCCGGCCGGGCTCGATCTGATCGAGCCGGCCAATTCGGAACCTGACGGTTTAATTCACCTCGGAACACTTCCATGCCGATTACCGATCTGGTCGCGCCCGAGGCGATACTTCCGGCATTGAAGGTCAACAGCAAGAAGCAGGCGCTCCAGGAGCTCGCAGCCAGGGCCGCTGAGCTGACCGGCCAGAACGAGCGCTCCGTGTTCGAGGTGCTGCTCCAGCGCGAGAAGCTCGGCACCACCGCGGTCGGCTACGGCGTCGCCATTCCCCACGGCAAGCTGCCCAAGCTGGAAAAGATTTTCGGCCTGTTCGCCCGGCTCGATCGCCCGATCGATTTCGAAGCGATGGACGGCCAGCCGGTCGACCTCGTCTTCCTGCTGCTCGCCCCCGAAGGCGCCGGCGCCGATCATCTGAAGGCACTGGCCCGCATCGCCCGCCTGCTGCGCGACCAGGACATCGCCAAGAAGCTGCGCGCCTCGCGCGATGCGCAGGCGATCTATTCGGTGCTGGCGCTGCCGCCCGCGACCGCGGCGTAATCGCTCGTCATCGAGCGCGTAGCTGTCTCAACGCCGTCATTGCGAGCGCAGCGAAGCAATCCAGAGTCCCTCCGCGGAAAGATTCTGGATTGCTTCGCTGCGCTCGCAATGACGACGCGGAAACATCGCCGACGCGTCTCGTGCGCTTCAGCAGACCGTCGGCAGCAGGTGCCGGACTTCGTCGAGCAGTTCGGGCATCGCCGTCTTGTCACCCGCGAGGTGCTTGAGCAGAGCACTCTGGAATAGACCGTCGAACAGTGCATAGAGCGCGGCTGGCGACGACGCCGGCCGCTTGCCGCCGAGCTCGGCATAGCGGGAGGCGATGCGCCAGATCATCGCTTCCAGGCTCTTGTCGATCTCGAGCACGTCCTTGCGAAACGCCGCCTCGAACATCGCCTGCGAGCGCAGGTCGTACCAGAGACGGTGCATACGGGCTTCGTTCTGCAGCGTTGCGGCGAGCTTGGCGAGGAAACCCTCCGTCAGCTCGTCGCGGCTCGTTGCTGTTGCGACGACATCATCATATCGCGTCACGCACTTCGCCTTGTAGTGGCGGACGCAGCAGCAGATCAGGTCGAGCTTGTCGCTGAAATAATAGTGGAACACGCCGTGCGTGAACGCCGAGTTCTGCGCGATTTCGCGCAGGCTGGTGCGTGCGAAGCCGAGCTCTCCAAGCGTTTCGAGCGCGGCCTCGGCAAGCTCGATGCGCCGTGCATTGAACTTCTCGTCGCGCAGCACCTCGGCCGCATCAGCCACACGCCGGGCCGCTCCCGTCACCTGCCGCGCCATCTTGTCCTTATCCTCAGTCCCGTTCTTTTAAGGACTTATACCGCGCCGACCGCGGAATGCTCCATCCCCTCACAACCACTTCCTTTGACAACTGTCAAATTCGTTCTTGACAAGTGTCAAGCTTCTAGCGGAGGTTCGCACCAAGAATTTGGACAGTCGTCAAGACATCCGACCATGGAGGAACGCTTCGCTGGGTGCCGCCGAAAGGCTTGGCACCCATCGACCTGGTGCGCGCCGATTGGCGCAGCACGCATCGATCAATCACCAGCAACGGAGGAGTGCGTCATGAGTGGGAAGAGCCTTGCAGGCAGGAAAGCCCTGGTCACCGGCGGTGCTAGAGGAATCGGCGCGGCCATCGCGCAGGCGTTGGCGCGAGCCGGCGCCTCGATCATGATCGCCGACATCCTGGAAGAGACCGGCCGTGCCAGCGCGGCCGCAATCGCGAAGGAAGACGTGACGACGGGATTCGTCCAGCTCGACGTCACCGATGACGCCCAATGGGAGCGGGCGATCGCCAAGACGGTCGCAACCCTCGGTGGCTACGACATCCTGATCAACAATGCCGGCATCGAGATCACGTCGCTGATCTCCGAGGTCAAGGCCGAGGACGCGCGGCGGATGTGCGACGTCAATATCGTCGGCACCGTGCTCGGCATGAAGCACGCCTTCCGTGCCATGCGCCCGGGCGGGCCGGCCGGCAAGGGCGGCGCCGTCGTCAACATCGCCTCGGTTGCGGCGACGATCGCCTTTCCCGGCATCGCGGTTTATTCGGGCACCAAATCCGCGGTCGACCGCATGACGCGGGTCGGAGCGATGGAAGCCGGCAAGCTCGGCTTCGGCGTGCGCGTGAACTGCATCTATCCGGGCCTGATACCGACCGACATGGGCATGCAGCTCGCCAACGACATCGTCAAGGTAGGACTCGCGGCTGACGTCAACGCCGCAGTCGGCTCGGTGGTCGAGCAAACCCCACTCGGCCGGCTCGCAGAGGTCTCGGACATTGGCGATGCCGCGGTGTTCCTGTGCTCGAATGAGGCGCGCTTCATCACCGGCATCGGACTGCCGGTCGATGGCGGCATGGGCATGTGACAACAAGGCCGACAACAAGCAATTTGGAGGATCGCAATGAGCGAGAAGAAGCCCGTCATCGTCTATGGCGCTTCCGGCTACACCGGCCGGCTGGTCTGCGAATACTTACGCGAGTACAACATCCCCTTCATCGCCGCCGGCCGCAGCGCTGAGAAGCTCAACGCCGCGATGAAGTCGAATGTGGCCGGCATCGAGACCGCCGACTACGAGGTGGTTAAGGTGCCGCACACCGTGGCCGCGCTGACTGAATTGTTCAAGGGCGCCTCGGTGGTGCTCAACACCGTGGGCCCCTTCGCCAAGTTCGGTGGCGAAGTGGTGCAGGCTTGCCTGGCTTCCAAGTGTCATTACAGCGACACCACCGGCGAGCAGGACTGGCTGATCACGCTCGAGCAGGAGTGGGGCGCGAAGTTCGCCAATGCCGGGCTGCTGTTGGCGCCAGGCATCGCGCAGATGTACACCACCGGCGAGATCGCCGCGCAGCTGTGCCTGGAGACGCCCGGCCTCGACACGCTGGACATCGCCGTGTTCTGGGGTGGCAGCCCGACCATCGCATCGACGCAGACCATCCTGGTCAACGCCGCGATGGCCAAGGCCTACTACTTGGAGCAGAACAAGTACGTCGAGCATCAGCCCGATGCCGGCCTCTACAACCTCGCCATCCCCGGCCAGCACGAGCTGGCGCTGGCGCTGCCCTGGGGCGGCACCTCGCACCCGGTGTGGTTCAAGCGCGATCCGCGCGTGGCCAACGTGAAGGTGCTGGGCGGCGTGTTCAACCGCGGGCTGATGCTGGCCGTGCCGCAGATCGTCGCCGCCGCGCTGGACGCGACCAAGGACATGAAGCCCGACGACCGCTACGCCGCGTTGGCGCAGACCGCCGCCGGTGTGATGAACACTATGCCGCCGCGCGAGAACCCGCGCGTCAACAAGTCGCTGGATTCGGTGCATGCCTCCGGCCCGTTGGGGCGCGCGCACTGCGTCATCAATGGCAACAGCAACTACAAGCAGACCGGCATGTTGCAGGCCTATGCCGCGGCGCACCTGCTGCAGCAGCCTCCGAAGCGCGTGGGGTTCGCCTCCGGCTGCCAGGCGTTCGGCCATCACGAGCTGCTCGGGCAATTGCGCAGCTTCGGGCTCGTCAGCAAGCCTGTTCTGACCGTGCACGATTAAGTCAATCGCGGGTGGCGCGGTCCTCCGCGTCACCCGCTACCGCTTCGGGTGTTGATCATGCGCTTCATCGATTACCTGGACAAAGGTGCCTCGCTCGGCGCTGGTGCGCCGTGCCTGACCATGGACGGGCGCGACCTCAGCTATCGCGAGGTGCAGCGGCTGAGCTACCGCGTCGCGCGCGGGCTCGCGCGATCGGGTATTGCTGCCGGCGAGAAGGTCGCAATCCTCTCCGGCAACGATCCGGTCGCGTTTGCTTGCGTGTTCGGCATTTCCCGTGGCGGTGCGGTCTGGTGCCCGATCAATCCGCGCAACGAGGCGGTCGAAAATCGGCTCATCCTCGACCAATTCGACTGCAGCCTGCTGCTGTTCCATTCAAGCTTCGCACCGATGGTCGAGGCGGTGCGTGCAGAGCTGCCAAAGCTGCGCGCCCTCGTCTGCCTCGATGCCGAGTTATCCTTCGCCCCCTCGTTCGACAGCTGGCTCGCCGGCCTCGCCGACGACCGCTATCAACGCGAGACGGTCGACGATCTCGCGATGATTCCCGGCACCGGCGGCACCACCGGCAAGCCGAAGGGGGTCATGCTGTCGGGCCGCAATATCGAGGCTATGACGGCCCTGACGCTGATGGGCTATCCTTTCAAGGGGCGTCCGATCTATCTCGCGCTCGCGCCGCTGACCCACGCGGCCGGCGTGCTGTGTTTCCCGATCATGGCGCTTGGCGGCCGCATCGTGATCATGCACCACCCCGACATCGCCGAATTTCTTGATTTGATCGAGCGCTATCGCGTCACGCATACCTTCCTGCCGCCGACCGTGATCTACATGCTGCTCGATCATCCAAAGCTCGATTCCGCGAAGCTCGGGTCTCTGCAATGCTTCTGGTACGGTGCGGCGCCGATCTCGGCCGCGCGGCTTGCGGAGGCGCTCCAGCGTATCGGGCCGATGGCGCAGTTGTTCGGTCAGACCGAAGCGCCGATGATGATCTCGATGATGGCGCCTAGCGAGCATTACAATGCCGACGGCACGATCGCGATAGAGCGTCTCGCCTCGGCCGGGCGGATCAGCCCGCTGGTGCGGGCCGGCATCATGGATGGCGACGGCAATTTGCTGCCGACCGGCGCACGCGGCGAGATCGTGGTCCGCGGTTCGCTGGTGATGGAGGGCTATTACAAAAATCCCGAGGCGACAGTGGAGGCCTCGGCGCATGGCTGGCACCACACCGGCGACATCGGCTACATCGACGACAACGGCTACCTCTATATCGTCGATCGCGCCAAGGACATGATCATCACCGGCGGATTCAACGTCTACTCGATCGAGGTCGAGAACGTGCTGCGGGCGCATGAGGTGGTGCAGGATTGCGCCGTGATTGGCCTTCCGGACGAGAAATGGGGTGAGCGGATCGTCGCCGTGGTGCAGCCCCGCGCCGGCCAAAGCGTCGATACGATTGCGCTGGCGGCGTTCGTCAAGCAGCGGATCGGCAGCGTCAAGACGCCGAAGCAGATCGAAGTCTGGGACGATCTGCCGCGCTCCAAGGTCGGCAAGGTGCTGAAGCCGGACATCCGCGCGCGGCTGTCGGATCGCTCAGGCGATTAGAGGGTGCGCGACAAATAGCGCACGATCTTGCTGCCGTTGTGCATGATCGCGCTGCAGACCTCGGCAAATCCCAGCGCAGCGTGAAAGGCATCCGACGCCGGTTTCGGCGGCTGCCGATTGACTTCGCAGACGATGCGATCGTGTCCGGCCTGACATGGGCTTGGTTTCCGGAACGTGTGGCGGCGCCTGCGGCGTAACTTAAAGCCACTCGTCCATATCGTGTGGTTCCGATCGGACCTTCGCGCGAATCGATAGTCGAGCAAAGTTGACGATTGCGAGCGGCGAATTCGCGAGCGCAGCGACAATGTCTGCACCGGTTGGCTGAGTATTTGACTCACGAAGGCCTGGTTGAGCCGACACTCTGTTGGAATCGACAGTCAGCACTTCCCCCCTATCTTGATCGCTTTCGTCGAGTCCGGGCATTCCGCGCTCCGTCCTAGTCGTGATTTGAAGAAGCTCAGTCGCAGTCGTGAAGACGGTGTACTCCCTCTCCCGCTTGCGGGGGAGGGCTGGGGCGGGGGTGTCTCCGCGTTGGGAGTGTTTGAGGGCTGCGGAGAGTATCCCCGCGAGGAGGGAGCCCCCACCCGGCGCTTCGCGCCGACCTCCCCCGCAAGCGGGAGAGGTTGAGGGAGCCCGTGGCTCGATCGAGCGAATCTCGAGCGGTCCTGGTGCTTTGCCAAGTGTGCAAAATGAAAACTGTGCAAAATGAAAACGGGCACGCCTTCGTGCGAAGGCATGCCCGCCAAAACTCAAATCGTGCGACGCGCGCGTGCTCAGTGCACGCTCACCGCTTGCAGCTCGTTGCTCCAGGCATTCGCAACCGCGGCTTCGCGGCTGTCGGTCAGCATGATCGGCGTGCCGTCGGCGGCGTGGAGCGCGAACAGCTTGAGGCCGGGCGCAATCTTCGGGGCTTCGGGAAACAGGCCGGGCACATCCTCGGAGCGGATCTGCTTCACATAGGCGATGTGGCCTTCGCCGAGGCTTGCCAGCGTCTCCGGAGAGACCGTCTTGGCTTCATATTCGAACGCAACATGACCTTCACTCATGGTCTCGACTCCTTCACAGAAACTAAGCGGTCGAGTCCGCTACTCGTTCCATTATTCGTGCTCATTGATAGCGATTGTCTTAACGATCCTCTCCGGTTCTGGCCGGGCAAGATCAATCGACAACAACCCGTTCTTCAGATCCGCACCCAGCACCAGCATCCCCTCCGCCAGCACGAAAGTGCGCTGGAAGTGGCGCGCGGCGATGCCGCGATGGATGTATTGCCGGGTCTTGTCGTCCTGCTGTCGTCCGCGGATCACGAGCTGGTTTTCCTCAATGGTTACATCGAGTTGGTCGCGGGTAAATCCGGCGACCGCCAGCGTGATGCGCAACCGCTCGGGCTGGCCGTCCGACCGGTCGCACCTCTCGATATTGTAGGGAGGATAACCGTCGGCGCCTTTGACGACGCGATCGAGCACGCGCTCAATCTCGTCGAAGCCCAGAAGGAACGGACTGGATAACGTGGGAACACGAGACATAGTTTACAAAGTCCTCTCGAAGCGACTTTGGCATTTCAGGGCCCGGAAGCGGCGCCCCTTGGTCAGCAATATGGGCATATCCCCATGTGGGTTCAAGGACGTAGCAGGGGCTGTGGATTCACTGCTTCCGCCGTCGCCCCGCCGTGACGAATTTGCGGGCGATTTATCCCAATGAAAACAGGCCCCGTTCTACTGTGCATGGGGTTGTTTTGGGTCTTTAGTCGGCTGTTCTGTCGGACCCGTCAGGCCTCGATCCGCGTCCGCCCGTCGCCGCTGAACAGGTGCAGCTTTTGGCGCACTGCCGCGACGCGGATCTTCTCACCGATCGCCGGGGCCTCAGTCCCGGGAATGCGGACGATGACTTCGCCCGGCGGCAGCTCACCCGGAGTGGCGGCAACGCGCTGCTCGTCCTGGGCGCGCGAGCCGTAGATAAAAGTTTCGGCGCCGACGCGTTCGATCGCTTCCACCGTCAGCGGCAATGCGACGCCGCCGGCCGGGGTCTGGTCGGTGATGACAAAATCTTCCGGACGGATGCCGAGGATGCCTGCCTCGCCCGCGCTGCCGCCAAGCTGCGACTTGATCTCCTCGGTGCGCATCGACATCAGATTCATCGGCGGCGCGCCGATGAAGGAGGCGACGAAGGTCGTGGCCGGCTTCTCGTAGATCGCGAGGGGATTGCCGATCTGCTCGACCTGGCCGCCATTCATCACGACGAGGATGTCGGCGAGCGTCATCGCCTCGAGCTGGTCATGGGTGACGTAGACCGACGTCGTCTTGAGGCGGCGCTGCAATTTGCGGATCTCGACGCGCATCGCGATGCGTAGCTTGGCGTCGAGGTTCGACAGCGGCTCGTCGAACAGAAACACCTTCGGCTGGCGCACGATGGCGCGGCCCATGGCGACGCGCTGGCGCTGACCGCCGGAGAGCTGGCGCGGCTTGCGCTCCAGCATCGCCGAGAGCTCGAGCACGCGCGCGGCTTCCTCGACGCGGGTCTTGATCTCGGCTTCCTTCATGCCGCGATTGCGCAGGCCGTAAGCCATGTTGTTGAACACGCTCATATGCGGATAGAGCGCGTAGTTCTGGAACACCATCGCGATGTCGCGATCGGCGGGCTCGACCTGGTTGACGACGCGGCCGCCGATGTCGATCTCGCCGCCGGTGACGGTCTCGAGCCCCGCGACCATGCGAAGCAGCGTGGACTTGCCGCAGCCGGAGGGGCCGACCAGCACGCAGAACTGGCCGTCGCCGACATCGACGTTGACGCCCTTGATGGCCTCGAAGCCGCCGGGATAGGTCTTGCGAACGTTGCGCAGGGTGACGTTGGCCATGACTCTCTACTTCTCCGTCTCGACCAGGCCGCGCACGAACAGTTTCTGCATGGCGACGACGACGAACACCGGCGGCAGCATGGCCAGCACGGCGGTCGCCATCACGATCGGCCATTCGGTCAGCGCATCGTTGGTGGTCATCATCTTGCGAATGCCGATCTGGATGGTCTGCATGTCGTCGCGGGTGGTGATCAGCAGCGGCCAGAGATATTGATTCCAGCCGAGGATGAAGAGGATCACGAACAGCGCGGCCATGTTGGTGCGCGACAGCGGCAACAGCGTATCCCAGAAGAAGCGCAAGGGGCCGGCGCCGTCGATGCGCGAGGCCTCCAGCAATTCATCCGGCACGGTCATGAAGAACTGGCGGAACAGCAGCGTTGCCGTGGCCGACGCGATCAGCGGCAGCGCGAGGCCGGCGTAGCTGTCGAGCATGTGCAGGTCGGCGACGATCTTGTAGGTCGGATAGATGCGGACCTCGACCGGCAGCATCAGCGTGATGAAGATGATCCAGAAGATCGGCATCCGAAAGGGAAAACGGAAATAGACGATCGCATAGGCGGAGATGATCGAGATCGCGATCTTGCCGATCGCGATCGCCAACGCCATCACCAGCGAGTTCAGCATCATGTTGCCGACCGGCTCGCGGGTCGAGCCGCTCGTGCCGACGAAGATGGTCTGGTAGTAGACCTCGAAGAAATGGCCGCCGGGCAACAGCGACATCTGCCCGTTGGCGATCAGCGCGTTGTCCTGGGTCGAGGCGACGAAGGCGACGTAGACCGGGAAGGCGACGATCGCGATCCCGATCCAGAGGATGATGTGGGCGACGTAGCGTCGAAAGCCCTCTTGCTCGACCATCAGTAGGTCACCTTGCGTTCGACGAAGCGGAACTGGATTCCGGTCAGCACGATGACCATGACCATCAGGATCACCGACTGCGCCGCGGAGCTGCCGAGGTTTCCGCCGATCAGGCCGTCGTTGTAGACCTTGTAGACCAGGGTCTCCGTCGACTTGCCGGGACCGCCGCGGGTCATGGTGTCGATGATGCCGAAGGTGTCGAAGAAGGCGTAGACGATGTTGACGACCAGCAGGAAGAAGATGGTCGGGGACAGCAGCGGGAAGGTCACGGTCCAGAACCGGCGCATCGGGCGCGCGCCGTCGATCGCAGCAGCCTCGAGCACGCTCTTCGGAATGCTCGCGAGCCCTGCGAGGAAGAACAGGAAATTATAGGAGATCTGCTTCCACGCGGCGGCAAGGATGACCAGTGTCGCGGCCTGATTGCCGTCGAGCAGCGGATTCCATTCGATGCCGGCGGCGCGCAGATAGCGCGAGAGCACGCCGAGCGAGGGATGCAGCATGAAGACCCAGAGCACGCCGACCACGGGCGGCGCCACGGCATAGGGCCAGATCAGCAGCGTGCGGTAGACAGCGCCGCCGCGCATCGGCTTGTCCGCCATCACCGCGAGCAGCAGCGCCACGGAGAGCGAGGACGCCGCGATCGCAAACGAGAAGAAGAAGGTTCGGACGATCGTCTCGAAATAGGCGGGATCGCTCAACAGCTCGACATAATTCTCGAACCACACGAAGCTCGTCGAGAGGCCGAAAGCGTCCTGCAGCAGGAAGGACTGAATGACGGCCTGCACGGCCGGCCAGTAGAAGAAAATCAGAACGATCGCGAGTTGCGGCGCAACCAGCGCGTAGGGCAATAGCTTTGATTGGAAAATGGCTTGCTTTTGCATGATGGGGGTGGCGCCGGCGGGCCGCTCGTCGTGCGGTTCCGCCGGCGCCTTCGCCTTATTTTACGGCGGTCTTTTCGAACTGACGCAGCATCGTGTTGCCGCGCTCGACGGAGGCATCGAGCGCCTGCTTGGCGGTCTTCTTGCCGGCCAGTGCCTGCTCGATCTCTTCGGCCCAGACGTCACGGAGCTGAACCATGTTGCCAAGGCGCAGGCCGCGCGAGTTCTCGGTCGGCTCCTTGTTGGTCAACTCGAGCAACGGAGTCTCGAGATAGGGCTGATCCTTGTAGAAGCCCTCGGCCTTGGCCTTTTCGTAGGCGGCCTTGGTGATCGGCAGATAGCCCGAAGCCTTGTGGATGTAGACCTGACGATCGGTGTCCGAGAGGAAGGTCAGGAATTTGGCGATGCCCTTGTATTCGTCGGCCGACTTTCCGCCCATGACCCAGAGCGAAGCGCCGCCGATGATCGAGTTCTGCGGTGCGCCCTTGACGTCAGGATAATACGGCATCGGCGCAGCGGTGAAGTTGAACTTGGCCTGCGCCTTGACGTTGCCGAAGAAGGCCGACGAGGTCAGGTAGATCGCGCACTCACCCGAGGTGAAGCGGCCTTCGCCCTGGTTGGTGCGGCCGGCGTAGTCGTAGGTCTTGTCCTTCTGCAGCTCGACCAGCTTCTCGAGATGCTTCTCCTGCAGCGGCGCATTGAACTCGAGCTTGGTGTCGAAGCCGTCGAGGCCGTTCGCCTTGCTGGCCAGCGGCACGTTGTGCCAGGCGGAGAGCTGCTCGAGATTGACCCAGGTGACCCAGGAGTTGGAGAAGCCGCAGGTCGGATGGCCGTTGTCGTGCAGCTTCTTGGCGACCTCGAACACTTCGGGCCAGGTCTTCGGGATCTCCGCGTTGACCTTCTTCAGCTCGTCGAGGTTGACCCACATGACGGTCGACGACGAGTTGAAGGGGAAGGACAGCATCTCGCCCTTCGAGGTCGAATAGTAGCCGGTGATCGCGGACAGATAATTCTTCGGATCGAACTTCTCGCCGGCATCGGTCATCAGCTTGTAGACGGGCTTCACGGCGCCGGTCGCGGCCATCATGGTCGCGGTGCCGACTTCGAACACCTGCATGATGTGCGGGGCGTTGCCGGCGCGGAACGCGGCGATGCCGGCGTTCATGGTGTCGGGATAGCTGCCCTTGTAGGTCGGGATGACCTTGTAGTCGCTCTGCGATGCATTGAAGTCGTTGGCGAGCTTGACGATGACGTCGTTATTCGCGCCTGTCATCGCGTGCCACCACTGGATTTCAGTCACGGCCAGCGCCGGCGAAGCCGTCATGCCAACCGCAAATGCAACAGCGGCAGCCGCCCCAAAATATCGAAGAGCCATCAAGTACCTCCCTTGGCCGTCAAAAAGAAGCGCTTGCGCTAGCAGCGCCACATGACGTTCACATGACTGTGTAAGCGGCCGAAACGAAAGCAGCAAGCGCTGCCAAAAGGGAAGCCATCAAATAGGCGAAGACGCGCGCTCGGGCAGCCTCCTCCGTCCGCAGTGTACATGCGTGCCCGTGCCGCACTGCGGCATTTGCTTGGGTGACGAGGCGAGGGCCCTAGCGCTTGCGCTCGGGCCCGCAGACTACGCCGCTCTCGACCATCGCGTCGATCTCCGCCTTTGAGTAGCCGAACTCGCCCAGCACCTCCTGGGAGTGCTGGCTGAATTTCGGCGGCAGGCGGCGTAGGCTCGGCTTGCTGCGATCGAGCCGGATCGGCGAGGCCACGCCCTTGTACCAGTCCTTCTCGATGACATCGCCGCGCGCGATCGTGTGCGGGTTGGTCAATGCCTGGTCGATCTTCTGCACCGGGCCCGCGGGCAGGCCCGCGGCCAGCAGGCGATTGCACAGCGGCTCGGCCTCGTGCTGGCTGAACACCGCGGCAAGCTCGGCGCGCAGCGCGTCGCGGTTGGCGATGCGGTCCTTGTTGCGGGCAAAGCGCGGATCAGTGCCGAGCTCGGGCTTACCGATCTCCTTGGCGAGCTTGCGGAAGGTGCCGTCATTGCCGACACCGATGAAGATGTCGTCGGTCCTGGTCGGGAAGATCGCGTAGGGCACGAGGTTGGGATGCTCGTTGCCGGTGAGGCCGGGCGGCTTGCCATGCATGAAATAATTCGCGGTGTGCGGATGCATGATGGCGAGGCCGGTCTCGTACAGCGTCGTCTCCAGGAACTGGCCCTTGCCGGAGCGCTGCCGCTCGGACAGCGCCATCAGGATGCCGATCGCTGCGTAAAGACCGGTGGTGATGTCGACCAGCGGCACGCCGATCCGCATCGGCCCGCTCTCCGGCGAGCCGGTCGCCGCGATCATGCCGGTCATGGCCTGGATGATGGCGTCATAGCCGGGATTGCCGCCGCGCGGCCCGTCGGCGCCGAAGCCGCAGATCCGGCAATGCACTAGGCGCGGGAATTTCTGGCTGAGCACGTCGTTGCCGATGCCCCATTTCTCCAGCGTGCCCGGCTTGAAATTCTCGATCAGGACGTCGGCCGTCTCCAGCATCTTGAGCAGCACGACACGGCCGCCTTCGGAGGCGAGGTCGAGGCCGATGGAGCGCTTGTTGCGGTTGATGCCGACGAAATAGGCCGCGTCTTCCTCGTGGAAGGGAGGGCCCCAGTCGCGCACCTCGTCGCCTGCCGGCGGCTCGACCTTGATCACGTCGGCGCCATGGTCGGCGAGGATCTGGGTGCAGTAGGGACCGCCGAGCACGCGCGTGAGATCGACGACGCGCAGTCCGCTCATTGCGCCCAAAACGGCTTCAGTCATGCCTTCGCTTCCCCTGTGTCGACGTTTGATCACAGGCCTAGCGAGGTTCGTCCAAGCCAGCAATGGCTTGCCGCGTGGGGGCGTATGCGTCGCCGCGCAATCCCGCGGCGCGGCAGATCTGGCGGAAGCGGCCGGCCCAAGGGGGATCTCGGGCCAGCCAAATCCACCGTCAGATCAGACGACCGTCAGGCGGACGTCGACATTGCCGCGCGTCGCGTTGGAGTACGGGCACACCTGATGTGCCTTCTCGACCAGCGCCTCGGCGTCAGCGCGGGACAGCCCCGGCAGCGAGACGGCCAGATCGATGTCGAGGCCGAAGCCGCCTTCCGAGCGCGGGCCGATGCCGACGGTCGAGGTGACGGAGGCGTCGGCGGGAACCTTCGGGCCGCCCTGCGACGACACGAACTTCATCGCGCCGATGAAGCAGGCGGCATAGCCGGCCGCAAACAGCTGCTCGGGATTGTTGCCGGCGCCGCCGCCGCCGCCGAGCTCCTTCGGTGTGGTGAGCTTGACGTCGAGTGCGCCGTCGAGGGTCGCGGCGTGGCCGTCACGGCCGCCGGTGGCTTTTGCGCTGGTCTTGTAGAGGACGTTCACGGACATTTTCGTCTCCTCAGGGTCTTCGGGTTGTGGTGGCGCCTGTATCGCAAACAATTAGATTGTGCGCAATTGAAATTTGCATGCCTCACATTTAATTGTTCGCAATTGAATGTCGGCCCGCCCGGTCCCACAATGCGGGTCAATCACGTGAGATTCTCTATGGCCCGGAAATTATCGACCCTGGATCCGCAACGCCTCGACAACCAGATCTGCTTCGCCGTCTATTCAGCCGCGCATGCCTTCAACCGCGTCTACAAGCCGCTGCTCGACCGGCTCGGCCTGACCTATCCGCAATATCTGGTGATGCTGGTGCTGTGGGAACGCGACGACGTGCCACTTAAGGATATCGGCGAAAAGCTGTTTCTGGATTCGGGCACGCTGACGCCGCTGCTCAAGCGACTCGAAGCCGCGCACCTCGTCAAGCGCACGCGCTCCAGCGAGGATGAGCGTCAGGTCCTGATCGCGCTGACGCCGCAGGGGCACGCCCTGAAGGACAAGGCGCGCAGCGTCCCCCAGTCGATCCTGGCCGCGTCGGACTGCTCGGTCGCAGAGCTGGTCGCAATGAAGGACGAGATCGTCGCGCTGCGCGATCGGCTGAATGCGGTGATTGGGGAGTAGGTCGCTAAAGCCCGGCCTCGCTACGAGGGACTTCCCGGGCTTGCCCAGCCGAAGCTCGCGAAGCGAGCGAAGGCTGGTGGAGCCAGGCGGGATCGAACCGCCGACCTCTTGCATGCCATGCAAGCGCTCTCCCAGCTGAGCTATGGCCCCTTAAGTCCTGGGACGATCCTGGTGGATCACTCCCGACCGGCGAGCCTGGTGACTCGCGCGGTGCACCCTTTTTCACAGATCAGGGCTGATCTCAAGTCTCTTCATCGCCTCCGACATCACCAATGATGTCGGTCACGTCCTCATCGCCTTCTTCTTCGTCGGCAATGAAGGTCGAATCATCGTCATCGTCGTCGTCGATGGTCTCGTCGACCTCGATATCGTCCTCGGATTCGGGGACGACGGCCTTGACCTTGCCGGTGTTCTCCTCGGCATCGGCCTCCTCGAGGGAGACCTCTTCGACCTCGGCCGGCTCCGGCGTGGTGTCCGCCGCTGCTGCAGCGTGGCGGGCTTCGGCGCCGCGCGGTACACGCGCCGGCGCCACGGGCGCGATCGGGACCACTTCGCCGGTATAGGGCGAGATCACCGGAGTCTTGTTGAGGTCGTAGAACTTCTTGCCCGTAGTCGGGCAAATACGTTTGGTTCCGAGTTCGGACTTGGCCACGGCAGAGGAATCCTGGGATGTCTGAAAAGCGGTGTTTCACTTGGCTAGTTGGCGGCCCGCTGTCAATAGCGCATTACGAGAGAAAGACATGCTCGTGACGGCGGAGGGACCATGTGGTACCTGCCCGCAGCCTCTTCGGACGCATTCGAGGACACAATCTTGACCCATTCCGACAAGCCGACGCCGCTCAAGTCGCGCGCAAGCGGTCCCCTGACCGGAAAAGTACGGGTGCCCGGGGACAAGTCGATCTCCCACCGCGCCCTCATCCTGGGCGCGCTGGCTGTCGGCGAGACCCGGATTTCAGGCCTTTTGGAGGGCGAGGACGTCCTCAACACCGCCAAATCCATGCAGGCGCTCGGCGCCAAGGTCGAGCGCACCGGCGATTTCGCCTGGAAGGTGCAGGGCGTCGGCGTCGGAGGCTTTGCCCAGCCCAAGGCCGCGCTGGATTTCGGCAACTCCGGCACCGGCTGCCGGCTCGTTATGGGCGCCGTCGCCGGCTGTCCGATCTCGGCGGTGTTCGACGGCGATGCCTCACTGCGCAGCCGTCCGATGCGCCGGATCCTCGATCCGCTGGAAAAGATCGGCGCCAAGGTTGTTTCCGCCGCCGAGGGCGGCCGGCTGCCGCTGACCGTCCAGGGCGCGCGCGATCCGCTGCCGATCACCTACAAGACTCCGGTCGCCTCGGCCCAGATCAAGTCGGCGGTGCTGCTGGCGGGCTTGTCTGCGCCGGGCACCACCACCGTGATCGAGAGCGAGGCCAGCCGCGATCACACCGAGCTGATGCTGAAGCATTTTGGCGCGGATATCACCTCGGTCGTCGAGGGCGCTCACGGCCGCCGCATCACGCTGGTCGGCCAGCCCGAGCTGCATGGCGCCACCGTCATCGTGCCCGCCGATCCGTCCTCGGCGGCATTTCCGGTCGTCGCGGCGCTGATCGTCGAAGGCTCCGATGTCGTTCTTTCGGACGTGATGACCAATCCGCTTCGGACTGGCCTTTTTACGACGCTGCGTGAAATGGGCGCTTCCATCGAGGAAAGCAAAGCGCGCGGTGACGCCGGTGAGCCGATGGCGCAGTTGCGTGTGCGCGCGTCAAAACTGCGCGGCGTCGAGGTGCCGCCGGAACGCGCGCCCTCAATGATCGATGAATATCTGGTGCTGGCGGTCGCGGCTTCGTTCGCCGAAGGCACGACCATCATGCGCGGCCTGCAGGAGCTGCGCGTCAAGGAATCCGATCGGCTCGAGGCCACCGCGGACATGCTCCGCGTCAACGGCGTGAAAGTCACGGTCTCCGGCGACGATCTGATCGTCGAGGGCCGCGGCCACGTCCCCGGCGGCGGCACGGTCGCCACGCATATGGACCACCGTATCGCGATGTCGGCGCTGGTGATGGGCTGCGCGTCCGATCAGCCGGTGACGGTCGACGACACCGCTTTCATCGCCACCAGTTTCCCGGACTTCATTCCGATGATGCGGTCGCTAGGGGCCGAGTTTTCATGATCATCGCCATTGATGGACCCGCGGCCTCGGGCAAGGGCACGCTCGGCAAGCGCCTCGCCCATCATTACGGCTATCGTCACCTCGATACCGGCGTGATCTATCGTGCGGTCGCCTACGCCCTGATGCAGTCCGGCCATGATCTCCGGGACGAGGTGGCTGCAGTGCAGGCCGCGCTGGAACTCGATCCCGAAAAGTTCGGCAATCCCGCCCTCAAGACCCAGGCGGCCGGCGAAGGCGCCTCCATCGTTTCGGCGATCCCCAGGGTTCGCGAGGTCTTGCTCAATTTCCAGCGGCAATTCGCCGCCGGTCCGCCCGGCGCGGTGCTGGATGGCCGGGACATTGGAACCGTGATCTGCCCCGATGCCGACGTGAAGATTTTCGTCGTGGCTGATCCAAAAGTCCGCGCCCGCCGCCGCACCATGGAGGCGAGGGCGCGGGGCGAGGAGGCGGACGAGGCTGCGGTGCTCGCCGACATCATCCAGCGCGACGAACGGGACAAGAACAGGCCAATTGCGCCTTTGAAACCGGCCGCGGATGCTTACTTGCTAGATAACTCCCAACTGGATATAGAAGGCGGCGTCCGGGCCGCCATCGACATTATCGAGGCCGTCCGAGCGGGCCGGTCGCGGGGTTAAGCCGCAGCCGTCATTGGAGGAAGCGCCCGCTCCCGCTCTTTGAGGTCGATACTCTCGGTCCCTGTTTGGGGCCGACGTGATCCAGGCTCCGGACAAAAGATTCCACGTATCGCACGTGCGGGCCCAGCCGGCCCGCTTTCGCTGGTCCGGCTTCAGGCCGGAGCAGCGAGCGGTCGCCCGAAGGTTTTGTGGACCTTCCGACACTGCACGCCCGATACGCCCAAAAACCCAACGGCCGGCAAGACATCCGCAACTGGAGAACAAATGGCTTCGATTTCCGCTGATACCTATAGCCCCTCGCGTGACGATTTCGCCGCGATGCTCGACGAGTCCTTTGCAGGTGGCAACCTGCAGGAGAGCTCCGTCGTCAAGGGCAAGGTGGTTGCAATTGAAAAGGACATGGCCGTCATCGACGTCGGCCTGAAGACCGAAGGCCGCGTTGCGCTGCGCGAATTTTCCGGCCCCGGCCGTGACAGCGAGATCAAGGTTGGCGACGAGGTGGAAGTGTTCCTCGATCGCATCGAGAACGCCCTCGGCGAGGCCGTGCTGTCGCGCGACAAGGCGCGCCGCGAGGAGAGCTGGGGCAAGCTGGAGAAGGCGTTCCAGAACAACGAGAAGGTCACGGGCGTCATCTTCAACCAGGTCAAGGGCGGCTTCACCGTCGACCTCGACGGTGCCGTTGCCTTCCTGCCGCGCTCGCAGGTCGACATCCGTCCGATCCGTGACGTTGCGCCGCTGATGAACAACGCGCAGCCGTTCCAGATCCTCAAGATGGACCGCCGTCGCGGCAACATCGTCGTCTCCCGCCGCACGGTTCTGGAAGAGACCCGCGCCGAGCAGCGTCAGGAGCTGGTGCAGAATCTCGAAGAGGGTCAGGTCATCGACGGCGTGGTCAAGAACATCACCGATTACGGTGCGTTCGTTGACCTCGGCGGCATCGACGGCCTGCTGCACGTCACCGACATCGCGTGGCGCCGCGTCAACCACCCGACCGAGGTGCTCTCGATCGGCCAGACCGTGAAAGTCAAGATCATCAAGATCAACCACGAGACGCACCGCATCTCGCTGGGCATGAAGCAGCTGCTGGACGATCCGTGGCAGGGCATCGAAGCCAAGTACCCGCTGGGTGCCCGCTTCACCGGCCGTGTCACCAACATCACCGACTACGGTGCGTTCGTCGAGCTCGAGCCGGGCATCGAAGGCCTGATCCACGTATCCGAGATGTCGTGGACCAAGAAGAACATGCACCCCGGCAAGATCGTGTCGACCTCGCAGGAAGTCGACGTGCAGGTGCTGGAAGTCGATTCCGTCAAGCGCCGCATCTCGCTCGGCCTCAAGCAGACCATGCGCAACCCCTGGGAGGTCTTCGTCGAAGGTCACCCGACCGGTTCGACCGTCGAGGGCGAGGTCAAGAACAAGACCGAGTTCGGCCTGTTCCTGGGTCTCGAAGGCGACGTCGACGGGATGGTCCATCTCTCCGACCTCGACTGGAAGCTTCCGGGCGAGCAGGTGATCGACAACTACAAGAAGGGCGACGTGGTGAAAGCCGTGGTGCTCGATGTGGACGTCGAGAAGGAGCGCATCTCGCTCGGCATCAAGCAGCTCGAAGGCGACCCCTTCGCCGAGCCGGGCGATGTCAAGAAGGGCGCGGTCGTGACCTGCGAAGTGCTCGAAGTGAAGGAGAGCGGCATCGAGGTGAAGATCGCCGGTACCGACTTCACCACCTTCGTCAAGCGCTCGGAGCTCGCGCGTGACCGCAACGACCAGCGCGCCGAACGCTTTGCCGTCGGCGAGAAGGTCGATGCCCGCGTGATCCAGTTCGACAAGAAGGCCCGCAAGGTCCAGGTGTCGATCAAGGCGCTCGAAGTCGCCGAAGAAAAGGAAGCCATCGCGCAGTACGGCTCCTCGGATTCGGGTGCGACGCTCGGCGACATCCTGGGCACCGCGCTCAAGAACCGCGACAGCAAGTAAGCGAAACGCTTCTTTTCGCTGACATCAAAGCCCCGGCGCGAGCCGGGGCTTTTTTGCTGCGGCTCCGTTCGGGCGACGCGGGGCCTTGTTTTCTTCAAATTGCGCCGCAATTGATGTATCCAGACAAGCCATTGGTCACGTTGTGACGGCACAACGCCAGCGGCCTTTCATTTGGAGATATTCCGATGTCGCTCGATTCGGACATCATCGTCGATCGCCGCAGGATCCGCCGCAAGCTGACGTTCTGGCGCGTGATGGCCGCGCTGATCGCGATCGCTGCGATCGCGGGCTTTGCATTGATCGCAACACCCGGCGCGCGCGGCACCTTCGCTACCGCCGGCTCGATCGCGCGTGTGCAGATCGATGGCCTGATCCGCAGCGATTCCGACCGCACGCAGGCGCTGGAGCGGCTGGAGACTTCGCAGGCCGCCGCCGTCATCGTTCACGTCAACTCGCCGGGCGGCACCACCGCCGGCTCCGAGCAGCTCTATGACTCGCTCACCCGGCTGAAGGCGAAGAAACCGCTGGTCGTCGTGGTCGAGGGTCTCGCCGCCTCCGGCGGCTACATCACCGCCATTGCCAGCGATCACATCATCGCCCAGCAGAGCTCGCTGGTCGGCTCGATCGGCGTGCTGTTCCAGTTTCCCAACGTCTCGGACCTCCTGAAGACCATCGGTGTCAAGGTCGAGGAAGTGAAGTCGACGCCGCTGAAGGCCGCGCCCAACGGTTTTGAGCCGACCAGCCCCGAGGCCCGGGCCGCGCTGGATGCGCTGGTGAAGGATTCCTATGCCTGGTTCAAGGATCTGGTGAAGCAGCGCCGTGGCATGGATGACACGCAGCTCGAAAAAGTCGTCGATGGCCGCGTCTTCACCGGACGCCAGGCGATCGATCTCAAGCTGATCGATCAGCTCGGCGACGAGAAAACCGCCGTGACCTGGCTCGAGGAGCAGAAGGGCGTCAAGAAGGGTCTCAGCGTGCGCGATTACAAGCTCGAGCCACGCTTTGGCGACCTGACGTTCCTCAAGACGGCAGCCGCGGTGACGCTGGAAGCGCTTGGATTCGGCTCGATTGCACACCAAATCGCGCAAACCGGCGTCGTGCAGGCGGTCGATCGCGTCGGGTTGGATGGAATGCTGGCCCTGTGGCAGCCGGCTGCGTCGAATTGACCGGAAAGGCGGGAACAACGCGAGCTCAAGAGCTTTTTCCCGTCTCGCGGGTAGCTGCGCAGCCCGCTTTTTCGGCATTTGTCACGCATTTTCACGACGCTCAAGCTTCATTTAGCGTCTTGACAGATCAAGGCATTTTCACGGAAATGGTCATCCGCACGCTCCCGGGTCCTATCTCTCGATGATCAAATCCGAACTTGTTCAGCGTATCGCCGAGCACAACCCGCATCTGTACCAGCGGGATGTCGAGAACATTGTGAATGCGATTCTCGAGGAGATCGTAGCGGCACTCGCGCGCGGCGACCGCGTCGAGCTGCGCGGCTTCGGCGCTTTCTCGGTGAAGCACCGCCCTGCGCGCGCCGGCCGCAATCCACGTACCGGCGCCCATGTCCCCGTCGATCAGAAGAGCGTTCCGTTCTTCAAGACCGGCAAGGAAATGCGCGAGCGGTTGAACCGCGATCATCCGGATCCTGGCGCGCCGGATTAAGTCTGTCGTCCGGGCTTAACCGAACGGCCGCATGATGCGGCAGCAAGCTTGATTCAAGACGAGCGCTCGCGATGCGAAAGTTCCTGACCGCGCTGATCGTGATTCCGCTGGCCCTCATCCTGTTGACCTTTGCGGTCGCCAACCGGCATTTCGTCACCGTCTCGTTCGATCCCTTTATGGCGGCCGATCCGGCCCTGTCGGTCACGCTGCCTCTGTTCCTGCTGCTGATCCTGGTCGCTGCTTTGGGCGTGATCGCCGGCGGCTGCGCGGTCTGGTTCGGCCAACGGCACTGGCGGCGCGCCGCACGCCGGCATGAGGCGGATGCACGGGCCGCCCGGGGCGAGCTGGCCGATCTGCGGGCCCAGACGGCCCCGGCCAAGCCCGAGTCCCGGCACCTCCCGGTGCCATCAGGGGTAGGCCTTTACGGGGCCATCGGGCGAGACAAGCAGCGCGCGACGTTGTAGAAGCGGCCCGGACTGAAAAACCCGTTTTCCGGCCGCCGCTTGCGGCCTCCACCCGCTTTGAGATCATGTCCCTGCTCGTCAAAATCTGCGGCCTGTCCACACGCGAGACGCTCGAAACGGCGCTCGACGCGGGCGCGGACATGGTGGGGTTCGTGTTCTTCCCGCCGTCGCCGCGGCATGTCTCGCTGGAGACGGGGCGCGACCTCGGCCGCCAGGTGAAGGGGCGTGCGCTCAAGGTCGCGCTCACCGTCGATGCCGACGACGCCACGTTCGACAACATCGTGGATGCGCTGTCGCCCGACATATTGCAGCTCCACGGCCAAGAGAGCGCCGCGCGGCTGCGCGACATCAAGCAGAAGTTCGGCCGCCCGGTGATGAAAGCGGTGCCGGTCGCAACATCAGCCGATCTCGCCGTGCTGCCCGGCTATGCCGCGGTCGCCGACCGCATCCTGTTCGACGCGCGCGCGCCAAAGGATGCGACGCGCCCCGGCGGCCTGGGCGCAGCCTTCGATTGGCACCTGCTGGAACATCTCGATCTCAAATTGCCTTACATGGTCTCGGGCGGGCTTGACGCCGACAACGTCGCCGAAGCCCTCCGCGTCACGGGCGCCGGTGGCGCCGACGTGTCCTCTGGTGTCGAGAGCGCGCCTGGCGTCAAGGACCCCGAGCTGATCAAGGCCTTCATTCGCGCCGCGCGCGCCACGCAAGAGTTGAGCGTCCGATGAACATCGCCAAGCCAAATTCCTACCGCAGCGGCCCCGACGAGCGCGGCCATTTCGGCATTTTCGGCGGACGCTTCGTCGCCGAAACCTTGATGCCGCTGATCCTCGATCTGGAGAAGGCCTACACCGCGGCCAAGGCCGATCCGGCCTTCCAGGCCGAGATGAACGGCTATCTCAAGAACTATGTCGGCCGGCCCTCGCCACTTTATTTCGCCGAGCGCCTCACCGAGCATCTCGGCGGCGCCAAGATTTACCTCAAGCGCGAAGAGCTCAACCACACCGGTTCGCACAAGGTGAACAACGTGCTCGGCCAGATCATGCTGGCGCGGCGCATGGGCAAGAAGCGCATCATCGCCGAGACCGGCGCCGGCCAGCACGGTGTCGCCACGGCGACGCTGTGCGCGCGCTTCGGCCTCGAATGCGTGGTCTATATGGGCGCCGTCGATGTCGAACGGCAGCAGCCCAACGTCATCCGCATGGAGATGCTGGGCGCAACGGTGCATCCGGTGCAGTCCGGCACGCGCACGCTGAAGGACGCCATGAACGAGGCGCTGCGCGACTGGGTCACCAACGTGCACAACACATTCTACTGCATCGGCACCGTCGCGGGCCCGCATCCCTATCCGACGCTGGTGCGCGACTTCCAGTCCATCATCGGCAACGAGACCAAGGTGCAGATGCAGGAGGTCGAAGGCCGGCTGCCGGACTCGCTGGTCGCCTGCATCGGCGGCGGCTCGAACGCGATGGGCCTGTTCCATCCGTTCCTCGACGATTCCACCGTCGAGATTTTTGGCGTCGAAGCCGCGGGCCATGGGCTGACGCAGCTGCACGCTGCATCCATCGCGGGCGGCCGTCCCGGCGTGCTGCACGGCAACCGCACTTATCTCCTGATGGACGCGGACGGCCAGATCCAGGACGCGCATTCGATCTCGGCCGGCCTCGACTATCCCGGCATCGGCCCGGAGCATTCCTGGCTGCACGAGATCGGCCGCGTCAATTATCTCTCCGCGACCGATGACGAGGCGCTTGCCGCGTTCCAGCTGCTCTCGAAGCTCGAAGGCATCATCCCGGCGCTCGAGCCCGCGCACGCCATCGCCAAGGTGATGGAGCTCGCGCCGAAACGGCCAAGAGATCACCTGATGGTCGTCAATCTCTCCGGCCGCGGCGACAAGGACGTCCCGCAGGTCGGCGACATCCTGAAGGGCAAGACCAAGTGACCACGCGTATCGACACCCGTTTCGCCGAGCTGAAAAAAGCCGGCCGCTCGGCCTTCGTCACTTTCGTGATGGCCGGCGATCCCGATCCGGCTACGTCGCTCGAGATCATCAAGGCGTTGCCGAAATCGGGCGCCGACGTGATCGAGCTCGGCATGCCCTTCACCGATCCGATGGCCGATGGCCCGTCGATCCAGGCCGCGGGCTTGCGCGCGCTCAAGGTCGGCATGACGCTGAGGAAGACGCTCGATCTGGTGCGTGACTTCCGCAGGGACGACAATGCGACGCCGATCGTGCTGATGGGCTATTACAATCCGATCTACATCTACGGCGTCGACAAGTTCCTGGTCGATGCGAAGGCCGCCGGCATCGATGGGCTGATCATCGTCGATTTGCCCCCGGAAGAGGATGACGAGCTCTGCCTGCCCGCGATGAAGGCCGGCCTCAACTTCATTCGCCTGGCGACGCCGACGACCGACGACAAGCGCCTGCCGGCCGTGCTCGCCAACACCTCGGGCTTTGTCTACTACGTCGCCATCACCGGCATCACCGGTGCGGCTGCGGCGGACGCGACCGCCGTGAGCGGAGCGGTTGCCCGCATCAAGCGCCACACCAAATTGCCGGTCTGCGTCGGCTTCGGCATCCGCACGCCGGAGAACGCCCAGGCTATTGCCTCGCATGCCAACGGGGCCGTGGTCGGCACCGCGCTGATCGATGCGCTCAAGAACAGCCTCGATGCCGGGGGCCGCGCAACCGCCAAAACCGTTAACGCCGTGGCTGAGCTGACCGCGGCGCTGGCCCAGGGCGTCAAGGGCGCGAAACAAGCGGCCGAATAGGCCATAATTCCGCTGCCAAAGCGGACGACACGGCGGCTTGCCGGGCAGAGGCCCGGCCGCCATATAGTCCTTCAGGCGATCCCCTGCGGGTTCGCACATCGGAGCAAACCATGAACTGGCTTACCAATGTGGTCCGGCCGAAGATTCGCAACATGCTGCGGCGGGAGACGCCGGAGAATCTGTGGATCAAGTGCCCGGATTCCGGACAGCTCGTGTTCTACAAGGACGTCGAGGCCAACCAGTTCGTCATTCCCGGCTCGAACTACCACATGCGCATGGGCGCGGTGGCGCGTCTGAAATCGATCTTCGACAACGAGACCTGGTTCGACGTGGCTCTGCCCGATGTCACGCCCGATCCGCTTAGGTTTCGCGACGAGAAGAAGTACGTCGATCGCATCAAGGACGCGCGCGCGCGCACCAATCTGAACGACGCGGTCAAGGTCGGCTACGGCAAGCTCGAAGGCGCCGGTGTCGTCATCGCCGTGCAGGATTTCGATTTCATGGGTGGATCGCTCGGCATGGCCGCAGGTGAAGCCCTCGTGCGCGGGCTCGAACTCGCGGTCGAGAAGAAGTCGCCCTTCATCGTGTTCGCAGCAAGTGGCGGCGCGCGCATGCAGGAAGGCATCTTGTCGCTGATGCAGATGCCGCGCACCACGGTCGGCGTGCAAATGCTGCGCGAAGCAAAGCAGCCCTATATCGTCGTGCTGACCAACCCGACCACCGGCGGCGTCACTGCGTCCTATGCGATGCTCGGCGACGTGCAGATCGCCGAACCCGGCGCGCTGATCGGCTTTGCCGGTGCGCGCGTGATCGAGCAGACCATCCGCGAGAAGCTGCCGGAAGGCTTCCAGCGCGCCGAATATCTGAAAGAGCACGGCATGGTCGACATGGTCGTGCATCGCCACGAGCTGCGTCCAACTTTGGCGCGGCTCTGCCGCCTGTTGACCAGGGCGCCGGCGCAGGAGAGCGCGTCGAAATCGGTGCAGCCTGTCGTCAGCCCGGCACAGATCGTCATGTCCCCGGAAGCGGCGCCGGCTGCGCCCCACGCGTGAACGCATCCTCTGACAGCGCAAAGCCGTCGCTCGATGCATTGATCGGGCGGCTGTCGGCCCTGCATCAGAAGCGCATCGATCTCGGGCTCGAGCGGATGCACCGTCTGCTTGAGCGGCTCGGCCATCCCGAACGCAAGCTGCCGCCCGTGATCCACGTTGCCGGCACCAACGGCAAGGGCTCGACGGTGGCCTATCTGCGCGCGACGCTGGAGGCGGCCGGCCTGCGGGTCCACGCCTACACATCGCCCTATCTGGTCCGCATCAACGAATGTTTCCGCCTCGGCCGCGGCGGTGGTGGTGTGCTGGTCTCTGACGACGAGTTGCGCGCCGCGCTGGAAGAGGTTGAGCGCGTCAATGCCGGTGAGCCCGCGACTGTGTTCGAGCTCAAGACCGCGGCCGCCTTCCTTTTGTTTGCACAGAATCCCGCCGACGCAGTCCTCCTCGAGGTCGGCCTCGGCGGCCGGCTCGATTCGACCAATGTGGTCGATGCGCCCGCGGCCTGCGTGATCACGCCGGTTAGCATGGATCACATGGAATTTCTCGGGGACACCCTGGCGTCGATCGCCGGCGAGAAGGCGGCGATCATCAAGCGTGGCGTGCCGGTGATTTGCGCCGAGCAGCCGCCCGAGGCGATGGCGGTGATCGAGGCGCAGGCCAAGCGCATGCGCGCGCCGCTGTTTGCTGCGAACGAAACCTGGCACGTCAATGTCGAGCATGGGCGTCTGGTTTATTCCGACGAGCGCGGCTTGATGGATCTGACGGCGCCGCGGCTGTTCGGCCGTCACCAGTTTGACAATGCGGGGCTCGCGATCGCGGCGCTACGCGCCATCAACGCCTTCAAGGTCAATCAGGCGGCGTACGAGGCCGGCATCGTCGGTGCCGAATGGCCGGCGCGGATGCAGCGTCTCAGCTCGGGCGAGTTGCTCTCCTGGGGTCCGCAGGGCTGTGAGATCTGGCTCGACGGCGGGCACAATGCCGAAGGCGGCCGCATCGCAGCCGCGGCGCTCGGCGATCTCGAGGAGCGGGTGTCGCGGCCGCTGGTTGTTATCGCCGGCATGATGGCCAACAAGGATGCGGGAGCGTTTCTCGCCAATTTCGCCGGCCTCACCCGTCACATCATCGCGGTGCCGATTCCGGACACCGAGAACGCGATGCCGGTCGACCGCCTCGCGGATGCCGTGCGCAGCCTCAGCATGCGCGTCGAGATCGCGCCCAGCATCGAGGCCGCGTTGCGCGCTTTGTCGCGGCTCGCCTACGAAGTGCCGCCGCGAATCCTGATCACGGGCTCGCTCTATCTCGCCGGCCACGTGCTGGGGCTCAACGGCACGCCTCCTGCATAAGCGCTCGTGTCCCGGACAAGCGCAGCGAAGCGGAGCGCCGATCCGGGACCCAGAATGCCGCAACATGGGCCCCGGCTCTGCAGCGCACCGCTGAAGAAGCGCTGCGCTGCGTCCGGGGCAAGAGAGAGAAGCCAATGCGTTTTGCCGCCATTGCCGACGTCCACGGAAACTATCTCGCGCTGGAGGCGGTGCTTGCCGACATCCGCGCGCAAGGTGTCACTGACATCGTCAATCTCGGCGACATGCTGAGCGGCCCGCTCGATGCGCGTCGTACCATCGAGATCGTGATGAAGCTCGATGCCGTGCACGTGCTCGGCAACCACGACCGCTATCTGCTCGATCGGCCCCCGGAGAAGATGGGCTCGTGGGACCGTCCCGCCCGCGCAGCGCTCGATGCCGCACAACTCGACTGGCTGCGCGCGCAACCGATGACGCGGGTGTTTCGCGACCAGGTTTTTCTCTGTCACGCGACGCCCGAGGATGACGAAGTCTACTGGCTCGACACTGTGCATCCCGACGGTACGGTGGCGCTATCGCCGCTCGATCGGATCGAGCAATTCGCGCAAGGCATCACGCAGTCGCTGATCCTCTGCGCTCACACCCATCTTGCCCGTGCCGCGCGGCTTCGCGACGGCCGGCTGATCGTCAATCCCGGCAGCGTCGGAAGCCCCGGCTACCGCGACGTGCATCCGTTCCCGCATCTCGTCGAAGCCGGCACGCCGCACGCGCGCTATGCGATCCTGGAATGCGTTGACGCTGCCTGGCAGGTCACGTTCCGCAATGTCGGTTACGACCATGAAGCGATGGCCGCGCTCGCCCGCCGCAACAATCAGCCGGAGCTCGCAAACGCGCTGGCGACGGGGTGGATCAAGTAGCTATTGCTCTGTCCGGGCCACAGCTACTTCTGTTTCAGCAGCTTCATCGGATCGGCTACCTTCTGCTTCAATTGCTCGAAGCTGCATTGCCGCGGCGCCTTGTCGGGCCGCCAGCGCAGGATCGAGGTGCCGTGGCGAAAGCGCTCACCGCTGAAATGGTCGTAGCAGACCTCGATCACGAGCTCAGGCTTGAGCGGACACCACTTCGCCGAGCGATCGGTGGACCAGCGGCTGGGTCCGCCCGGCGCGCTGCCGCTGAAGCCGGGCTCGCCGATCAATGCCTCCAGCCTGTCTGTCAGAGCCGGCTTCTCCTCTGCCTTGATCGCTGAGGTGAAGCCGACATGGTGCAGCAGTCCCGCGTCATCGTAGAGCCCGAGCAGCAGCGAGCCGACGACTTTCCGCCCCGAGAGCTTGTTGGTCGCGTAGCGGAAGCCGCCGACCACACAATCGGCGCTGCGAAACTCCTTGATCTTCTGCATGCCGTCGCGGTTTCCCGCCTGATAGGACAGGTCGACGCGCTTGGCGATGACGCCGTCCGAGCCGCCGCCCGCCTGCGCCAACCACTTCTTCGCGGTGACGTAGCTCATCGTCGCCGGTGAGAGACGGAACGTGCTCCCTCTCAGATTGGCCTTTGCAAAGGCCTCCAGCGCCAGCCGTCTCTTGCCAAGCGGCTCGTTGGCGAGATGCTTCTCCCTGGCTGTTGCGAGCAGATCGAAGACAAGATAGAGCGCCGGCGTCGCCTCCGAGAGCTTCTTGACGCGGCTTGCGGCGGGATGGATCCGTTGCAGCAATGCGTCGAAGGAAAAAGCTTTGCCCAGCGGTACGACGATCTCGCCGTCGAGCGTGAATCCATCCGCCCTCAGCTTCTGCGCGGCGGCGACGATTTCAGGGAAGTACCGGGCGAGGCCCTCGCCTGATTTCGAGCGCAGATCAATGCTGCTGCCGGCGCGCGACAGCAGGCAGCGAAAACCATCCCATTTCGGCTCGTACTGCCACTCCTTGCCGCGCGGTATGGCATCGACCGACCGCGCCTCCATGGCCGTCAGCATGGCAGGCTTCCGACGGGTTTGTCGGCGGGAAGAGGGCACTGCGAACGCTCTTTGACTCAGAACATCCCCTTCCAACGCGAAGCGCGAGAGTTCGCTCCTCCCGGAAGCCGTGACAATTTACTGTGCGCACGTATTATAAGTCACATAGCAAAGGTTAGGCACGTCATGAGCGACGAAAACACCTGGCAGTGCGAATACGCCATCGAGACGTCTGCACCCGCAGAGACGATCTGGAGCATCTTTCGCGATGTTCGCAGCTGGAAAGCCTGGAATGCAGGCATCGAGCGGATCGACATCGACGGGCCCTTTGTGGCCGGCACCTGGTTCACGATGACGCCACCCGGCGAGGATGCGCTACGCTCGCAACTGATCGAGGTCCGCGAGAACGCATGCTTCATCGACGAAACGCGAGTCGGCGATCTCGTGATCAAGGTAGCCCATCGCATCGAACCTCTTGGATCGGCGCGCACGCGCGTCGTCTATGCCGTCGACGCAAGAGGGCCGCAGGCGTCCGAGATCGGTCCGGCTGTCGCGTCGGATTTTCCCGATGTTCTCGCCAGCCTCGCCAAGCTCGCTGAAACGAGATCGGCATGATTGCGGCCAGCAAAAAATAACGGCCGGCGAAGCGCCGGCCGTTCTCGAAATCATCGTGTCGCGAGGTGGATCAGACCGCGGAGGTGATCCACTGCTGGAGCTTCGCCTTCGGCGCCGCGCCGACCTGACGGGAGGCCATCTCGCCGCCCTTGAAGATCATCAGGGTCGGGATCGACATCACGCCGTACTTCGACGCGGTCTTCGGGCTCTCGTCGACGTTGAGCTTCACGATCTTGACCTTGTCGCCCATCGTGCCGGCGATCTCGTCAAGCGCGGGGGCGATCATGCGGCAGGGGCCGCACCATTCGGCCCAGAAATCGACGACCACAGGACCGTTCGCCTTGAGCACTTCGGCTTCGAAATCGGTATCGGAAACCTTGCCAACGGCCATGGGAGTACCTCACTCGGTTGAAAGAGAATCGGCGCGACGTAGAATCGCGCCCGGGATCATGGCCTCAACCTATGAACGGCCCCTTGCCGGGTCAAGGACGCTCACGCCGACATGAAGGGATGCCAGCGCCGCGTCCAGCGCGGGGGCTGAAATCTCCATATATTCAAGGGCCTCGGTCCAGAGCAGGACGGCGCGGATCGGCTTTTGGGGATAAAGCCGGGACAGCACCGCCCGGTACAGCGCAAGCTGCCGGACATAGGCGGAGGGGGTTTCCGCGGCGCTTTTGGGGGCGGTCTGGTTGGTCTTGAAATCGACGATCAGGACCTCGTTCGGGCGAACGACCAGCCGGTCGATTTGCCCCGACACCAGCGCCGGCGGGCGGCCCGGCCGGTCGAGTTTCCCGACGATGGCGACCTCCGCCCGGCTGCCCTCGGCAAATACCGGTGCAAAGCGCGGTTCGGCGATCAAGCCGAGCACCTTGTCGGCCAGCGTGACGCGATCGGCATCGAGCCAGTCGCCGGCATTGCGCGCCATGAAGCCGAGCGCGGCCTCGCGCCGGCGCTCGGTGGCGACGTCGGGCAGAGATTGCAGCAACCGGTGCACCAGCGTGCCGCGCTGCAGCGCCAGTGCACGCGACTGGACTGATTCGCCCGATCGCACGCTGCGGCCTTCCTCGGCCGACTGGCCGGAGGGACGCACCGGATCGTCTTCGATGCTCTCACGCGGCGCCGGCGTCCGCAGCCAGTCCGGCAGGATGATCGTCTGATCCACACTTGTCGCCGGCGTGCCTAGCGCCGCGACGTCCTCGGGACGGGCGAATCGGGTCACCTTGCCGAGCGGCGTCTCGATCGTCTGCTTGTCCAGGCCGGAGCCGGTGAGCCCGGTGTCGACGAGGTCGTACCAGCTCAGCCTGCGGACACTTCTCATGTTGCCGGGCAGGCAGCCGCCGACGACCAGCCGATCGGCCGCGCGCGTCATCGCGACATAGAGCAGGCGGCGATATTCGTCCTCGGTCTCCTCCAGCATCGCCTTGCGCGCGTCGGCGACCGGCTTGGGATCGTCGGCCTTGCGCCCGGCCCAGACCACGACCTCGCCGCCATTGCCGCGCGGCACGTGAATCAGCCGCACCCGCTGCGAGTCCGCGGGCGACGACGTCGTGTCGACCATGAACACGACCGAAGCCTCTAGACCCTTGGCGCCATGCACTGTCATCACCCGCACCTCGTCGCGGGTGATTTCCATGTCGCGCTTCACCTCGGTGTCCGCCGAACGCAGCCAGGCCATGAAACCCTGCAGCGAGGCCGGTGCCTTGCGCTCGCAGTTCAGCGCCAGCTCCAGAAATTCGTCGAGCGCGTCATTGGCCTCATGGCCGAGCCGGCGCAGGATGCGCGCACGGCCGCCGTCACCGCCGAGCAGCCAGGCATAGAAGGCGAACGGCGTCTCCTCGCGCGCACGGATCTCGCAGGCTTCGAGGCGCCGCAGCACGGTTG
Source organism: Bradyrhizobium sp. S3.12.5 (assembly GCF_040548225.1). Taxonomy (NCBI): domain Bacteria; kingdom Pseudomonadati; phylum Pseudomonadota; class Alphaproteobacteria; order Hyphomicrobiales; family Nitrobacteraceae; genus Bradyrhizobium; species Bradyrhizobium sp. S3.12.5. The sequence continues at coordinate 64,958 of NZ_JBEPRF010000019.1, forward strand.
CGAACTTCTCGCTTCCAGCGGCATGCTCGCCGAGCGCGCGGCGCAGCGATCCCTTGCGGTCATGGGCAAGCTGAAACAGGTCGTCGTCGTCGAGACCGAACAGCGGGCTCTTCAGCGCCACCGCAAGCGCGAGATCGTCCTGCGGCAGCAGCAGCGCGTCCGCAAGGTTCATCAGATCGATGATCGCGATGTGCTCGGTCAGCTTCAGCCGGTCGGCGCCGGCGACGGGAACGTTGGCGTGCTTCAGCGCCTGGATCACCGCGTCGAACGCGTTGCCGCGCCGGCGCACCAGGATCAGCATGTCGCCATAGCGCAGCGGCCGTCGTTCGCCCTCATGTCCCGTCAGCGTGCCGCTCTCGACCAGCCGCTTGATCTCGGTCTGGATGCGGCGGGCAAGCTTGACCTCGGGGCTGGTGACGGCAACGCCGTCGAACGGCGCGCGCCAGCCCTCGATGTCCTGCCTGTCATCGGCCTCGGCAAGATCCCACAGCTCGATCACGCTCGGGCCGGCATCGGCGAGTGCATTGTGCAGGGGATGGCCGATCTCGACCGAATGAATGCTCTTGTAGATCTGGGGATCGCGGAAGACGTGGTCGACCGAGTGCAGGATCGCCGCGCCTGAGCGGAATGAATAGGTGAAGGCGACCGGATCGAATTTCAGCCCGGCCGCGGTGAACTTGCGATGCAGCTCGCGCCGGCGCGCGTCGAATTCGCGCGGCGCCGCGCCCTGGAACGAGAAGATCGACTGCTTCTCGTCGCCGACGGCGAAGACCGTGCGGTTCAGCCCCTCGCGCGCGCCTTCGCCGGTGGTGAATTCCGAAATGATGTGCGCGACGATGTCCCATTGCCGCGGGCTGGTGTCCTGGGCCTCGTCGATCAGCACATGATCGACGCCGCGGTCGAGCTTGTAATGCACCCAACCGGAGGAGATGCGGTTCAGCATCGCCAGCGTCTTGTCGATGAGGTCGTCGTAGTCGAGCAGCCCGCGTTCCTGCTTCTCGCGCCGGTAGTTTGCAGCGGCGGCGGTTGCGATGTGCAGCAGCGCCGCGGTGCGGTCGCGCATGGTCACCGCACGGCGCCTCTCGATCAATCCACCGAGGCGGGACGCTTCGTTCTCGAACAGGCGCGCGACGGACGGATTTTGCTCGCAAAACTTCTTGGTCAGCACGGCCTTGCGCGGCAGTTTCTCATCGGTGAGAAAGACGCCGAGATAGGCGTCGACCTGTGCCGCGCCGGAGAACACTTTTGCCTCGCGAAGACGGCTCGCCTGGTCGTTGTCGGATTTGCTGCCTTCCTCCAGCGCGACCGCGATGTCGTCCCAGCGAGATCGCGGCAGGAACGGGCCATCGAGGATCTCAGTCTCGACGTCCTCGATGCGGTCGGCGGCGCCAACGCCCAGCACCGCCGCCATCTGCGCGGCAGCGGCCTCGGCGCTACCGGCTTCATCGGTCCATGCCATGAAATGATCGCGGCTGAGACAAGCCTCGCGCACGACTTCCTTGAAGGTCACATCGGCGGCACTCGCCATCGCGGTCAGCAGCGCGCGGCCGGTGACAGTCTCCGGATCGCGCGCGGCTTCCAGCAGCACCTTCAGATTGGCGCGCTCCATCATGTCGGTCTGGTCGCGCTCGTCGATCACGGCGAAGCGCGCCGGAACATTGGCCTCGAACGGGAACTGCTGCAGCAGGCGGGTGCACAGCGCGTGGATGGTCTGCACTTTCAGCCCGCCCGGCGTCTCCAGCGCGCAGGCGAACAGTTTTCGCGCCTCGCGGCGCAGCCTTGCAATGGGATGCGGGATTCCGACCGCGCGAATCGCCGCATCGAGCCCGGTGTCGTCAAGCGTCACCCAATGACCAAGGGTGGTGAACACGCGCTCAGCCATGTTGGCGGCCGCGGCCTTGGTGAAGGTGATGCAGAGGATCTTTTCCGGCGGCACGCCCGACAGCAACAGGCGGATCACGCGCTGCACCAGCACATGCGTCTTGCCCGAGCCGGCATTGGCCGACACGAAGGCGGACGCGGTCGGATCGGAGGCACGCGCCTGCCGCGCGCGCACTTCATCCGGGATGGGGCGGGGGGCCTTCACCATTCCTCGATCCCCAGGCCGCCGGCCGCGGACCATTCCTTGATCCGGGCGAGATCGTCATAGGCGCCGTAGCGGTCGGCCCACATCGGCAGGTTCAGCGAGGTATAGGGCTGGTTCTCGTCGTCGAAGGCGCGGATCAGGACCTCCAGCTTCGCTCGCGCCTCCGCCGCCGCGGTGTCCGGCGGCTGCGGCTCGTCGCCCTGCTTGTACTTGAGCTCGAGGATGCGCTCCTCGCCCGGCGGATTGTTGCCGCTCAGGCGGACATAGACGAGCTGGCTCACGGACGCGCCGGCGTCGATGTCGGGAAAACCGCCCTCGCGCAGGATCGCAGCCTCCAATGTGAGCTGCGGCGACAGGCCCATGCGGACCTGCTTGCCGGTCGGCGGCTGGCCGGTCTTGTAGTCGAGAATGGCGTAGCCGCCGCCCTGGCGCCGCTCGATGCGGTCGGCGCGCGCGGAGAGACGGAAGCTGCGTTCATTGTCGAGCTTGATCGAGATCTCGCCGCGGGTCTCCGCGGTGATGGCTTCGATCGAATCGCGGCGCGCCGTCTCCCATTCGCCAAACCAGCGCGCGATGCGCTGGAAGCGCGGCCACCACAGCGCCCGCGCCTCGGGTCGCTCCATCAGCGGGGCAAAATACTTTTCGCCGATCGCGCGCAGCACACGGGCGGGATCGTCGGGCAGCTGCGCGGCAAAGGTTTCGGTGAACTCGCCGAGCGCATCGTGGATCGCCGAGCCGCGGTCGGCGGCTGAGAGCGGCATGTCGACGGGATCGAGCGCGTCGAGCCGCAAGATGTGCTTTGCGTAGATCGTGTAGGGATCGCGCAGCCAGTCCTCGATCGCGGTCACCGACATCTTCAGCGGCCGCGTCGCGCGCGGCGGCCGTGGCTCCGGCTGCTTGATCGGCTTGACCTCGGCAGGCTGGTCCAGCGCGCCTGCGAACTGCACGTATTTCTCGCCGGCGCGAACCGCGGCGTTCCAGAGATCGTCGCCCGCGACAGCTTCAAGCCGGTGCAGGAAGCGCGAGGCCACCGCCGGCGCGCCGCCGGCCTTGGCGGAATGGGTGAGGATCACCTCGCCGCCGCCGAGCAGTTGCGCAAAATCATGCGCCGAGAGGCCGATACGTCGCTCCGGCAGATCGAGACCGAGCTCATGTCGCATCGGCCGGCTGAGCCAGGGATCGATCCGCGGTGCCGGCGGCCAGACGCCTTCGATCAGGCCGCCAATGATGATGCGGTCGGCCTGCATCAGGCGCGATTCCAGCGGGCCGTAAATCTGCAGCCGCGCGCCCGGCTTGTCCCGCCGCCGCACCGCGCGGTCGCTGAACGCGGTCTGGAAGACGTCGGCATAGTCGGACAGCGGCGCCATCAATCCGCTGGTCGTGCCGCCGCGTAAGAGATCGTCGAAGGCACCGGCGAGCGCGAGGCCTTCACGCTCCTCGAAAGCGAGCGGAATGCCCTGCTCGTCGCGCGACAGCTCGATCATGATCTCGCGATGCCGATGCGCAAGCTCGGCGAAGTCAAACGGCTTCGATGACGCCAGGCTCTCGATCGGCGCCAGGGCTTTTTGCAAGGCATCGATCAGCGCCTGGATGCGGTCGAGGTCATCAGGCTTGAGGCGTGCGCGAGTTTCGGCGTGGTGCAGCGCGGACACCTCGCTGCGCCACAGCTTGGATAGCTCGTCGCGAAAGCGATTGAACTCGCGCAACAGGCCGGCCGTGCCCGCGGGCGGACGCGTGCCGCGCAGCACCGCAAGCTCCAAGCCCTCGATCGCCGTCTTCCATGCGCCAGGCAGCCGGCCGAGCCGGCACAGCGGATGTTTCAGCATCGCGAGCAGCGTCGGCGGCTCCAATCCCTTCGTTGCCGCCTCCGCCGCAAGGCGCGCAAACACGCCGGCGGAGGTCTCCATCAGCACGTCGCCGCCGGAATCGTCGAAAGCGAGATCCCATCGGGTCAGCGCGGCCATCACCCGCCGCGCCAGCGCGCGATCGGGCGTCACCAGCGCCGCCGATTTGTCGAGATGCCGCGCCTCGCGCATCGCGATGGCGATGGCGAGCGCCTCCATCTCCGGATTGGGGGCTGCGACCACCGCGAGATCTTTCATGCCGCCGGCAATCTTCGCGGCCACATCCGGCTGCTTCAGCCGGTCGTGCCATACCTCCGTCTTGGCGGACGGCCGCATCGATTCGGATGCGAGCAGATCGCGGCCGCCTTCGGCCGGCGGTTGAAGGATCTCGACATCGCTGCGCCTGATGCCAAAACGATCCAGCAGCGCGTGCATGGCATATTGCGGATGGTTCGAGGCCGGATGCTCCGCGAATTTGCCGAGCGCATCGCGTACGCCGCCGATGCTGCGCCAGGCGTCGTCGTCGAGATCGGTGTCGAGGCCCGGCAGCACCACGGCGCCATGCGGCAGCGAGGCGACCGCGTGCAGGAATTTTGCGGTGGCCGGCATCGAGCCGGTCGAGCCCGCCGCGATCACGGGCCCATGGGGATGCGCGGTCAGCCGTTTAGCTTCGGCCGCGATCAGGAGATCGCGCCGCGCCGCCGGCTCGATCCGGTTGATCTCGGCGAGATGGCCGGGCCAGGCGATGCGGGCGATGCGCAGGAATTCGAGCGAGTGCTGCCAATAGCGATCGAGGTTATCAGGCACCAGCCCGTCGAGCGCGCTCCAGTCGACGCCACGCGTGACCATGTCGTCGATCAAGCGCGCGAGATCGGAGGCGAGAGCCAGCGTTGAGGCCGGGCCGCCGACCACCAGCGGCGCCAGCACGGGACCCTTGGCCCAGGCGGCAACGAGTTGCGCCAGCGTCAGTCGGCGTTCGAGCTCGCCGAGCCGCGGTGGAATCTCGAGCGGCGTTGCACCGGAAAACTGCTCGCCTTCGTCGGCGAAAGCCAACTCGTCCTCGTCGATGTCGCCGAGCGCGACGATGCGCGGCAGCACCACGGCGTCCGCCTTCATCTCGTCGAGGAAGATCTCGCGGACGACGCGCATCGCGCGCCGCGTCGGCAGATAGAGCGTGGCGTCCGCCAGCCGCGCCGGTTCCTTGCGCGCCTCGAAGCCGTCGACCAGCCGGCCGTCGACCAGGCTCGATACGATCGTGCGTAGGAACGGAACTGAGACTGGAACGCTGAAAACGCGCATGGGCCGCCTGATTCGGGAATCAAGCGCCAATATAGGGAGGCGGACTCAAATGGATATGGGCAGGGCGAAATCGTCCCCGCTGTTCGCCGTACCAGCACAGGTGTTGTAGGGTGGGTAAAGGCGCACTTGCACCGTGCCCACCGTATTCGTCATCCGGGGTTAGCTTGATTTGGTGGGCACGCTTCGCTTTGCCCACCCTACGGCACCGTGTGCGAGAGCAGCCCCTACGCCACGCTCTCCAAAAACGCCTCTTCCGCGGCGTGGACCGCATCCGGCGTGCCGACATGCATCCAGACGCCGTCGAGGCGGAGGCCGAACAGGCGCTCCTGCTCATTGGCGCGGTCGAACATCTTTGTCAGCGAGAACTCGCCCCGCGGTGCGTCCGCGAAGATCGTCGGCGACAGAATGGCCGCGCCCGCATAGACGAACGGGACGATCTCCTTTTCCTTGCGCTTGCGCAGCGCCCCGTCGGGCAGCATGCCGTAGTCGCCGCGGCCGCTATAGCCGATGCTGGTCGCCGTGGGCGCCATCAGCAGCAGGATGTCCATGCGCTCGGGGTCGAAGTTTTCCGCAAGCCGCGCCAGATTGGAGCGCACGCCGTCGATCCACAGCGTGTCGGAATTGACGTGGAAGAACGGCGCATCGCCGAGCAGCGGCAGCGCCTTGACCACGCCGCCGCCGGTGCCGAGCACCTCGTCGCGCTCGTCCGAAATGGTCACCTGCGGATGCTGGCGCGTCGCGGTGTGATTGATGATCTGGTCGGGCAGATAGTGCACGTTGACCACCGCCTCGGTCACGCCGGCCAGCGCGAGCTTGTCGAGCACGTGGTCGAGCAGCGGCTGGCCGGCCACCGGCACCATCGGCTTTGGCATCGTATCCGTCAGCGGACGCATGCGCAGGCCGAACCCTGCGGCGAGCACCATGGCTTTGGTCGGCTTGACGGACATGCTTCGCTTTCTCGAACCTCAGAAATTCGCGCTTGCAGCAAACCTAGCACGGACCGGAGTCGGCCGCACCGCATCTCAACGGCCTTAACCACCCGCCGTGACGTTTGTACGACGTGTGTTGCCGTCACGCCCCGACGGCCGTGGAGCGCGCCTTTTTCTTCTTCTCGCCTTGCTTGAGGAAATTGACGCCGATCTGGTCGCCATTGACCCAGGCCAGTTCACAACGCCGGTACGCTAACCCGGTGGACGACAATACGAGAAAAAATTCCTTCAGGTGCAGGCCTTCGACCGAACCGTCGATGGTCAGCTTGGCGCCGCTCTCGGAGACGTCCTCCATGGTGCATTCGCGCCGCCATGTGCCGTCGATCCCCATCATCTGGGCCGGCACCCCACGTTCGAAAACAACCCTGCTGTTCCCGCGCTGGTCCGTCTTGACCGCCATGTGCCCTTGCTCCAGCCCCGATTTGTCCGGCTGCCCGCGGGCGATGATACCGGTGCGATGGCTAACAGCCGGTAAACCAGTTCGGGCTCAGGATTGGGGCGGCGGAACGTTAGCGAGATACCAGTCGCGCAAATGCTCAAGCGCCGGATGCGCCAGCGAGCGCTGCAGATAGGTCCAGATCCGCGGCTGGTGGCGCAGATAATGCGGCTTGCCGTCGCGGCGGTTGAGCCGGGCGAAGGTGCCGAGCAGGCGCGTGTTGCGCTGCGCCGACATGATGGCATAGAGCTCGGCAAAGTCGGCCGGATCGAAGCTTGCATCGTCAACGCGGCGCGCCTTGATGTAGCGCGACAGCAGCGTCAGCTCGAGGGCTTCGGGCACGTCGATGCGGGCGTCCTGCAGCAGCGACACCACGTCATAGGAGTGCGGTCCGAGCACGGTGTCCTGGAAGTCGATCACGCCAACGCGCGCCATGCCGGTTCGTTCCGCGAGCCAGATCAGATTGGGCGAATGGTAGTCGCGGATGGTCCAGGTCTTTGGCGCGGCGAGCGGCTTCTTCAGCAACTCGCGCCACATCGCACTAAATTCCGCATGCTTCTCGTCGCTCAGCGGCGCGTTGCGATCGGGCAGATACCATTCCGGCATCAAGCCGATTTCAATCAGCAATGCGCCAGCATCCCAGGCGGGGATCGCATAAGTTTGCCCGTCCACCGGCAGCGTCTCCGGCAGCGTCTTGCCGTGCAGCACGGCCAGCACGTCGGTCGCGGCTTCATAGCGCTCGGTGATCGGGCGCGGCGGATCGCCTTCGATCACGCCTTCGCCGCCGAAATCCTCCGAGATCAGGAAACCGTGGTTGAGATCGACATGGTGGATTGCGGGCGCCGAAATTCCTGCCGCGCGCAAGCCTTCGTCGATGGCGACGAACGGCTTGATGTTCTCCGCAAGGTGCACCGCGGCGCTGTAGGATTTGCCGTTGTAGATCGCGGCGCCATCGGGGCGCTGCGGCGAGTTCATGAGGATGACGACGCCGTCGTCGCGGATCAGCCGCGCATAGGAGCGCGTCGAGGCATCGCCGGCCATGCGCTTGCGGCCTGCGTCGATATAGCCGGACGCATCGAGGAATTCGCGCAGCGCCTTCAGCCGCGCAACGGTCGTCGCCCCCTTGCCACAGCCGGCGATGTCGGCGGCCCGTGCGTTCGAGCCCAGCGCCGGGCGATGCGTCAGCGCGATGTCGATGCGGTCCGCGGGCATCGCCGACGGCGCACGCTCCGACCATTCGATCAGCACGAGCGTGGCCTCCGGCAGCGGCGACAGCCCGATCTCCTCGAGCTCGCTCTCGTCCTCGACGCGATAGAGGTCGGCATGCATCACGGCAAACGCCGGCAGCTCGTAACCCTGTACCAGCGTGAAGGTCGGGCTCGGCACTTCCAGCTCTTCGTCGCCGGCAAGGTAACGGATCATGGCGCGGGCCGCGGCAGTCTTGCCGGCACCGAGATCGCCGGTGAGCGTGATGACATCGCCCGGGCCGACCAGCAGCGCGAGATCGGCCATCAATTGCGCGGTCGCCGTCTCGTTGTGAAGCGCGACGGAGAATGTGGCCGGCGCAATCATTCGGCGGCGTCGCGATGCGCCGCCCGGTCGGTCGGGAAGTCGCAGATCACGACCGTGCCTTTGCCGGCGGCCGAATCCACTTGCACCTTGCCGCCGTGCAGCTCGACGAAGGAGCGCACCAGCGACAGCCCGAGCCCGGCGCCGCGATGACGCGAGCCCTGCGAGCGGCTCTCGAACCAGTTGAACACCTTGTCCTTCATGTCGGCGGGTATTCCAGGACCGGAATCTGTCACAATGAAGACCACGCTGCGCTCGGTGCGGCGCGCGCTGATCCCGACCGTGGAATCCTGCGGCGAGAAGCCGACGGCATTGGCGAGCAGATTATAGAGCACCTGCACTACGCGCTTCTCGTCCCCGACGAAGCTGCCGACATCGGGGGCGATCTCGACCTTGAGGCGGATGCGGTCGGTGGCGAGCCGGTCCTGGATGCCCTCGGCGGCGAGCTCGATGGTCTTGCTGACGTCGACCGGGCCGAGCTCCAGCTTCATGGCGCCGGCGTCGATCGTGGCGAGATCGAGAATGTTGTTGGTCAGCGCCAATAGCGCATTGGTCGATTTGGTGACGTAGTCGAGATATTCGGCCTGCTTCGGCGTCAGCGGGCCGGTCGAGGGGTCGCTGAGGAAATGCGCGAAGCCGATGATGGTGGTGAGCGGCGAGCGCAGCTCGTAAGAGACGTGGTGGACGAAATCCACCTTCATCTGGTCGGCGGCCTCCAGCGCCTCGTTGCGCTCGCGCAACGCGCGCTCGACATTCTCGGTGTCGGTGATGTCGAGGAAGGTCAGCATGGTCGCGCCGTCCGGCAGCGGCCGGATCATGCCGTCGAGCACGCTGCCGTCCTTGCGCTCCAGCTTGATCGGCACGTCGGCGCGGTTCTCGATCGAGGTGATGGCCTCGCGGATCTGGCGCCAGACGATTGGATCGTCGAACAGCTGATGGCACCAGCCCTCGACGGTCTGGATATGCGGCTCCTCGCGCATGGCGTCGTTCGACAGCTTCCACATCCGGAGGAACGCCGGATTGAACAGCTGTGCCCTGCCGTTGCTGCCGAACACGGCGACGCCCTCGGCGAGGCTGTCCAGGGTCTCGCGCTGGACCCGGATCATGCCGTCGAAGCGGCGGGCCAGCTCGAGGCTCTCGGTGACGTCGTCGAACAGATAGGTGACGCCGCCTTCGGGATTCGGCGTCGTGACGACCGACAGCGCGCGGCCGTCGGGCAGGTACCAGGTGTCCTTGGCGGCCTCGACCGCGCGATAGGCCTCGTGCAGCTTGGCCTTCCAGGCGCGGAAGTCCGGCTGCTCCGGCAGTTTGCGCGCGGCGCGGAGCTGGTCGAGCACGCTGGAATCGTCGGGATCGGCGTCGAGGAAAGTGCGGTCGAGGTCCCACAGCCGCCGGTAGGAATCGTTGTAGAAGGCGAGCCGGCGCTGGCCGTCGAACACGGCCACGCCGGAGGAGAGCTGGTCGAGCGTGCGGCGATGCGCCTCCGCCATTCGCACGAGGGCTGCGCTCAGCGCATCCGCTTCGCTGGCGTCGATCGCGACGCCGACATTGCCGTTGCCGACATTGACGGCGCGCACGTCGTACATGCGCCGCTCGCCGCCGGTCACGATCGGCAGCCGCGAGGTGAAGCTTGTGGCCTCCTTCAGGCTGCGCTCCATGGCCGTGCGGTCGGCGCTGTCAAGCAGCTCGAGCTTGCGCTCCTGGGCGTCAATGATGCTGGTCGCTTCCGTGGCGCGCACATAGGCCGGATTGGCAAAGGTCAGCGCGCCGTTCTCGCCCTTGGCCCAGATCGGCCATGGCGCGGCAGCGGCGAAGCCGCGCAGCATCTCGGTTTCATCGGAGAGCGCCTTGTAGCGCAGGTGGGTCTCGGCCAGATCGCGGCGCAGGCCTGAGAGCTCGCGGATCCGGACAATGGCCTGGCCGCCGATGGCGCGGCCGATCGCTTCCAGCGTGTGGCCGTTGGCGGTCGTCAGCGTGATCTGGAAGCCGTCACCGTGCTCGCGCAGCGCATCGACGGCGTGATCCATCTGCAGCGCCGGTTCCGGCGGCAGCCAGGTTCCGAAGGCGAGCACGCGTTGCGGCGACGAATCGCGCGGCAGCACCAGCGCGATGTCGCCGGAGATCTGCGCGCGATCGTCGCCGGCCGGCCAGGAAATCAGGACCTGCGGTTCGGCGAACAGCAGCGCGCCGAAGCGGTCGGACTGCAGCTGGAGTTCCCTGATCCGCGCGCGCAAGGCTGCCTCAGTCTTGGCCTTGCCGACGCGTGTGCGCATCAACAGGATCGCGGCCACCACCGAGAAGCCGAGCAAAGCCAGCGCGGTGGCCAGCACCGCGAGTTCCTGCCGGTTGAAATCCAGCAATATCGAGAGAGTGTCGACGAGGTCGGCGGCCTCAGCCGGCGCAGCCGGCAGCAGCGCTGCGAGAGCGCCTCCCAATAAGCCGTTGCGCGCCAACGAAGTGCACGACAACAGCGTCCGACGCATCGACACGATCACGCCTGACATAGTTGCCCCAAGACCGCACGAATTTACGCGCGGCGACCCCCGCCGCACGCGAATCAAGCGACAATACCCTCACCGCGACTCCACCGGTAAGAGTCCAGACCGTGAACGCAAACGTGGTCTTACAAAAATGCGGGTGGCAAGGTTCCAGCCCACGTAGTTCTGCGGGATGATTTGGTTGAGATTGCCGCGCGTTAGCGGCCGGTCGAGCCGAAGCCGCCGGCGCCGCGGTCGGTCGAGGACAGCGTCACTACCGGAACCAGCGCGGCCTGGACCATTGGCGCGATCACCATCTGCGCGATGCGCTCGCCCCGCTTGATGACGAACGGCGCGGCGCCATGGTTGATCAGGATCACCTTGATCTCGCCGCGATAGTCGGCGTCGATCGTGCCGGGCGAGTTCAGCACGGTGACGCCGTGCTTGGCGGCAAGCCCCGAACGCGGCCGCACCTGGGCCTCGTGCCCAGGCGGCAGGGCAATCGCAAGCCCGGTCGGCACCAGCGCATATTGGCCGGGCGCAAGCGTCATCGGCTCGCTGTCCGCCACCGCCGCCATCAGGTCGAGGCCGGCGGCCTCCGTGGTCTGATAGGCCGGCAGCGGCAGGCCTTCCGCGTGGGGCAGGCGCTGCAGTTCGACCGTGATTGTCGTGCTCAAGATGCCGGCTCCAGGGGTTTGTCGGTCACGCTTTTCACGATATGAGCGACCAGCTCGATGGCGACCTGTTCCTTGGTCATTACCGGCCAGGAATCAACTGTGATCTCGCCGTTGTTCTCGGCATTCTTGCTGATGAGGTGCACGGTGTTGCGGTCGCCGCCCATCACGCCGGTGGCGGGCGAGACATCGTTGGCGACGATCCAGTCGCAGCCCTTGCGGGCGAGCTTTGTCTTGGCGTTGTCGATGAGATGCTCGGTCTCGGCGGCAAAGCCGATCACCAGCGGCGGGCGCTTCTCGGCCAGCTTGGAGATCGTGGCGAGGATGTCGGGATTCTCAACCAGCTGAAGCGGCGGCATGCCGGCCGAGGACTTCTTCAGCTTCTGCTCGCCTTCATTGGCGACGCGCCAGTCGGCAACGGCGGCGGCGAAGATCGCGATGTCGGCGGGAAGCGCAGCCTGCACCTGCTCCAGCATCTGCCGGGCCGATTCCACATGCTTCACCGTCACGCCCTGGGGATCGCTGAGGTCCACGGGGCCGCTCACCAGGATCACGTCGGCGCCGGCGGCCTGCGCGGCGGCGGCGATGGCAAAGCCCTGCTTGCCGGAGGAGCGGTTGGCTATATAGCGCACCGGATCGATCGGCTCGTGGGTCGGACCTGCGGTGATCAGCACGCGCTTGCCGGCGAGCGGGCGCGGCACCGGCGGCCGCAGCAGCCGCTCGGCGGCGGCCGCGATCTCGATCGCCTCGGACATGCGGCCGACGCCGGCTTCGCCCGCTTCGGCCATCTCGCCGGAGTTGGGGCCGATCAGCAGGACACCGTCACGCTGAAGCTGCGCGACGTTGCGGCGGGTCGCCGGATTGTTCCACATCAGCGGATTCATCGCCGGCGCGATCAGTATATTGCGGTTGGTCGCGAGCAGGATGGCGCTGGCGAGATCGTCGGCATGGCCGTTGGCCATCTTGGCCATCAGATCGGCGGTGGCCGGCGCCACCACGATCAGGTCGCAGTCGCGCGCGAGACGGATGTGGCCGGCGTCGAACTCGCTCTGGGGATCGAACAGATCGGTGTAGACGCGCTCATGGGAGAGGGCGCTGACCGAGAGCGGCGTGACGAACTGCTCCGCCGCCCTGGTCAGCACGCAGCGAACCTCGATGCGCCGCTCCTTCAGCCTGCGGATCAGGTCGAGCGACTTGAAGGCCGCGATCCCGCCGCCGATGATCAGGGTGATGCTGGCCTCGGGGACGGCGCTGGCGCGAGGGGACGCGGCCGCAGGGGATGCCTCGGGCGGCACCGCAAACGGCGTCAGCGGCTCCTCGCGGCCCTCGATCAGCTCCCGGAGGATGACCCGGACCTCTTCCTCGACCGATCTGCGGTTCTTGGCCGAACGCAGTCGCAGATAGGTTTTGACGTGTTCGTCGAGCTTGCGGATGGTCAGGCTCGCCATGACGCCTCTCCAGCACGGAATGATATCGATGCTATCACTCACATGATTGCAGTGCAATCATAGATTCCGGACGGCGATCAGGATGCCGATGAAGGTCACTGCGATGATCCAGAGCGCCACGGTGCGCCAGCGGTTCTTGCGGCCCTCGCTGCGCCCCATCGCGGCGATGCTCTCCGGCGACAGCCGGACGCCCTCGCGCGTCATGGTCTCGAGCTGCTCGATCACCGCGACCGAGCGCGCAGCAAGATCCGGGAGGCGCATCAGGATGCGGGCGAGGTCGCCGCCCCCCGCGAGGGCTCCCTGCACCCGGCCCATCGGTCCGAGATTGCGCTCGATCCATTCGCGCACCACGGGATCGGCGACCTTCCAGATGTCGAGCCTGGGATCGAAGCCGCGCGCCACGCCCTCGACCACGACCATGGTCTTCTGCAGCAGGATCAGCTCGGGCCGCGTCGTCATGTCGAACAGGCCGGTGACCTCGAGCAGCAGCGTCAGCAGACGCGCCATCGAGATTTCCTCGGCGGTGCGGTTGTGGATGGGCTCGCCGATGGCGCGGATGGCCTGCGCGAAATTCTCGACCGAATGATGCGCGGGCACATAGCCCGCCTCGAAATGCACTTCAGCGACGCGGCGATAGTCGCGGGTAATGAAGCCGAGCAGGATTTCGGCGAGGAAGCGCCGCTCCTTCATGCCGAGCCGGCCCATAATGCCGAAATCGACCGCGACAAGGCGCCCCGTATCATCCAGGAACAGGTTGCCCGGGTGCATGTCGGCGTGGAAGAAGCCGTCGCGCAGCGCATGGCGCAAAAAGCTCTGGATCACCTTGCGGCCGAGATCGGGCAGGTCGACCTGGGCTTGTGCCAGCCGCTTGTGATCGTTCAGAGCGATGCCGTCGATCCACTCCATCGTCAGCACGTTGTGCGTGGTGCGGTCCCAGTCGACGGCCGGCACGCGGAAATCAGGATCGTCGCCCGTGTTCTCCGCCATCTCCGACAGCGCAGCCGCCTCGAGCCGCAAATCCATCTCCATCGCGACCGAGCGCGACATGGTGTTGATGACTTCGATCAGGCGCAGCCGCCGCGCCTCACTCGAGTAAGCTTCGGCCTTGTGCGCGACGAAGAAGAAATCGGAGAGATCGCGGCGGAAGCGCGCGGCCACGTGCGGCCTGAGCACCTTGACCGCGACCGCCTTGCTGACGCCGTCACGCAGCACCTCGCCGCGATGCACCTGCGCGATCGAGGCGGCCGCGACCGCCGGGCCGAAGCTCACGAAGACGTCCTTGAGCGGCCGTTCCAGCGACGTCGCGATCGCAGCTTCCGCTTCGGCTTGTGGGAACGGCGGCAGGCGGTCCTGAAGGCTTTCAAGGTCGCGCGCCATCACGACGCCGACAACGTCGGGCCGCGTTGCCAGGAATTGTCCGAGCTTGAGATAGGCCGGGCCCATCCGGGTCAGCGCGCGCGACATCCGCGGGCCATCCTTCGGGCCGCGTCGCTCGATGACGCGCGCAAGCTTCAGCGCAAGCTGTCCGGGCGGCGGCACCAGGCTCGGATCGACGGAGCCGAACACGCCCTCGCGCGCGAACACGAATGCGGCGCGGATCAGGCGCGAAATGTGAGTGATGGCAGAAATCACAAACGCCAGCCCGAATGCAGTGCGACGATGCCGCCGGTCAGGGTCTGAAAGCCGACGCGGGAGAAACCGGCGTCGCGGATCATGTCGGCGAAGGTGTTGGGCTTCGGAAACTTGCGGATCGATTCGACGAGATATCGGTAGGATTCGGCGTCACCGGTCACCATGCGCCCGAGCGGCGGGATCACCTTGAACGAGAACAGGTCATAGATCTTGTCGAGGCCGGGCATCTCGACGGTGGAGAATTCCAGGCAGAGGAAACGGCCGCCGGGCTTGAGCACGCGATAGGCCTCGCGTAGCGCCTTGTCGATCTCAGGCACGTTGCGAATGCCGAAAGCGATCGTATATGCGTCAAAGCTGCGGTCGGCGAAGGCGAGCGCTTCGGCATTGCCTTCGACGAAGTCGACCTGGGTTTCGAGATGCCGTTTTGCGGCACGCTCGCGGCCCACCGCCAACATGTCGGAATTGATGTCGCAGACGGTGGCATGGAAGCCCGGACCTGCCGCCTTGGCGGCCCGGAACGAGATATCGCCGGTGCCGCCGGCGACGTCGAGCAGCGCAAACGGCCGGTCGCCGCGCGGCGGATTCAGCGCGTTGATCATGATGTCCTTCCAGACCCGGTGCAGGCCGCCGGACATCAAATCGTTCATCAAATCATAGCGCGACGCCACGCTGTGAAACACATCGTTCACCAGCGTCTGCTTGTCCCCCAGGGGGACGTCCTTGAAGCCAAAATGCGTGGTTTCGCCCGGCCGATCCATTACTCTACTCCACGACGCCGACCATAGCGCGGCCGCCGCAATGGCGCTATCACACCGCCCTCATAAGGTGAATGCCTGACCATGCCTGAATTGCCCGAAGTCGAGACTGTCCGCCGCGGCCTTCAGCCCGTCATGGAGGGTGCGAAAATCGTTGTCGCGGAAGCCCGCAGGCCGGATTTGCGGTTTCCGTTCCAGCCGGATTTCGTGGCCCGGCTCCAGGGACAGATCGTCACGGGCCTCGGCCGCCGTGCAAAATATCTCATGGCGGATCTCGCCTCCGGCGACGTGCTGTTGATGCATCTGGGCATGTCGGGCTCGTTCCGCGTCATCAAGCCGGACAACGAGGCCGCGCCCGGCGAGTTTCATTATCCAAGGGGCAAGGACTCCGCGCACGATCATGTACTGTTTCGGATGTCCTCCGGCGCCGACATCGTCTTCAACGATCCACGCCGCTTCGGTTACATGAAAGTGATCGCGCGGAGCGCGCTCGACCAAGAGCCGTTGCTGCGCGATCTTGGCCCAGAGCCGCTCGGCAACGAATTCGATTCCGCGATGCTGGCGCGCGCCTGCGCCGGCAAGACCACGACCCTCAAAGCCGCGCTGCTCGATCAGCGCGTGGTCGCAGGCCTCGGCAACATCTATGTCTGCGAAGCCCTGCACCGCTCGCATCTGTCGCCGCGCCGGATCGCCGCGACGCTGTCGACAAAGGCCGGACAACGCAAGGGCAATGGCGGGGGCGAGCCGACGGATCATGCCCAGAGATTGGTCGGTGCCATCCACACCGTGTTGAACGATGCGATCAAGGCCGGCGGCTCGTCATTGCGCGACCATCGCCAGACCTCGGGCGAGCTCGGCTATTTCCAGCACTCATTCAAGGTCTACGACCGCGAGAGCGAGAAATGTACGACGCCGCGCTGCGGCGGCACGATCAAGCGCTTCACCCAGAACGGCCGCTCGACCTTCTGGTGTCCGAAATGTCAGAAGTGAGAATCAAGCGAGTGGCCAAGGGGGCGGTGAGTGTCTGCTAGCCGACATACCAACCGCAATCGTCATTGCGAGGAGCGCTTGCGACGAAGCAATCCAGAGTCTTTCCGCGGAAAGATTCTGGATTGCTTTGCTGCGCTCGCAATGACGGAGGATGGAGCGTCCGTACAACGCGAAGCGAAGCAATCCGGCCGGGCTGGTGGCCGGATTGCTTCGTCGCTTGGGCTCATTCACCGGACAGCGAGGAGTCCGTCTGCGGCCCTGGCCGATCGCCCCGCTCAGGACGCCAGAGTCGTGATCTCGTCCGCCGAAATTTCGGCAGCGGCATGCAGCATTCCGTCTGCCGCCGACATGACCTGATCGATCAGCATATTGCCGGCGGAGAGCTCGAGACGGGTCTCGATCCAGCGCCAGAGGCTGCGGATCTCCTCGGTCGACTTGCCGTTCGGCGCGAATTCGCTGACCGCAAGGCCTGAGGCGAGCGAGTCCTGGTGATCGTTGCGCATCACGATCAGCGGGCGCGCGAGCACGTCGGCGAGATCGAGCGCGGCTTCCTCGGCGAGCGCGTTGGCGGCGTTGTCGATGCGCTGGCCACGGATCGGCGTCTGGTTCAGCACGAAGCCAAAGGGCCGCTTCCAGGCGCGCGCCACGCTGAGGGTCGAGACGGTCGCCTCGATGTCGGCGACGCTCGGGCGGGCCGGGATCAGGCAGAGGTCGGAATGGCGGATCGCGGCGGTGGTGGCGGCGCTGAGGCCGGCCGCGGTGTCGACGATCGCGAGCTGGAGCCCGCTCTCGGCCAGCATCTTCAGGCGCGGCTGGATGTCGGCAGCGTGATAGATCGGCTCGACGACGATATCGTCATTGTTGCGGCGGCGCTGCCAGTTGGAGAGGGTGCCCTGCGGGTCGGTCTCGATCAGGCGGACGGTGAAGCCGGCCTGCCTGGCCGCCAGCGCGAGGCCGATGGCGAGGGTGCTCTTGCCACTGCCGCCTTTTTGGGTGGCGAGTACGATCGTATGCATTGGAAGATGATTCCTTTGGAGTGCCTGGGTCTAGGATAACGCCACGCGAACGTGCATCGCTTCTCGATGCTGAGCTCTTCTCGCTCAGGACGTGCCTTGCCCGATCCAAAGGGGACCGCGGATGTCCGAATCAACGGAAACAATGATGGCAGAATCGGGAATGCCAGCTAATCCGTACCATTACTGGACCCGTAATCCTGCGTGTGGTGTGCTCGCCGCCGTGAACAAGAGGGGCAGGCAGCATGAGCGGCAACTGGCGCGATCGGACGGCAACCACCTTTGACTGCCAGAAGATGCCGGCGGTCTCGAGCCGCGGCATGGTGGTGAGCAACCATCCCCTGGCCTCCAGCGCCGGAGCCGAGATGCTGGCCGCTGGCGGCAACGCCATCGATGCCGCAATCGCGACCCTGTTCACGCTGACCGTGGTCGAGCCGATGATGGTCGGCATCATCGGCGGCGGCATGGCGCATATCCGCCTCGCCGACGGCAGCCACCGCTTCATCGACGGCCAGAGCACGGTGCCCGCTGCGGTCCGCGACACCACCTACACCTCCAGGCCGGGCTCCGCCCATGACGTGTTCGATACCGTCGGCAACGAGAACCTCAACGGTCCGAAAGCCGTCGCCACGCCGGGGTCGCTGAAAGCCTGGTGCGAGACGCTGCGCCGATTCGGTACCATGTCGCTTGCCGACGTCATGCAGCCCGCGATCAAGCACGCCAGGCGCGGATATGCGGCGACGCCGTACTTGCACGAATGTATCAGCGAGAGCGCCGCCGAGATGCGCAAGGACAAGCCGATTGCGGCGATCTATCTGCCTGATGGCGAGCCGCTCAAGGTCGGCGAGCGCGTGGTGCAGGCCGAATATGCCGAGACGCTTCGTGCTATCGCCGACCACGGCGAGAAAGCGCTCTACGAGGGGCCGCTCGGCGACATCCTTGTTGACTATATGGAAAAGGCCGGCGGCTTCATCCGGCGTGGCGATCTCACGGCTTACAAGACCGTCGAGCGGCAGCCGATCCGCGCCGACTATCGTGGCTGGACCATTTTGGGGCCGCCACCGCCCGCGGCCTCCGGCGTGCATATCGCGCAGATGCTGAACATTCTTGAAGGCTACGACATCGGTGGCCTCGGCTTCGGCACATCAGAGACCATCCATTACCTCGCCGAGGTCCTGAAGATCGCCTTCGCCGATCGCGCCGCCGCCAGCGGCGACCCGGATTATGTTGGCGTGCCCGTGGAGAAGCTGACGTCAAAAGCCTATGCCGAGGAGCGCCGCCGCGCCATCGATCCGGCGCGGGCGCAGGCTTTTGGTGCCGGCGTGACGCAGCTCGAAAGCGCGCACACCACGCACATGACGGCGGCAGATGCCTTCGGCAACGTGGTCGCAACCACGCAGACCATCAACAATCTCTTTGGCGCCAAGATCATGATCCCGGGTCTAGGGGCCATCGCCAACAATTACATGAACCTGTTCGATCCGCGGCCGGGCCATGCGCTGTCGCTCGCGCCCGGCAAGCGCGTGACGACCTCGATGTCGCCGATGATGGCGCTCCGTGACGGCAAGCTGCGCTATGCGCTGGGCCTCCCCGGCGGAAAGCGCATCTTCCCAAGCGCGATGCAGGCGCTGATCAATCTGATCGACCACGGCATGAGCCTGCAGGAAGCGGTCGAAGCGCCGCGTGTGTGGACCGAGGGCAACGCGCTCGAGGTCGAGCAGAAGGTGCCGGAGAGCGTTCGCGCGAAGCTTGCGGCCCTCGGCCACAAGGTCCAGCCCGTGGCGACGGTTGCCGGCGGCATGAATGCGATTGCGTTCCACGACGACGGGAGCATGTCGGGCGCCGCCTGCTGGCGCGCGGACGGCACGCCGGTTGGGATCTCGGGCGGCCTTGCGAAAAGCGGTGTCAGGTTCAGGTTGAGCTAGCGCTCGTGCCCCGGACGCGGCGCAGCGCGAAGCGGTGCGCTGCAGAGCCGGGGCCCAGAAACTTCTCGCACTGAATTTGAGGCGGCGTGGTTCCCGGCTCTGCGCAGCAACGCTGGCGCGTTGCAGCGCGTCCGGGACACGAGAGTCATTTCCGCACGCAGATCACGCGGACGACCGCCGCCTTCGCATCTGTTGACGTGCCGTTCGCGGCAACGCCGCTCGCCTTCAGGAAATCGCGTACCGTATCTGCTGCGACCATCACGGCCTGTGACGCCGGCACTGCATTTGCGGGTCCCGCAACCATCGCCGGCTTCAACAGCGTAACGCCCGAGAACTTGCCGTCGCCGTCGATTGCCGGGCCGCCGGAAAATCCAACCGCCGGCGGCGGCGACAGCGCGGCATCGCCGCCACCGACAGATGCCAGCGCAGCCTTGATGCTCGATACACCGGCCGCGCCGCCCTGGCTCTGCGGATCGGCGATGCCGACGACATCGACACTTGTCTTCGCTGGGCCGCCGGCGAGGCTGAGCGGCTTCAGGCCGCGTGCGCCATAGATGTGCAGCAGCGCGAGGTCGTGCTCTTTGTCCTCGGCGAGACGATCGGCATTGCCGTAGCCGCCGATGGTGATGGCGAGACAGGAATCCGTGACGAGACGGTCGGCCAGGATCGCGCCGTCGTCGCTGACGACGATGCCGGTGCCATATTCGACGGTCTTGCGCGGCGGCGGTCCGACTAGCGGCCCCGACGGGAATGCATTGAACGCGCTCGACATCGCGATCACGACAGGCTCGACCGTGCCCTCGGTCGCCTGGTCGTACAAGATCGTCATGATGCGGACCTCGTCGCCCTTGAAAGTGCCGCGCACGTAAAATTTCTTCAGGCCCTGCAATCCCGACAGCACGAAGAAGTCGGGCTTCACCACGGTGTAGTCGACCTTGCGTCCGGCCGGCTCCTTCTTCTCGGCATCCGCGAGTTTTGCGGTCGTCGGGTTCGCCTCCTTGCGGCGGCTCAGCAGCACCTGCACCGTTCCGGTCGGCGAAGTCCATTTCGAGCCGTTGGCGTCGGTGGCCTGCTGCGGCACCAGCTTTGAGGGAATGCCGAGCCGCGCGCCGCTGGTCATCTCCGTCACGATTTTCCAGCCGACACTGTCCCGCTTGCGCCGCGCGGTCTCGGCGAGCGCGGCGCGCTCCTGCGGATTGAGCACGCCGGTTGGCTTGCCGCCCTTGTTCTTCTGGTACTCCTTGATGGCGTCGACTATGCGCGAGCTGACGTCGCCGGTGATGGCGCCGTTATATCCGCCGACCCAGGCGAGGTCGGACTGAAGCGACAGCCGCTCGGCCTGCGCCATCCCATCCGCGGTTTCCGACGGCGTTTGCAGGGCAGGCGGCTTGATCGGAACGGTCTGGACCACCTTCGGCTTGGTGCCCGGGACCTGTGGCGTCGTCGTCTGGGCGCTGGCGCCTGTGGCAGACGCCAACATCAGTGTTGCCGCAAGCATCGATCTCATGACAAATCCAGCCAGCCCATTGAACGCGCCGCCATTGAAGCACATCTCGTTGGTCGCGAACAATGTTGGGGCGGTTCAGGAGTAAGAGAAGGTGCTCAGCCCGGATGAACTCGAACGCTATGCCCGCCATATCGTGCTGCGCGATGTCGGCGGCCCGGGCCAGGCTGCGCTGAAGCGAGCCTCCGCGCTGGTGATCGGCGCCGGCGGGCTCGGCGCGCCGGCCCTGATGTATCTGGCGGCGGCTGGCATTGGCACGCTCGGCGTGGTCGATGACGACGTCGTGTCGCTGTCCAACCTTCAGCGCCAGGTCATCCATACGACGCCTGACATCGGCCGGCACAAGGTCGAGAGCGCGGCCGAGCGGATTGCGGCGCTCAATCCGCATGTCCGCTTCGTCGGCCACGCCACCTGGCTCAATGCCGACAATGCGCTGGGCCTGATCGGCGATTACGACCTGGTGCTCGATGGCTCCGACAATTTCTCGACACGCTATCTGGTCTCGGATGCCTGTTTTTTTGCGAAGCGGCCGCTGATCACCGCGGCGCTCGGCACCTTCGACGGCTCGCTCACCACCATCCGCGCATATGAGACAAATGAGCAGGGCGAATTTAACCCGACCTATCGCTGTCTGTTTCCGGAGGCGCCCCCGCCGGGCACCGTGCCGGCCTGCGCGGAGGCCGGCGTCATGGGCGCGCTTGCGGGCGTGATGGGCTCGATGATGGCGCTGGAGGCGATCCGCGAGATCGTCGGTTTTGGCGATGGCCTGGTCGGCCGCCTCCTGATGATCGATGCGCGCGCGATGCGCTTCGAGACGCTGCGCTACGGGCGCGATCCGGCCAATCCGCTTAATGGCGATGGGCCGGTCATGACTGACCTTAGCGCCCATCGCACCTGATCGCGCTGTTACGCCGTGGCCGGCTTCTCGCTGTCGAGATGCGCCATCTGCTCGGCCGCATAACGCGTGCCGGAAGCGATGTTGGGCGGAAACGCCTTTGCCAGCGCCGCAAGATGAGCCGGCGTCAGCGCCACATTGGTCGCGCCGAGTGCTTCGGTGAAGCGCTTGCGGGTGCGGGCACCGATCAGCGGCACGATCTCCTGGCCTTGCGCCGCCACCCAGGCGATTGCGACCTGCGCTGGTGTTGCGCCGATCTCTGTGGCAATGGCGCGAAGCTGCTCCGCCAGCGCCAGATTGGCATCGAGGTTCGCGCCCTGGAAGCGCGGGCTCATCAGACGGTAGTCGCGGCCGGTCTTGCCGGAGTCCTTCGACCAATGGCCGCTGATCAGGCCGCGCGCCAGCACGCCGTAAGCGGTGATGGCGATGCCGAGCTCACGGCAGGTCTTCAGAATATCGCGCTCGATGCCGCGCTCGATCAGCGAATATTCGATCTGGAGATCGGCGATCGGATGCACCGCGTGCGCGCGGCGGATGGTGTCGGAGCCGACCTCGGACAGGCCGATATGCTTGACGTAGCCGGCCTTCACGAGATCAGCGAGACCGCCGATCGTCTCCTCGATGGGAATGCTGGGATCGAGCCGCGCCGGGCGGTAGACGTCGATGTAGTCGGTGCCAAGTCGTTGCAGCGAATAGGCGAGGAAGTTTCTCGTCGCAGCCGGCCGCGAATCGAACCCAACGAATTCGCCGGCGGGACCGCGCAGCGCGCCGAACTTCACACTGAGCTGTACCTTGTCGCGGGGGACGTTCGTCAGCGCCTCGCGGATCAGCATTTCATTGTGGCCCATCGCGTAGAAATCGCCGGTGTCGAGCAGCGTGATGCCCGCGTCGAGTGCCTCATGGACGGTGGCGATGCTCTCGCCGCGATCGGCCGGGCCATAGGCATCCGACATCGCCATGCAGCCGAGGCCGAGGCTCGAGACGTTGGGGCCGGTCGAACCGAGTTTGCGCTGTTCCATGATGACTCTCCTTGAAAAAGGCGGTGCCCGATGGACGCCGCGTGACGAGGCCAGATATGCGCCCGGCCCATTGCCGCGATAAGCTGGACAATGCGGAATAGCTTGTTCATCATATCGAACAATGGTTGGTCCTGACCTGCGCGATCTCGATGCCTTCGTGGCGATCGCCCGCACCCGCAATTTCCGGCGCGCGGCGGTCGAAATTCGCGTGTCGGTGTCGAGCCTTAGCCAGCGGCTGCGTGACCTGGAGGAGCGCCTCGGCGTCCGGCTGATGAACCGCACGACCCGCAGTGTCGCGCTGACCGAGGCGGGGGAGCTGTTGCTGTCGCGGGTGGCCCCGGCCTTGCGCGACGTCGGCGATGCCCTGGATCAGGTCCGGGGCCTGCGCGAGGTCGCCTCGGGCCGTCTGCGCATCAATGCGCCACCACCGGCAGTCGATTTGGTGCTGGCGCCGATGGTCGTTCCGTTCCTGCAGGCCCATCCGCAGGTCGATCTCGATATCGTTTCCGAGAGCGGCTTCGTCGATATCGTCAGCGCAGGCTACGACGCCGGCGTGCGTTACGGCGAGCATCTCGCGCAAGACATGGTCGCGATCCCGCTGAGCGGTCCGCAGCACTATGTCGTCGTCGCCTCGCCCGATTATGTCGCGCGCCGCGGCAGGCCCAAGCACCCGAAGGATTTGCTCGACCACGACTGCATCCGCGCGCGCTATTCGAGCGGCGTCATGCATGACTGGGAGTTCGAGAAGGCCGGCCAGATCGTGAAGGTCGATCCGCCTGCAAAACTGATTTCCACCAATATGGGTCTTGCCATGCGCGCCGCGCTCGGCGGCGCTGGCGTCTGGGCAAGCCTCGATGGCTATGTCGGCGACGCCCTGAAATCCGGTGCGCTGGTCAGCTTGATGGAAGACTGGTGCGAGCCGTTCCCGGGCCCGTTTCTGTACTACCCGAGCCGGCGCCAGGTGCCGCCCGCGCTGCGCGCCTTCATCGATTTCGTCGCCGATTGGCGCAAGCGCGAGACGCGCGGCAAATAGGCCTCAGAGCATGCTCGGCAACACGCGATCCGGCGGCTTGTGCGCGTCGAGGAAGGTGCGGATATTGATGATCACCTTCTCGCCCATCTCGACGCGGCCTTCGATCGTGGCCGAGCCCATATGCGGCATCAGCGTCACCTTGCCGGCTTTCGCAAGCCGCACCAGCTTTGGGTTGACTGCCGGCTCGTGCTCATAGACGTCGAGACCGGCGCCGCCGATCTCGCCGGCTTCGATCAGCTTGATCAGCGTGTCTTCGTCGGTGACTCCACCGCGCGCGGTGTTTACGATATAGGCGTCCTTGCGGATCAGCTTCAGCCGGCGCGCCGAGAGCAGGTGATAGGTCGCTGGCGTGTGCGGACAGTTCACCGAGATGATGTCCATCCGCGCCAGCATCTGGTCGAGGCTTTCCCAATAGGTCGCGCCAAGCTCTTCGGCGATCTTCGGCGCGACGGGGCGGCGGTTGTGATAATGGATCTGCAAGCCGAACGCGCGGGCGCGGCGTGCGACCGCCTGGCCGATGCGGCCCATGCCGATGATGCCGAGGCGTTTGCCCCCGATGCGGTGGCCGAGCATCCAGGTCGGCGACCAGCCCGCCCAGGGTTTTCCCTCCGTCAGCACGGAAGCGCCCTCGATCATCCGGCGCGGCACCGCCAGGATCAGCGCCATCGTCATGTCGGCGGTGTCTTCGGTCAGAACCTTTGGCGTGTTGGTGACGGTGATGCCGCGGGCATGCGCAGCCTCGACGTCGATATTGTCGACGCCGTTGCCAAAATTGGCGATCAGGCGGAGCTTGCAGTCGGGCTGATTGACGATGTCGGCGCTGATGTGGTCGGTGACCGTGGGAACCAGGATGTCGGCAGTGCGCGCGGCTTCGGCGATCTGCTCGGTCGACATCGGTGTGTCGTCGAGATTGATGCGTGCGTCGAACAGTTCGCGCATCCGGGTCTCGATCGAGTCCGGCAGCTTGCGCGTCACCACGACGAGGGGCTTTTTCTTCACCGACATGTGCTGCCCTCATGAGGCGTTGCAGGCCGCCTCTGTCGCCAAAGGCCGGCTGTTGAGGCCTCATTAACCCGGTTGTTCGACACTGCCTTAGCCGTGTCGTCCCCGGCGTTTCCTTCAAGCTTTCCCCCAACTTTCCGGCCGGAAAATCGGGGCAAACCGGTTGTTCAGATGTCCGTCCTCTCTAGCAGAAGGCCGGGCCAAGACAAGAACCACGGGTTTGGCTTTGGGAACACCCGCGTGGGGCGGGAGAGGGGTTTGCACGGCAGGTTTTGGAATTTGGGGTGAGGACCTGGTCTGGCCAGGTCTTCGACAGGAGACGGGTTAATGGCGTTGGGGCGTTTTTGTTCGGTGCTGGCGCTCATTTGCACCTGGTTGAGCGCCTCGGTCAGCCCCGGGCACTCGGCCAAGGACAACACCCCCCAGACGGCCAGCGGCCTTCCGGTGCCGCGCTATGTCAGCCTCAAATCGGATCACGTCAACGTTCGCGCCGGGCCAACCAAGGACAATGACGTGGCCTGGGTCTACACCCGGTCCGGCCTGCCGGTGGAAATCACCGCCGAGTTCGAGAACTGGCGCCGGGTGCGCGATTCCGAGGGCGCCGAGGGCTGGGTCTATCATTCGCTGCTGTCGGGCCGCCGCACCGCGGTGGTGACCATGAAGCACAGGGACGATCTCGCGCCGATCTATGACCGCGCCGATGCCGACAGTGCCGTGGCCGCGAAACTCCAGGCCGGCGTCGTCACGCAGGTGAAGAAGTGCACGACCAACTGGTGCCACGTCGCCGGCGACGGCTTTGACGGCTGGATCCAGCAGGAACGGCTCTGGGGCGTCTACGCCGACGAGCAGGTCAACTGACGGCCTGAAACGACAATGGCCGGGACGAAGCCGGGCCATGACGAACTCGCCATGACGAACTCAATGCGATTTCGGGACGATTTCAGCGCTTCTTGCGCAGGCGCACGACCATGTCGATGCGCGCGATCTCGTAGCCTTCCGGCACCTCCGGCATCTTGGACAGGGCCAGATGCGGATCCTCGATGTCGACCAGCTCGTGGCTGTTCTCGAGGTAATAGTGATGGTGCGTGGTGACGTTGGTGTCGAAATAGGTCTTGGTGCCGTCGACACTGACCTGACGCAGCAGGCCGGCATCGGTCAGCTGGTTCAACGTGTTGTAGACGGTCGCGAGCGAGACCGGGACCTTGGCCAGCGTCGCTTCCTCGTAGAGCATTTCAGCCGTGAGGTGGCGTGCACCCTTGCCGAACAGCAGCCAGCCGAGCGCCATGCGCTGGCGCGTCGGGCGCAGGCCGGCAGACTGGAGCATTTCATTGACGTCGTGCCAGGGGCAGCCGGTCAGGGCCGGCTGGCGGCCGGACAGAAGAGCCGCCGCATGGGCGTCTTCGTCGTGGTGGGTGGCGTTGTTTTCGTTCATTTCCAGAATTCGGGCACGCGTGAACACTATCTATCTGCAATATATGGACAGATAGATGCAGATGCAAGTTTCTCGCAACTAGAGCGGTTCTAATCAGCAGAGGAACCGGGCCGGGTCCCGGTCATTTTTACCTTCATGGGCCCGCTTTGCTACCCGAAAAGGCCTGTGTTAGAGAGCGCGCGGTTCCGCTTAACCGATTTTGGCGCAGCCAGGCATTGAGGCCCGGCCCGAAGTCCATCCGGCTCTCGGTATTTGCGCCTGGCGACGGCAATTGGCGTTGCTTTCCGAACGAGAACGGGGCCCATTTTTTGCCAGAAACGCCGCTCAATCGGGGTTCAAACAGAGGCTTCCGCATGCTGAACAGGCGCAACGGCTACGAATACGAAGATTTGCTGGCATGTGCCCGCGGCGAGATGTTCGGCCCGGGCAATGCCCAGCTGCCGCTGCCGCCGATGCTCATGTTCGACCGCATCACGGACATTTCGGAGACCGGCGGCGAGTTCGGCAAGGGAATCGTGCGTGCCGAGCTGGACGTGAAGGCGGACCTCTGGTTCTTCGGCTGCCACTTCAAGAACGATCCGGTGATGCCCGGCTGCCTCGGCCTCGACGCGCTGTGGCAAATGGTCGGCTTCTATCTCGGCTGGAGCGGCGGCGAAGGTCGCGGCCGCGCGCTTGGTCTGAACGAGCTCAAGTTCAGCGGCCAGGTGCTGCCCGAGGCCCGCAAGGTTGTGTACAACATCGATATCAAGCGCGTGATGCGTTCAAAGCTTGTGCTCGGCATCGCCGACGGATGGCTTTCGGTCGATGACCAGATTATTTATCGCGCGAAGGAGCTGAAGGTCGGCTTGTTCAAGCAAGGCGTGAGCCTGGGCTGAGCGCATCACCAAGAAAGACAACGATTTAGGCGAGGCTGTCATGAGGCGGGTTGTGGTCACCGGGATGGGAATCGTCTCGTCGATCGGAAACAACACCCAGGAAGTGCTTGCGAGCCTTCACGAGGCGAAGTCGGGCATTTCGCGGGCCGAGAAATATGCCGAGCTCGGCTTCCGTTCGCAGGTGCAAGGTGCGCCGACGCTCGATCCTTCGACAGTGGTTGACCGCCGCGCCATGCGTTTCCTCGGTCAGGGTGCGGCGTGGAATCATGTCGCGATGGAGCAGGCGATCCAGGACTCCGGTCTGTCGCCTGACGAAGTCTCCAACGTCCGCACCGGCATCATCATGGGCTCCGGCGGCCCCTCGGCGCGCACTATCGTCGAAGCCGCCGATATCACCCGCACCAAGGGACCGAAGCGCGTCGGTCCCTTTGCAGTGCCGAAGGCGATGTCGTCCACGGCGTCGGCGACGCTCGCGACCTGGTTCAAGATCAAGGGCGTGAACTATTCGATCTCCTCGGCCTGCGCGACGTCGAACCACTGCGTCGGCAACGCCTATGAGACGATCCAGATAGGCAAGCAGGATATCATCTTCGCCGGCGGCTGCGAGGAACTGGACTGGTCGCTCTCGGTGCTGTTCGACGCCATGGGCGCTATGTCCTCGAAGTACAACGATACCCCCGCCACCGCCTCGCGTCCCTATGATGTCAACCGCGACGGTTTTGTCATCGCCGGCGGCGCCGGAGTCCTCGTCCTGGAAGAGCTTGAGCACGCCAAGGCGCGCGGCGCGCGCATCTACGGCGAGATCGTCGGCTATGGCGCGACCTCGGATGGCTACGACATGGTCGCGCCGTCAGGTGAAGGCGCCGAGCGCTGCATGCGCATGGCGATGTCGACGGTGAAGACCAAGGTCGACTACATCAATCCGCACGCCACCTCGACGCCAGCCGGCGATCCGCCGGAAATCGACGCGCTCCGCCGCGTGTTCGGCGCCGGCGAGAAGTGCCCGCCGATCTCGGCGACCAAGGCGCTGACCGGCCACTCGCTGGGCGCGACCGGTGTGCAGGAGGCGATCTATTCGATGCTGATGATGAACAACGGTTTCATCTGCGAAAGCGCGCACATCCAGGAGCTCGATCCCGTGTTCGCCGACATGCCGATCGTGCGCAGGCGCATCGACAACGTCAAGATCGGCACCGTGCTGTCGAACTCCTTCGGCTTCGGCGGCACCAACGCCACCCTGGTGTTCAGCCGGCTGGACGTGTGACGTCACTGCGGACGATCGATAGCTATTTCGTCATGGCCGGGCTTGTCCCGGCCATCCACGTCTTTGCTACCGACTTCGGAAGAACGTGGATGCCCGGGACAAGCCCGGGCATGACGGAGAGCGGAGGGTAATCGCGAGATGGACGGTTTGATGAAGGGCAAGCGCGGTCTGATCATGGGCATTGCCAATGATCATTCGATCGCCTGGGGCATGGCGAGGACGCTGCATGCCCATGGCGCCGAGCTCGCCTTCACCTTCCAGGGCGAGGCTCTCGGCAAGCGCGTCAAGCCGCTGGCGGAATCGCTTGGGGTTGATCTGGTGCTGCCGTGCGATGTCGAAGACATTGCCAGCGTCGACGCCACGTTCGACGTCTTGCGCGAAAAGTGGGGCAAGCTCGATTTCGTGATCCACGCGATCGGCTTTGCCGACAAGAACGAGCTGAAGGGCCGCTACGCCGACACCAGCCGCGAGAATTTTTCGCGCACCATGGTGATCTCCTGCTTCTCGTTCACGGAGGTCGCAAAACGCGCCGCCGAGCTGATGACCGAGGGTGGCAGCATGATCACGCTGACCTTCGGCGCCTCAGAGCGCGCGATGCCGAATTACAACGTGATGGGCGTGGCCAAGGCGGCGCTGGAAGCCTCGGTGCGCTATCTCGCGTCCGATTTCGGACCGCGCGGCATCCGCGTCAACGCGATCTCGGCCGGCCCCATCCGTACGCTCGCGGGCTCCGGCATCGGCGAGGCGCGCGCAATGTTTGCGTTCATGCAGAAGCATTCGCCGCTCCGCCGCGGCGTCACGCTCGATGAGCTCGGCGGCTCGGCGCTGTATCTGCTGTCGGATCTCTCCGGCGGCGTGACCGGCGAAATCCACTATGTCGATTCCGGCTACAACACCGTCCTGATGCCGAGGCCGGATGATCTGAAGGCGGAAGGCTAACCCGCCGCGATCTTCTCCGCGCGCTGGAATGCCGGCCGCGCCATGCAGCGCGCGATATAGGCATCGAACACGGTGCGCGACGGCACCATCTTGAACAGGCGCACTGCGAAGTTCAGGCCAGAGCCGATCGTGATGTCGGCCGCGGAAAATTCCTCGCCGAGAATCCAAGGCCCGTTTTCGAGCGCCGCTTCCAGCACGTCGAAGACCTGCGTCGCGCTGCCCCAGGCCGCAGTCGAGCTCGGCACCTCGATCTTGGTGAAGATCTGGATGATCGCCGGTTCGATGCAGCTCGGCGAGAAGAACAGCCATTGCAGGTAGCGCGCACGACGTGGATCGGTCACATCAGGCGCGAGCTTCGTCTCCGGATAACGGTCGGCGATGTAAGCGCAGATTGCAGCGGCCTCGCCGAGCGCGGCATCGCCGTCGGCGAGCGCCGGCACCTTGCCCATCGGATTGACCTTCAGATAATCCGGCGCCTTCTGCGCGCCGGTCGAAATGTCGGTCAGCACGCGCTCATACCGAAGCCCGCTCTCTTCCATCAGCCAAAGCGCCGAGAACGAACGCGAGCGGGGCGACCAATAGAGTTTGATCATGGGAGCGGACCCTTGTTCTTCCACCTATAGTACTTCATCACAAACCCGTTCGACGGCTCGACCTCTTCCTTCTCGAACACAAAACCTTCGCGCTCGTACCAGCGCCAGGCCTTTTCGTTCTCGCGGACGCAGCGCAGGAACATTTCATCCGGCATGTGCGTGCGCGTGAAGGCGAGCAACTTCCGCCCGAGCGATTGTCCCTGATAGGCGGGTCCGACGAACAGCATATCGAGATAGAGTTTTGGCAGATGCAGCGCGAGCATCGCAGCGATGGTGCCGTTGTCGTCGGCGACGAACAGGCTCCAGCCGTTCTCCATCTCGCGCCGGATGCGCGCACGCAGGTTTGCCAGCAGGAACTCGCTGGCTTCGGCAAGCCCGGTCGAGACCCAGCTCTCCATCCAGACACGGCCGATCTCGTCATATTCGTCGGCGCGGGCGGGACGGATGATCGGATGCGGCATCTCAGGCTCGCTGGTTGCGCGCGGCCTGCCGCGGGCGCGCCTTGCCGGCCGACAGGCACACCACCTCGGAGATCTGCAGCAGCTGCCGCGCCAGCGGGCTGGTCTTGCGCCAGACCATGCCGATGGTGCGCGAAGGCTCGGGGTCGCGGAAGCGCGACAGTGAGACCGAGGCCGATCGCGTCTCCACCGACACCGCCATCTCCGGAATCAGGGTGACGCCGATGCCGGCGCTGACCATCTGGACCAATGTCGACAGCGAATTGGCGTCCAGCATCTCGCGCGGCGGCGCCGACTGCATGTTGCAGAACGACAGCGCCTGATCGCGGAAACAATGGCCCTCTTCGAGCAGCAACAGCCGCATCTCCCGCATCATCTCGCGCGACGGCACCGGCGTGCCCGCATCCGTGCCCGGTCGCACCAGCAGGAATTTCTCCTCGAACAAAGCGACCTCGGTGAGCGAGGGTTCGGAGACCGGCAGCGCGACGATGGCGGTGTCGAGCCGGCCTTCGACCAGTTCCTGGATCAGCCGCGGCGTCATCGTCTCGCGCACGCGGATGTCGAGCTCGGGATGCAGGCGGGTGAGATTCTTCGTAATCTTGGGCAGCAGATAGGGGGCAATCGTCGGGATCATGCCGATGCGCAGGCGGCCCGCAAAACGGTCCTGCGAGGCGCGGGCGAAATCGCCGAGCTCATCGACCGAGCGCAGGATGTCGCGGACGCGCTGGGCGAGCTCCTCGCCGAACCGGGTCAGCGCGACCTGGCGCGCGCTGCGCTCCAGCAGCAGCCCGCCGAGCGCTTCCTCCAGTTCCTTGATCTGCATCGACAGTGCCGGCTGCGAGATGGAGCAGGCCTCGGCGGCGCGGCCGAAATGACCATGCCGTGCCAGCGCGTCGAAATACCGCAACTGTCGCATCGTCACGTTGATCATCAGAAAATCCTATCGCAGCGATCATTAAAGTCAACTTCCCCTGATCGAACGTGGCGCTTAGAGTGGTTCTACCTGGTCAAAGGCGCCGTCGGACGCCACCAGAGGAGGTAATCATGGACGACACTTCGAAGTGCCCGTTTTCGGGCGGAAAACGCGCGCCATCCAACCGCGACTGGTGGCCAACTCAGCTCAGCATCGAGATGCTGCACAAGAATTCCGGCCTCTCCGATCCCATGGGCAAGGAATTCGACTACGCCAAGGAATTCAAGACGCTCGACCTGAACGCGGTCATCAAGGACCTGACCGCTCTGATGACGGACTCGCAGGAATGGTGGCCGGCCGACTTCGGTCATTACGGCGGCCTCATGATCCGTATGGCCTGGCACAGCGCCGGCACCTACCGCATCACCGACGGCCGCGGCGGCGCCGGTGCCGGTCAGCAGCGTTTCGCCCCGCTCAACAGCTGGCCTGACAACGCCAACCTCGACAAGGCGCGCCGGCTGCTCTGGCCGATCAAGCAGAAATACGGCCGCAAGATTTCCTGGGCCGATTTGATGGTGCTCGCGGGCAACGTCGCGCTGGAGTCGATGGGCTTCAAGACGTTCGGCTTTGCCGGTGGTCGCGCCGACGTGTGGGAGCCGGAGGAGCTCTATTGGGGTCCCGAAGGCACGTGGCTGGGCGATGAGCGCTACAGCGGCGAACGCCAGCTCGCCGAGCCGCTCGGCGCGGTGCAGATGGGTCTCATCTACGTCAATCCGGAAGGCCCGAACGGCAAGCCGGATCCGGTCGCCGCGGCCAAGGACATCCGTGAGACCTTCTTCCGCATGGCGATGAACGACGAGGAAACCGTCGCGCTGATCGCGGGCGGCCACTCTTTCGGCAAGACCCATGGCGCCGGCGATCCGTCGCTGGTCGGACCGGAGCCGGAAGCCGGCGCGCTGGAAGATCAGGGCCTCGGCTGGAAGAGCAAGCACGCGTCGGGTCTCGCGGGTGATTCCATCACCAGCGGTCTCGAGGTGACCTGGACCAAGACGCCGACGAAGTGGAGCAACAACTTCTTCGAGAACCTGTTCAAGTTCGAATGGGAGCTGACGAAGAGCCCGGGTGGTGCGAACCAGTGGACGGCCAAGGGTGCCGACGCGATCATTCCGGACGCGTACGACACGTCGAAGAAGCATCGGCCGACCATGCTGACCACCGACCTCTCGCTGCGCATGGATCCGGCCTACGAGAAGATCTCGCGCCGCTTCCTCGAAAATCCCGATCAGTTCGCCGACGCGTTCGCCCGCGCCTGGTTCAAGCTCACCCACCGCGACATGGGTCCGATCCAGCGCTACCTCGGCCCGCTGGTGCCGAAGGAGACGCTGATCTGGCAGGATCCGATCCCGAAGGTCGACCACGAGCTGGTCAGCGATCAGGATATCGCCTCGCTGAAAACCAGGATCCTGGCGTCGGGCCTCCCGGTGCCGGAGCTGGTCTCGACCGCCTGGGCGTCGGCTTCGACGTTCCGCGGCTCCGACAAGCGCGGCGGCGCCAACGGCGCGCGCATTCGCCTCGCGCCGCAGAAGGACTGGGAGGTGAACCAGCCGGCCCAGCTCTCCAAGGTGCTCGGCAAGCTCGAAGCGATCCAGAAAGACTTCAACGCGTCATCAGGCGCCAAGAAGGTCTCGATCGCCGACCTGATCGTGCTTGGTGGCACCGCCGCGGTCGAGAAGGCCGCCAAGGATGCTGGCGTCGACGTCAAGGTCGCGTTCACGCCGGGCCGCATGGATGCTTCGCAGGAGCAGACCGATGCCGCTTCGTTTGCTCCGCTGGAGCCGCGAGCCGATGGCTTCCGCAACTACGTCGGCAAGCGGCAACAGTTCCTGCAGCAGGAAGAAGCCCTGGTCGATCGCGCGCAGCTTCTGAAGCTGACCGGACCCGAGATGACGGCGCTCGTCGGCGGCCTGCGCGTGCTCGGTGCCAATGCGGGCGGTTCGAAGAACGGCGTCTTGACCTCGAAGGTGGGCACGCTGACCAACGACTTCTTCGTCAACCTGCTCGATATGGGCACGCAGTGGACGCCGGCTGCTGACGGTACCTACGAAGCCCGCGACCGCAAGACCAATGCGGTGAAGTGGACCGGCACGCGTGTCGATCTCATCTTCGGCGCGCACTCGCAGCTTCGTGCCTACGCCGAGGTCTATGCCACGTCCGACTCCAAGGAGCAGTTCGTGAAGGACTTCGCCAAGGCCTGGACCAAGGTGATGAACCTCGACCGGTTCGACCTCGCGGCCTGAGTTGCTGCACCTCTCTCGCAAGCGGGAGAGGGAGCGCAGCTCTCCCGGAGCGAACACAAACAAAAAGGGCGGCCTCTCGGCCGCCCTTCGTGTTTCCGATGGTGGAGCGAGACTTACTCGCCGGCCGCTTCGCGCGGGGCCTTCTCGCCGTCGCCGCCCTTGCCTTCGAGGTCTTCGCCGGTGGTCTGATCGACGACCTTCATCGAGAGGCGGGTCTTGCCGCGATCGTCGAAGCCGAGCAGCTTGACCTTGACCTTGTCGCCTTCCTTGACGACGTCGGAGGTCTTCTGCACGCGCGCCGAGGCGAGCTGGCTGATGTGGACGAGGCCGTCCTTGGAGCCGAAGAAGTTCACGAAGGCGCCGAACTCCATCACCTTGACGACAGTGCCGTCATAGATCTGGCCGACCTCCGGATCGGATGCGATCGACTTGATCCACTTGATCGCGGCCTTCATCGCCTCGCCATCGGAGGAGGCGACCTTCACGGTGCCGTCGTCCTCGATGTTGACCTTGGCGCCGGTCTTCTCGACGATCTCGCGGATCACCTTGCCGCCGGTGCCGATCACTTCGCGGATCTTGTCGGTGGCGATCTTGAAGGTCTCGATGCGCGGCGCGTATTCGCCGAGCTCTGCGCGGGCGTTGGTGAGCGCCTTGGCCATCTCGCCGAGGATGTGGATACGCCCATCCTTGGCCTGGCCGAGCGCGACCTTCATGATCTCCTCGGTGATGCCCTCGATCTTGATGTCCATCTGGAGCGAGGTGATGCCCACTTCCGTGCCGGCGACCTTGAAGTCCATGTCGCCGAGATGGTCCTCGTCACCGAGAATGTCCGAGAGAACCGCGAAGCGCTTGTCTTCGAGGATCAGGCCCATCGCGATGCCCGCGGTCGGCCGCTTCAACGGCACGCCAGCGTCCATCAGCGCGAGCGAGGCGCCGCACACCGAAGCCATCGACGAGGAGCCGTTGGACTCGGTGATCTCGGAGACCACGCGGATCGTGTACGGGAACTCGTGATGCGGCGGCAGCACCGGGTGGATCGCGCGCCAGGCAAGCTTGCCGTGGCCGATCTCGCGGCGCTTGGTGCCGCCGAGGCGGCCGGTCTCACCCACCGAGTAGGGAGGGAAGTTGTAGTGCAGCAGGAACGTCTCCTTGTACGTTCCCGACAGCGCGTCGATATACTGCTCGTCCTCGCCGGTGCCGAGCGTGGTCACGACCAGGCCCTGGGTCTCGCCGCGGGTGAACAGGGCCGAGCCATGGGCGCGGGGCAGCACGCCGACCTCGGCAATGATGTTGCGAACGGTCTTTGAGTCACGGCCGTCGATGCGCTTGCCGGTGTCGAGGATGTTCCAGCGAACGATCTTCGCCTCGAGCTCCTTGAACACGGCGCCGATGCGCAGCTTGTCGTATTTCGGCTCCTGCCCTTCAGGGAAGTAGTGGGCGATCACCTTTTCCTTGACCTTGCCGACCGCGGCGTAGCGATCCTGCTTGACCGGAATGGCGTAGGCGGCGCGCAGCTCCTGCTCGACGAGGCCGAGCATTTCCTTCTCGAGCGCGGCATTGTCGATGACGGTGACTTCGCGCGGCTCCTTGGCGGCCTTCTCGGCGAGCTCGATGATCGCGTTGATGACCGGCTGGAAGTGGCGGTGACCGAACATCACGGCGCCGAGCATGATGTCTTCGTTCAGCTCCTTGGCTTCCGATTCCACCATCAGCACGGCGTCGGCGGTGCCGGCGACGACGAGGTCGAGCTGGGTGTCGACCATCTCGTCGAGCGTCGGGTTGAGGATGAACTCGTCATTGGCGAAGCCGACGCGGGCAGCGCCGATCGGGCCCTTGAAGGGGGCGCCGGACAGGGTCAGCGCGGCCGAGGACGCCACCAGCGCGACGATGTCGGGATCGTTCTCCATATCGTGCGACAGCACGGTGACGATCACCTGGGTCTCGTTGCGCCAGCCGTCGACGAACAGCGGACGGATCGGACGGTCGATCAGGCGGGAGACCAGCGTCTCCTTCTCGGTCGGACGGCCCTCGCGCTTGAAATAGCCGCCGGGAATGCGGCCAGCTGCGTAGGTCTTTTCCTGGTAGTCGACGGTCAGCGGCAGGAAGTCGACGCCTTCACGCGGCGACTTCGCCGCGACGACGGTGGCGAGCACCACGGTCTCGCCATAGGTGGCGACGACGGCGCCGTCGGCCTGGCGTGCGATCTTGCCGGTTTCGAGCTTGAGAGGGCGTCCGCCCCAGTCGATCTCGACGGAATGCTTATTGAACATAGAGGTCTTCTTTCATGGGTTCTCGAAAGAAGGGACGGCTCGAAAAACAAAAACCATGTCAAGATTGCAGGACGCTGATCGGAGCGGGCGATCAGCGTCCTGCGATCCTGCCATGGTTTTCGGATGTCGGATGGCGTCCATCCTTTCGGGTCATACGGGCACCTTGCCCGTTGCGCCCAGCCGCCGGATTGCTGCTGGACTGTCAGTCGGCACGCTCGCGAACACCGGACCGCGGTCTTCGTTCATCATGCCCCGATGCGAAGCAGCATTGGCCCGCACCGGACGTACGCGTGAGCCTCGATCAAAAACCTTGAAATAAGCGCTTTCGCTCGAAATCACGCGCAAAAACGCGCGCCGGTGGCGCGCGCAAGAACTCTTAACGACGAATGTTGTGCTTCTCGAGCAGCGCCTTGTAACGCGCCTCGTCCCGCTTCTTGAGATAGTCGAGGAGCGAACGGCGAGTCGAGACCAGCTTCAAGAGACCGCGACGCGAATGGTTGTCCTTCACGTGGGTCTTGAAATGGTTGGTCAGGTTGGTGATGCGTTCCGACAGGATCGCGACCTGAACCTCTGGCGAGCCGGTGTCGCCGGCCTTGTTGGCATTCGTCTTGATGACTTCCGCTTTGCGTTCTGCGGCAATCGACATCGTCAATTTCTCTCGTTGCGACCGGTTGAGGCAGTCAAGCCGGTCAGGTTGAACACACGCTTGGGGATGATTTCGCCATTGCCAACTTCAGCAAGCGCCAAAAGACGGCCTGCTACCGTGACATAGACTGTGCCGCTACTAGTGGGCGCATCCCGTCCGCGCAACAAAACGGCCTGGCCCCGATGGAGCCTTGCCG
Organism: Bradyrhizobium sp. S3.12.5; assembly: GCF_040548225.1. Lineage (NCBI taxonomy): Bacteria > Pseudomonadati > Pseudomonadota > Alphaproteobacteria > Hyphomicrobiales > Nitrobacteraceae > Bradyrhizobium > Bradyrhizobium sp. S3.12.5. The sequence goes on from NZ_JBEPRF010000019.1 coordinate 101,431, forward strand.
CATCAGCCCGAGTGACGGCCAGTGCCGGGATGTCGTCCAGCGCGGTCTCAACGGGCATCAGCGCGTCGGCGAGGCTTCCCTCGCCGGACGCGGCTCTATCGCATAAAGCCTCAAGCTGATCCAGCGGAATCATGTCGTTTTCGCCAAACGGGCCGACCAGGGTCCGCCGCAGCGCGCAGATATGGCCGAAAGTGCCGAGAATCCGGCCCATATCGCGGGCGAGCGCGCGGACATAGGTGCCCTTGCCACACTCGGCCTCGAACACGGCCCGATCGCTATCTGGCTGATCCACAAGGGTTAAATGGTGAATCTCGACCGGGCGGGGCGCTAGTTCCACGACCTCGCCGTCGCGTGCCAGATCGTAGGCCCGCTCGCCCTGGACCTTGATCGCCGAATAGCGCGGCGGGACCTGCTCGATCACACCGGTGAAGCGGGGCAGCAGGGCTTCGATGGCCTCGCGGGTCGGGCGCTGGTCCGAGGTCGCGGTGACCTTGCCTTCGATATCGTCCGTGTCGCGCTCCTCGCCCCAGCACACGGTGAAGCGGTAGCGCTTGCGACCGTCCATGACGAAGGGAACCGTCTTGGTGGCTTCGCCGAGCGCGATCGGCAGGCCGCCGGAGGCGAGCGGGTCGAGCGTGCCGGCGTGGCCTGCGCGCTTGGCGTTGAACAGACGCTTGAGCACGGCAACGGCCTGCGTCGAGGTCATCCCGATCGGCTTGTCGAGCACGACCCAGCCGTGCACGTCGCGCCGGTCGCGGCGGGGCTGGTTGCCCTTCTGCTTGCCCGCGCGCGGATCGTTGTTGACGCGACGCGCTTCCTGATGCGGCTGAGCATCGGCAACTGCAAAATTATTTTTCTGCAGGTCGCGCGTGTCGACCTCTTCGCTGCCGATCGTGCCGTGAGCCGGGTCCATCATCATTGTTTTTCTTCCCGATCCGAGTCCGGATCCTGTTCCAGGTCCTTCTGCACCGCAGGTGTTCGCAAAAGCTTCTCGATCCGTTCCGCTTCGTCGAATCGCTCGTCGACGCGGAAGCGAAGGTCAGGTGCAAATTTCAGGTTAACGCGCCGCGCGACTTCGCCGCGCAGGAATTTCTTGTTGCGATCGAGCGCAGCGATGACGAGCTCGGTGTCGCGGCCACCAAGCGGCATCACGTAGATTGTCGCGAGCTTCAGGTCGGGCGACATCCGCACCTCCGGCACGGTGATGATGTGACCTTCGAGGTCCGCATCATGCACACCGCCTTGCGCCAGAATCTCGGCTATCGCGTGGCGAACCTGCTCGCCGACGCGCAGCTGACGCTGCGAGCCGCCGGGCGCGGAACTTTTCTTCTGATGATGGCGCGGCATCGTCGAAAATCACCTCGTCCTGCCCGCGTTTGGGACACGAGCACTGTCATTTGTCCTGTTGGAACGAATGAGGCGTGGATGGCCGGAAAAAATCCGGCCATCTCACTCCCGCAATTTCAGCTCAAAAAGATCCAGCCGCTTCGGTAAGATTTGGACTTACAGGGAGCGCTGGATCGTCTCCACGCGATAACACTCGATCACGTCACCGGCACGCATGTCGTGATAGTTTTCGAAGGCCATGCCGCATTCCTGACCGGACTGGACTTCCTTCACTTCGTCCTTGAAGCGCTTCAGCGTCGACAGCTTGCCTTCGTGCACGACGACGTTGTCGCGGATCAGGCGCACATTGGCGCCGCGTTCCACGGTGCCGTCGGTGACGCGGCAGCCGGCAACCTTGCCGACCTTGGAGATGTTGAAGATCTCCAGGATCGAAGCATTGCCCAGCATGGTCTCGCGCAAGGTCGGCGCGAGCAGGCCGCTCATCGCCTTCTTCACGTCGTCCACGAGGTCGTAGATGATGTTGTAGTAGCGGATCTCGATGCCGTTGCGCTTGGCGGCCGCAGCCGCCTCCTTGTTCGCACGAACCGAGAAGCCGATGATCGCGGCGTTGAAGCCTTCGGCGAGCGTCACGTCGGATTCCGAGATGCCGCCGACGCCTGCATGCAGGATGCGGGCGGCGACTTCGTCGGTGCCGAGCTTTTCCAGCGAGCCGAGGATCGCTTCCAGCGAGCCCTGCACGTCGGCCTTGATGATCAGCGGGAATTCCTTGCGGCCCGCCGTCTTCAACTGCGACATCATCTGCTCGAGCGAGCCGCGCATGCCGGAGATCGATGCCGCCGCGTTCTCGCGCTTCTGGTGCGCGCGGTAGCTGGTGACCTGACGGGCGCGGGCTTCGTTCTCGACCACCGCGAGACGATCACCGGCTTCCGGCGGACCGTTGAAGCCGAGCACCTCGACCGGCACCGACGGACCGGCTTCCTGCACCGTCTCGCCCTGGTCCGAGATCAGCGCGCGGACGCGACCCATCTCGGCGCCGGCGACGATGATGTCGCCGACCCGGAGCGTGCCGCGCTGGACCAGCACGGTCGCGACCGGACCACGGCCGCGGTCGAGCTTGGCCTCGATCACGGTGCCTTCGGCCGGACGCTCCGAATTGGTCTTCAGGTCGAGGATGTCGGCCTGGAGCGCGATCATCTCGAGCAGCTTGTCGAGATTGGTCTTGTTCTTGGCGGACACTTCGACGTCGACGACGTCGCCGCCGAACGATTCCACCTGCACTTCGTGCTGGAGCAGCTCGGTGCGCACGCGCTCGGGCCTGGCATCGGGCTTGTCGATCTTGTTGATGGCAACGATGATCGGCACCCGCGCCGCCTTGGCGTGGTTGATGGCTTCGACGGTCTGCGGCATGACGCCGTCATCGGCCGCGACCACCAGCACGACGATGTCGGTGACCTTGGCGCCGCGGGCGCGCATCGCGGTGAACGCGGCGTGGCCGGGCGTGTCGATGAAGGTGATCTTCTTGCCGCTCTCGGGCGACAGCACCTGATAGGCGCCGATGTGCTGGGTGATGCCGCCGGCTTCGCCGGACACCACGTTGGCATGGCGGAGCGCGTCGAGCAGCGAGGTCTTGCCGTGGTCGACGTGGCCCATCACGGTCACCACAGGCGACCGCGTCTCGGTGTCGGAGGAATCGTCGACCTGGTCGAACAGGCCTTCTTCGACGTCGGACGCGGCGACGCGCTTGACGGTATGGCCGAGCTCTTCGGCGATCAGCTGCGCGGTGTCGGCGTCGATCACGTCGGTGATCTTGTGCATCGCGCCCTGCTTCATCAGCATGCGGATGACATCGACCGCGCGCTCGGCCATGCGGTTGGCGAGTTCCTGGATGGTGATCGCTTCGGGAATGATCACCTCGCGGATCAGCTTCTCCTTCGGCTCATTCGAGACGTGGCCCTTCAGGCGCTGGGTGCGGCGGCGGAACGAGGCGATCGAGCGCTCGCGCACCTCGTCGGCGTTGAGCGCCGTGACGACGGTCAGGCGGCCGCGCTCCTTCTGCGGGCCAGGTTTATGGGTCGGCTTGGGCGCCACCACAGGACGCGCGGCGCCGCCGGGACCGCGACGGATCTGGCGCGGACCGTCATCTTCGTCCGGTCCGGCCGCAACACCGGGCGCACGAGCTGCCGGGATGCCCGGTCGCGTCGTGGTCGTTGCCGGGCGAGTGGTCGCCGTCGCTCCCGGTCGCGTCGTGGTCGGCGCGGAGCGCGGAGCGCTGGTCGCCGGGGTGGCCGCTGCGGGACGCGCGGCAGCCGGCTGCTCGCCTTCGCCAAAGCGCTTCTTGGCTTCGGTCTCGGCCTTGCGCTTGGCCTCGTCCTCGTGACGGTGGCGCTCTTCCTCGGCCTTGCGGCGGGATTCGGCGGCGTCGCGCTCGGCGCGCTCGGCGGCCTCGCGAACCGTGCGGCGCTGGGCCTCTTCCTCGGCCTGCCGGCGCTCTTCGACTTCGCGAACCTTGGCGTCAGCGAGCGCGCTGGCACGGGCGGAGCGTTCGTCCTCGGTCAGCGTACGCAGCACCACGCCGGAGCCGGCGTTGCGCGGCGGCGCCGGGCGTGAAGGGGCGGGCGCAGGCGCGGCGGGCGCCGGCTTCGCGACAACCGTCGGGGCCTGCGGCTCAGGGCTGCCGTCGATGCGGCGCTTGCCGCGCTTCTCGACCACGACCTGCTTGCTGCGGCCATGGCTGAAGCTCTGGCGGACAGTGCCCGTTTCGACGCGCGGCTTGAGCGATAGCGTCTTGCTCGGAACGCTCAGCTTCTTGTCGTCTGGGGTCTTGGTATCAACCATTCAGCAGTCCTAATCCTGATTTATCAGTGTTGTGCGTTGCCGCACCGTCTTATCGGGTTCGTCGTTATCTTCAGAAATCCTGGCCGGGCTTTTCGGCAATCTTGTCAGCGTCCGCCATCCGGTATCGGACCAGCATCTGGCTACGTGACAGGAATGACTTGCTCGCCGGGCCCGCGAGCAGGGCAGCATGTATCACATTTGACCGGGTAAGTGCCAAATCCAATTCTACCGATTTCAGGGCCGTGACGACCGGAATCTGAGGCTTGGCACCGCGGTTTCCGGCATTTTGACGTGCCAGCATGTCCAATTTGCGGATTCCGTCCGCGGCCCCGTCGCTGGCGTGGATCAGGACCTCGACAGTGCCTTCCCGCAGGGCGCTTTCGACCTTGCCGAAACCTGCAACAATCTGGCCCGCCTTGGCGGCAATCCCAAGGGCTTCGGTCACGCTTCGAACCAGGAGCGCATCGATGTCGTCGGGAAGCGTCTGGGGAATGCGCAGGTCGCGCTTGAAGGCTCTGGTAAATTGGTGACGACGGACGGCTTCCGCAACCACCTGTCGCGATGCCGTGACCCACATGCCCCGTCCGGGCAATTTGCGCTTGAGATCGGGAACTATGTCGCCTTGCGGCGATATGACGAAGCGGATCAGCTCGTCGATCGGCCGGACCTCGCGGCTGACAGCGCACATGCGCATGGTCGCGGACCTTTCGGTCCGCGGTCCATGGTCGAGTTCGTTGTCAGTGCTGGCAAGCATCCGGGCGACATCCTCCTTCGCCTTTAAGCCGGCTGGTCTTCGGTCGCCTCAGCCTCTTCGGCCGGCTTGGCGAGGTCAGCCTCGGTGATCCAGCCGGCCTGAACGCGGGCCTGCATGATCATAGCTTCCGCATCGTCGCGGGAGACGCCGAGGCCGTCGAGCGCGCCGGCGAACTTGGTCTGCTCGCCGCCTTCCTTGCGCTCGGTCCAGCCGACCAGATCGTCAGTGGCGCAGCCGGCGAGGTCATCGACCGACTTGATGTCGTTCTCGCCGAACTTCACCAGCATCTTCGAGGTGACGCCGGGCACGTCCTTCACGGCGTCCTCGACGCCGAGTTCCTTGCGGCGGGCCTCGATCTCGGCTTCCTGCTGATCGAGATATTCGCGGGCGCGGTTCTGGAGCTCCTGCGCGGTCTCTTCGTCGAAACCCTCGATCCCGGCAAGTTCCTTGAGGTCCACCATCGCGAGCTCCTCGACCGAGGTGAAGCCTTCGGACGCGAGCAGCTGGCCGACCACCTCGTCGACATTGAGCGATTCCATGAAGACGCGGGTGGAGTTCTCGAAGTCGGCCTGGCGGCGCTCCGATTCCTCCTGCTCGGTCAGGATGTCGATGTCCCAGCCGGTGAGCTGCGAGGCAAGGCGGACGTTCTGGCCGCGGCGGCCGATGGCGAGCGAAAGCTGGTTGTTGGTGTCGGGCACCACGACCTCGATGCGCTCGCGGTCCTCGTCGATGACGACCTTGGAGACTTCAGCCGGCGCCAGCGCGTTGACCACGAAGGTCGCGATGTCGGGCGACCATGGAATGATGTCGATCTTCTCGCCCTGCAATTCGTTCACGACGGCCTGCACGCGCGAGCCGCGCATACCGACGCAGGCGCCGACCGGATCGACCGAGGAATCGCGGGAAATCACGCCGATTTTCGCGCGCGAGCCCGGATCGCGGGCGACCGCCTTGATCTCGACGATGCCGTCATAGATCTCAGGCACTTCCTGCGCGAACAGTTTTGCCATGAACTGCGGATGGGTGCGGGACAGGAAGATCTGCGGACCGCGGGTCTCGCGGCGGACGTCGAAGATATAGGCGCGGACGCGGTCGCCGTTGCGGAACACTTCGCGCGGCAGCATCTCGTCGCGGCGGATGATGGCTTCGCCGCGGCCGAGATCGACGATCACGCTGCCATATTCGACGCGCTTGACGACGCCGTTGACGATGTCGCCGATGCGGTCCTTGAATTCCTGGTATTGCCGGTCGCGCTCGGCCTCGCGCACCTTCTGCACGATCACCTGCTTGGCCGACTGCGCGGCGATGCGGCCGTATTCGAGCGGCGGCAGGGTGTCGGCGATGGTGTCGCCGACCTGGGCGCCGGGGTTGGCGCGCTGCGCGTCGACCAGCGAGATCTGGTTGGAGTGGTTTTCGACCGTGTCGACCACCAGCATATGGCGCGACAGCCGCAGCTCGCCCTTCTTCGGGTCGATCTCGGCGTGAACGTCAGTCTCGCTGCCGTAACGGGCTCGCGCCGCCTTTGCGATGGCATCCTCCATCGCCGCGATGACGATGCCGCGATCGATCGATTTCTCGCGGGCGACGGCGTCGGCGATCTGGAGCAATTCAAGTCGATTGGCGCTGACTGCCATGGCTAGTCTCCTTCGTCAGGCTCGATCTCGCCGCGCCGCGCGCGTTCGGCGGCAAGGCGATGTTTCTTCGTATTGGTCGGGGCCGGCTTCTTTTTCGGCTTGGTGTTCTTGGTGGTCTTCGCACTGATCTCTGCGTGCGGTGCCTGCGGCGGCGCGATGCCGAGATCGCGGCGCATCTTGCGCTCCTCGGCCTTGCCGCGGCGCATGGATTCCGCGATCAGCTCATCGGTCAGCACCAGCCGCGCCTCGCCGATATCCTCCATGGTCAGGAGCACGTCGACATCGTCGTTCGGCTTGGCGTCGTCGCGACGCAGGTGCACGCGGTCGCCTTCGACGGCACCGAGCGTGCCACGGAACCGCTTGCGTCCCTCATGGGCGACCGCCATCTCGATCTTCACCAGATAGCCGGAATAGCGCTCGAAATCGGAGCGGCGCACCAGCGGACGGTCGATCCCTGGTGAGGAGATTTCCAGCCGATAGGCGCGATCGATGGGGTCGGCGACGTCAAGCACGGGCGACAATGCCCGCGAGATCGCTTCGCAATCCTCGAGCTGCATCGAGCCGTCCGGCCGCTCGGCCATGATCTGCACGGTGCAGCCGGCTTCGCCGGAAATGCGGATCCGTACCAGGCGGTAACCCATGCCTTCGAGCACCGGCGCTGCGACCGCAGACACCCGCGCCGCCGCGCCCGGCTCGACCACGAGCCTCGGCTCGGCCAGCAACTCGGCCTCGTTGGAACCAGTGTTCGGTTCGGTCATATCAGGGGTCAAGGCGCTCGATAGTCTCGATGGTTAAGGCTTGGTTAAAACGTCAAAGCCCGCTTCGGAACTTTCCCGACACTCCGTCGGGCCGGCATCTTCCGCCAAGCCGCGTTCAGGTAATAAAAAAGAGCGGGTCCTTTCGGGCCCACTCTCACTACGCGGATCGTATGAGAAGATGAATTGGCGCTGATATAGCCCTTTCCGCCTGCCCGGACAAGGCCCATCGCAGCGGGATGCGGGCTTTTTGCGCCCCGGCAGGCCCCCGCGGGCAACGCTTCCTTCATGAAGCGGGCCTAAATTTCCCGGTTGTGGGGCGGCTTGAGCCTATGGCGCGCCCACGGCGTGCCAGATTCGAGTTGCGTTCCATGACCGTTGCCACGTCGCTCATTCCCGGACTGGACGATATCGTCAAACGCGGTGATCCCCGGCGTCGTGGCGAGATCGCGAGCGCCATCGCCGCACTGTTCTTTCAGGACGCGTCAAAACTCCGTCCCGAGCTCGTCGATCTCTTCGACAATCTCCTGATCGATCTCGTCCCGCACGCCGAGCTTGCCTCGCGCGTCGATCTCGCCGAGCGCTTCTCGCTGCTTGATAATGCGCCGCCTCATCTGGTCGGCCAGCTCGCGCGTGAAAACGAAATCCTGGTGGCGGGCCCGGTACTGCGCCGTTCGCCTGTGCTCGATGAAGCCGCGCTCGTCGAGATCGCGCGACTGAAGGGCCAGGGCCATCTGCTGGCGATGACGGAACGGCCGACCCTGTCGCCTGAGATCACCGACGTGCTGGTCGAGCGCGGTGATCGCGACGTCGTGCGTCGTGCCGCCGGTAACGCCGGTGCGATCTTTTCGTCGGGTGGCTATTCGGAGCTGATCAAGCGCGCGCGCCAGGATGGCGTGCTGACGCTGAAGATCGGCCAGCGCGAAGATCTCTCCGGCGAGCACCTCAAAGAGCTCCTGGACGGCACGCTCGATGTCATTCGCCGTCGCCTCTCCAGCGTGGTCAATCCGACGCGCCAGGTCGAGATCAAGCGCGCCATGGCTTCGATCGAGGAAGCCGCGCTGCCGCCCGGCCCGCGGCGCGATTTCTCCGCTGCGCAACGCACGGTGCTTGGCCTGCATCGCGGCGGCCATCTCGGCGAAAGCGCGCTGCTTGGCTTTGCCAAGGCGAACAAATACGAGGAATCGGTCGCCACACTCTCGGCGATGGCCGGCGTCAGGCTTTCGATGCTCGATCGCCTGATTGCGGGCGATCGCTACGATCCGATCCTGATCCTCGGCCGTGTCCTGAATCTCGGCTGGCCCACGGTGCGCGCGCTGGTCCTGATGTGGTACGGGCCGCATCGCATGCCGGCCGATGCCGATCTGGAGCAGGCGCGGATAAATTTCACGCGTCTGATGCCGGCGACCGCCGAGCGCGTCGTGAATTTCTGGCGCAACCGGCGAACGATCTAGCTTCTGCGAAATCGCAAATACGCCGCCTTGCGCCCTTCGCGCGCGGCTTTTCGTCCATAGCGCGTCATGGTGTAGCCGGCCCAGGGCTGACGAAAATCATCGGCGCGTTCCGCAAGCCACTGAAAATCCGGCGCGCGCGCAAGATGCGACAGCGTCCAGGCGCAGTAGTCGTCGATATCGCAGACGAAACGGAATTCACCGCCTACCTTCAGCACGCGCGCCATCGCGACGATCGTCCGGTCCTGAACGAAGCGCCGCTTCCAGTGTCGCCGCTTCGGCCAGGGATCGGGGTGGATCAGATCGATCCGCGACAGCGACGCGTCCGGCAGCCAGGCCAGCAGTTCGGCGGCATCGCCGGCAAACAGGCGGATGTTGGCGATGTTGGCGGTCTCGATCTGCGCGAGGATCTTTGCCATGCCGTTGACATAGGGCTCGCAGCCGATGAAGCCCGTCGTCGTGAAGTTCTGCGCTTCCGCGGCGAGATGCTCGCCGCCGCCGAAGCCGATCTCGAGCCGTACGTCTTTGGTTGCGGGACCGAATATCTCGGCGGCGTTCGCCGGCCTCTGCGTCGTGATGTCGAGCGAAAGATGCGGCAGCAGATGATCGACCAGCTCGGCCTGGTGCTGCCTGAGCTTGTGGCCCTTGCGCCGCCCGAAGAAGGCGCGCTCGCCGTCCGCACGATCGGGATCTGATTTGCGCTCGCTCATCGCAGTGTCTGGTACAGGCGATGGAGCAGCCGCGCGCGCGGTTCGAGCGAGGAGACGTAGAGCTGCTCATAATGGGTGTGTGCGCCCTTGCCGTCGACGCCGAGCCCGTCAAGCGTGCCGGTATGCGGCGCAGTGAAATTGCCGTCGGAGCCGCCGCCGGTGTGGGTGTCGATCAGCTCGAAGCCGATCTCTGCGGCCAGCGTCTTGGCGTGCTCGTATAGCGACGCGCCCGCGTTGCCCTTCTCGTAAGGAGGACGGTTGAGCTCGCCGGTGACGGTGACGGTCACGCCGTCGGTCCTCGATGTCAGTCCGAGGATCCTGCCGACGAATTCCTCCGCATCGTTGATACCAGGCACGCGCAAATCGACTTCGGCATAGGCCTCTTCCGGCGTGACGTTCGGCCGCGTGCCGCCGCGCACCACGCCGACGTTGACGGTGACACCGCGCTTCAGATCGTTCATCCCTTCCAGCGTCTGGATGACGTTGGCGAGCTCGCGCACCGCGCTGCGGCCGTCTTCGGGCCGCGAGCCGGCATGTGCGGGCACGCCCTTGATGTAAATCTTGAAGCGCCCGACGCCCTTGCGTCCGGTGACGATCTTGCCGCCGTCGCGCGCCGGCTCCGTCACCAGCACGTATCTGGCCTTGCGCCCTTCCGCCTCGATGAGCCCGCGCGAGGTCGGGCTGCCGATCTCCTCGTCGGAGGTGAACAGGTGGGTGATGCCGAGCGGCGGACGATCGGGCGCAACGCAAAGCTCGCGAAAGGCATGATAGGCGATGTAGGCACCGCCCTTCATGTCGTAGATGCCGGGACCGAACGCGCTGTCGCCCTCGACCTTGAAAGGCAGACGTTCGATGAAGCCCATGGGATGAACGGTATCGAGATGGCTGAGCACCAGGATACCGGGCCGGTCCTGGCCCCAGGTCGAACGCACCACGAGATGATCGCCGTAGCCATCGACGCCGGCGACGCGTTCGAGCGTGACAGGCAGGTCGCGATAGTGGTCGGCAACCATCGAGGTCAGCTTGTTGATCTGCTCGGGCACTTCCGTCGGCGTCTCGATCTCCACCCAGCGGCGGATACCAGCGAGAATAGTTTGGGAATCGAACGAATTGGAGCTCGCCATGAAAATATCTGTACCTTCGAATCGCATCATCTCGGCGGAGGCGATGCAAAGCGCAACCGCAAATGACGACATAGGCCAGATTTGGCGCAGTCTCAAACTGGAATGAGTTGGCGCGTCAGCGCTTGTCCGGGCCTTCGCGGGCGGCGATCTGCTCGACGAGATCGACGATCGAACGGCGCAGCTTCGAATCGGTGATTCGGGTGAACGCCTTGGTCAGCGCGAGCCCTTCCGAGGTCGCGAGGAAGTCGGAGACATAAGAGGGCGATGCACCTTCCGCGAAGCCATCGGGGCCGGCGACGCCGCTCGGTCCGCCCTCGAAAAGGAACGACACCGGCACCTGCAGAATCTCGGCGATCTGCTGGATTCGGCTTGCGCCGACCCTGTTCGTGCCCTTCTCGTACTTCTGAACCTGCTGGAAAGTCAGCCCCAAAGCTTCACCGAGCTTTTCCTGACTCATGCCCAACATGATGCGGCGCATACGCACGCGACTGCCGACATATTTGTCAACAGGGTTGGGCGCTTTCGACATTTCCTCAGCCCTCCAAACACCACCGTCGGCGCAATAGAAGTATTGCCTCAGGTGACAGCGACGTCAAAATTTCACCCTGATTGGGGAAACATTGCGGAGAAATTTAGCAATGCACCGCTGTCTTATGCAGCGGGTGCAGAATGGGGAGCCCGCCTGCAGTCTGTCAACCGTGGGACTACGGTTGTCAAAGGTTTCCGGCCACGTCGACCGAAAACCGCTGGCGACGGTGTGATCACGGGTGCCGTTTGGCAACACGTCGCCGTACCGCCAGAATTACAGCCAGCGCGACGAGCATGGCTGCGGGGATGTCGCCGACTCTCGCATAGATAGTGGGCGGGATTGCGATGGGCAGACTTGCATCCAAAATGCCTTCGATGCCGAGACCGAGGCTGGCCACTGTGCGGCCCATCGGATCGATCACTGCCGACACGCCGGTATTTGCGGAGCGGACCAGCGGCAGTCCGAGCTCGATGGCGCGCATCCGCGCCTGCTCCAGATGCTGGTACGGACCGGTCGAGATGCCGAACCAGCCGTCATTGGTGAGGTTCACCATCCAGCCCGGGCGCTCATCGCGCGTCCCGACTTCGCCGGGGAAGATCGCCTCGTAGCAGATCAGTGGCAGCGCGGGCGGTGCGCCCGGCACCGGCAGCACGTGCCGCACCGTGCCGGGAATGAAGCCGCCGCGCATCCGCGTCAGTTGCTCGAAGCCGATCTTCTCCATCAAACCCTGGTAGGGAAGAAATTCGCCGAACGGAACGAGGTGCAGCTTGTCGTAGACCGCCAGCACGCTGCCGTCGTGGTCGATCACGTAGATCGAATTGTAGGCCCGCGTGATCGGCGAGCCCGGCGGCAGATCGGGAGCGCGGACCGATCCGGTGATCAGCACCGTGCCCTTGGGCAGCAGTTCGGCGATTTGCGCCATCGCGTCGGCTTCGCGGGTCAGGAAGAACGGAAAGGCGGATTCCGGCCAGATCAAGATCGTGGCGGCGCTCACTCCGGTTGATTGCGGTCCGGAGGCGCGGTCCGACAGCGCGAGATATTTCTTCATCACCTCCGCCTTGGCGGAGTAGTTGAATTTTTGGTCCTGCTGGAGGTTTGGCTGCATCAGGCGCAGCCTGGCACCCGCAACCATCGTGGTCGGATGCAGCGACATGCGGATGGCGCCGAAGATGCCCATGACGACCAGCAGCGCAACGGCCCCGGCCGGCACGCGCCAGGCCAGGCTGCGGTCGCGCGTGCGGTCGATCAGCACCGCTGGGCTTGCGAAGATCGCAACCGTGAGGAACGTCATGCCCCACTGGCCGATCAGCGAGGCCGTCTGCGCCAGCGCCAACGGCTCCGACAGCGCATAGCCGAATGCGTTCCAGGGAAAGCCGGTTAGCACGTGCCCGCGCAACCATTCGCCGACCGTGAGGCTCGCGGCGAGCGCGAGAATCCGGGTGGCATCCTTGGTCCAGAGCAGGCGGGCCAGCGCGAAACCGATCGCCGCGAAAATGGAGAGATAGGCCGGCAAGCCCAGCACGGCGAACGGCGTCAGCCAGGCGAACACATCGGCATCGACGAAGAAGGCGTAGCCGATCCAGTAGAGACCGGGCACGAAATAGCCGAGCCCGAACCAGTAGCCGGTCAGCGCTGCGGCGGGGACGCCGCCATACCGTCCGGCCCCGGCGCCATCGATCAGCCAGACCATCACGGGGAAGGTGACGAACAGCACCGGCCAGGCATTGAACGGGGCCAGCGCCAGCACCGACAGCGCACCGCACGCCATCGCAAGCAGCGCGCGCTTCCACCCCCAGGTCAGGATGATGGCAAGCGCAATTTGCCGAAGTCGCTGGAATGCGCTCACTGCGGGCCGGTCCCGTCGCCAGGCGGCGGGGTCGGCGTGTCGCCCGACTGCGGCTGACCGTTCTCCGGCGCGGCCTCGCGGCGGCGGGTCTCGCGCTGGGTGCGCGGCGCGGGGCGTTCCTTCCGCGTCGAGATGCGCAGCCGCTTGACGCGGCGCGGATCGGCATCGAGCACCTCGACCTCGTAATTGCCGGGGCCCGAGATCACCTCGCCGCGCACCGGCAGGCGCCCGACGAAGCTGACGAGATAGCCGCCCAGCGTCTCCACCTCCTCGCCGGCCTCGCCGGTGACGAAGTCCTCGCCGATCACGGTGCGCACGTCGTCGAGGCTGGCGCGGGCATCGGCGATGAAAGCGTTGTCGGGCAGCCGTACGATCGACGGCGGCTCGTCGCTGTCGTGCTCGTCGTCGATTTCGCCGACGATCTGCTCGACGATGTCCTCGAGCGAAACCAGCCCGTCACTGCCGCCATATTCGTCGACGACCAGCGCCAGGTGAATGCGCGTCGCCTGCATCTGCGCGAGCAGGTCGATTGCCCGCATCGACGGCGGCACATAGAGCAGCTTGCGGATGATGCGCGCGTCGTGCAGCGGCAGCGCGAGGTCGACGGCGCGCAAATCGAGCCCGGCCGGCAGCGGCTTCTTGCGCTTGGTCTTGGTGGCCTCCGGCACGCGCGCACGCGCGGTCATGAAAGCGAGCAAATCGCGGATGTGGACGATGCCGACGGGATCGTCGAGCGTCTCGTTGTAGACCACGAGGCGTGAATGGCCCGCGCTCTCGAAGCGGTCCATCAATTCGCCGAGCGGGATGTCGCGCTTCACCGCGATGATGTCGGCGCGATGCACCATGACGTCGGCGATGCGGCGCTCGTGCAGGCCGAGGATGTTGCGCAGCATGGTGCGCTCGACCGCGGAGAAGCCGGTGTCGTCGGGCGTCGTCGCATCGAGCACGACCTGGAGATCGTCGCGCACCGAGCCGGCCTTCCAGCCGAACAGCGTGCGGATGGCACGCAGCAGCCAGCCGTCTGCCGTCGGGCGCATGACCTCGCCGGGCGCGACCACGGCCGGCAGGTTGGCCGTGTTGCGCGGATTGTCGTGAATAGGCTCTGAATCCGGCATCTCAGCGCGTCCCTGCGCGGTCTGCATAGGGATCGGGGATGCCGAGGTGAGCCAGAATCTCGGTTTCGAGCGCTTCCATTTCTTCCGCGTCGCCGTCGTTCTCGTGATCGTAGCCGATCAAGTGCAGGAAACCATGCACGGCGAGATGACTCAAATGATGATCGAATGGCTTATGTTCCTCGTCCGCCTCGCGCCGCATGGTCTCATAGGCGATCGCGATGTCGCCGAGCATGCGCGGCGCATCGCCCGGCTTCCATTCGCCTTCCGGCTGGAGCGCAGGGAACGACAGCACGTTGGTCGGCTTATCGATGCCGCGCCAGTTGCCGTTGAGCGTGCGGATGCCGGCATCATCGGTCAGCATCACGGCCACTTCTGCGTCGGCGACATCTTCGTCGACGGATGCGGCGGCAGCCGCGACGGCGCGCTGGATCACGGTTTCGGCGTCAGGCTCGCCCTGCCAGCAATCGGCGACGACGAGGACCTCGGTCATGGGAAGGTTGGGATGTGACATGGGTTTGTTCGGAACGATAAGGCGCTGGATCTGCGCCCGTGTGGTCCCGCTGTTGTCTCGTCAGGATTTGTTGCCGGCGGGCGGCCGCTGCGGCAACCCTTCGTAGGCGGAGACGATTCGTGCCACGAGCTCGTGGCGGATCACGTCCTCGGCTTTGAAATGAACTTGCGCAATGCCTTCGACGCCACTCAGCAGACGGGTTGCCTCGGCGAGCCCCGAGGTCTGGCCGTTCGGCAAATCGATCTGCGAGGGATCGCCGGTCACGATCATGCGGCTGTTCTCGCCGAGACGGGTCAGAAACATCTTCATCTGCATCGACGTCGTGTTCTGGGCTTCGTCCAGGATGATCGCGGCGTTGGTCAGCGTGCGGCCGCGCATGAAGGCGAGCGGCGCGATCTCGATCTCGCCGGTCTGCAGCGCGCGCTCGACGATGCGTGCGTCCATGAGGTCGTAGAGCGCGTCGTAGATCGGGCGCAAATACGGATCGACCTTCTCGCGGAGATCGCCGGGCAGGAAGCCGAGCCGCTCGCCGGCTTCGACCGCCGGACGTGACAGGATGATCTTGTCGACCTCCTTGCGCTCGAACAATTGCGCGGCATGCGCGACCGCGAGCCAGGTCTTGCCGGTGCCGGCGGGGCCGATGCCGAACACAAGCTCATGGCGCTTCAGCGCGCGGATGTAGGAGTCCTGCGCGGCCGTTCGCGCGCGCACCGGGCGCTTGCGCAAGTTGATGCTGTCGAAGGCCGACTTTGCCGACTTGGCGTCGAACTCGAACAGGGAGCCCTGGGCGATCACGGCGCGGATCGCGCCTTCGACCTCACCCTGGTCGACATCCTGCCCCTTCACGGCGTGCGCGTAGAGCGTCTCCAGCACCCGGCGTGCCGCGTCGCAGCCGTCGCGGGTGCCGCCGATCGTGATGTGATTGCCCTTGGAGTCCACCACGACGCCGAGCCTCCGCTCGATCTGCGCCAGGTTCTGGCCATAGGGGCCGACCAGCGCGGATGCGGCGCGGTTGTCGTCGAAGTCGATGACGACCTGGGTCTCGGGCGGAACTTGCATGTCGCGGTCAAATTTGCGGCTGGGAGCGATAGCAGACGAATCCGATGCGCTTTTTGGCAAGGGTTCAGGCTCCCGTAGCGATGGATGATAAAGCGGGCTCACGCGTGCGTTGCGTGGCGAGCTCGCCGAGGAAACTGTAGCGCTCGAGGCTGTCGATCCGCACCGGCAGGATTTGTCCGATGATGTCGGGTGAGGCCATCACATGTGCAGGCTGAAGGAAGGCGGTGCGGCCGACGATCTGGCCGTCCTTGCGCGCCGGACGTTCGAACAGCACGTCGACTGTTGAGCCAATCGCAGCCTTGTTGAAGGCCGATTGCTGGCTGTCGATCAATTCCTGGAGCCGCTCCAATCGCTGGTCCATCTCGGCGGGGGGCACCGTCTCCTGCATATCCGCGGCCGGCGTTCCCGGCCGGGCGGAGTATTTGAACGAATATGCTGCAGCGTAGCCGATTTGCGTGACAAGCGCGAGGGTCGCGAGAAAATCTTGCTCGCTCTCGCCGGGGAAGCCGACGATAAAATCTGATGAAAAAGCAATGTCTTGGCGCGCCGACCGGAAACGGTCGATGACATCAAGATAATCATTGGCGGTATGTTTCCGGTTCATGGCGGCCAGGATTCGGTCCGAGCCCGACTGCACCGGCAGGTGCACGAACGGCATCAGCGCATCGAGATCGCGATGGGCCGCAATCAAGCTGTCATCGACGTCGCGGGGGTGGCTGGTCGAGTAGCGTAGCCGCGCGATGCCGGGAATCCCGGCCAGACGCTCCAGCAATTGGCCGAGCCCCCAGCTTTTTCCGTCAGGCCCGTCGCCGTGATAGGCGTTGACGTTCTGGCCGATCAGCGTGAGCTCACGAACGCCGTTGTCGGCAAGGCGCTTCACGTCGTCGATGATCTTTGCCGCCGGACGTGAGACCTCGGCGCCGCGTGTGTAGGGCACGACGCAGAAGGTGCAGAACTTGTCGCAGCCTTCCTGCACCGTGACGAAAGCGGAAATGCCGCGCGCGCGGATCGCATCGGGCCTGGGCTGGGCGAGGAAGCCGAATTTGTCCGCGGCGGGAAACTCGGTCTCGATCGCGCGGCCTTCGCTCCCGGCCCGCTTCAGCAGCTCGGGCAGATGATGATAGCTCTGCGGACCGACCACGACGTCGACCGCCGGCGCGCGGCGCACGATCTCCTCGCCTTCGGCCTGCGCGACGCAGCCTGCCACCGCAATCTGCATGGCACGGCCCTCGCGCGCGGCCTCGTCCTTGGCGACGCGCAGCCGGCCGAGCTCGGAATAGACCTTTTCGGAAGCCTTCTCGCGGATGTGGCAGGTGTTGAGGATGACGAGGTCGGCCTCCTCGGCATTCGCCGTCTCCACGAATCCTTCCGGAGCCAGCGTGTCCACCATGCGCTGGGCATCATAGACGTTCATCTGGCAGCCATATGATTTGATGTGCAGCTTGCGCGGCGGCTTCATGGAACCCGGAATTGAGGTGAAGAACGCCCATCAGATATAGGCTGGAGAGCCGAAAATCCAGCGATTGGGGGGCTTTTCGGCTGTCATTCCGGGGCGCGACGCAGTCGCGAACCCGGAATCCAGGGGTTTTGGCACGTGATTCCGGGTTCGATGCTGGCGCATTGCCCCGGAATGACGCCGAGAGGACGAAATCAGCCCGTCAGCGCGTCCACTTCGATCCGGCGGACCAGCTCAGGTAATTGATGCATGTCCGAGAAGGTCAAGTCGGCACCCGCCTGGCGCAGGGTCTCGGCATGGCCGGCCCCGCAATGGCTGCCACCGTAAAAGCCGAACACTTTCATCCGGGCCGCGCGCGCGCCGGCGATGCCGGCAAGGCTGTCCTCGATCACGACGCAGCGCTGGGGCGGGACGCCCATTTCCTTCGCGGCAAACAGGAACAGGTCCGGTGCGGGCTTGCCGTTTGTCACCTGCGAGGACGAGAAGATGTTCGGTGCGAGGCGTTCATAGAGCCCAGTGCTTCCGAGACTCACCCGCATGCGCGGATGCGAACCGCTCGATGCAACGCAGACACGTTGCGTCACGACGTCGAGCACGTCGTGGATGCCGCGGATCGCTTCGAGGTCGGCTTCGAATGCGCGAAACAGCTCGTCCTGCAGATCGCCGTGATAGGCCTCTGGCAGCTTGCGGCCGAGTTCGGTTTCGATCTCGAGATTGGCCTGTTTTGTCGAGCGGCCAAGGAAGCGCTCGGACACCTGCTCCGATGTGATCGGATAGCCGTGCCGGGTCAGCACGTCGGCATGGGTGCGACAGGAGATCGCCTCGCTGTCCACGAGCACGCCGTCGCAATCGAAGATGATGAGGTCAACGGCCACTAGATCAAGACGTCGGCGTGTCGTCGTCGAGCGGAACGCAATAGAGCTCGAGCCGGTGGTCGACCAGCTTGTAGCCGAGCTTGCGTGCGATCTCCGCCTGAAGCTTCTCGATCTCTTCGGAGGTGAACTCGATCACCTTGCCGTCGCGCAGATTGATGAGGTGGTCGTGATGGCTGTCGCGCATCGTCTCATAGCGCGCGCGGCCCTCGCGGAAATCGTGACGCTCGATGATGCCGGCATCCTCGAACAGCTTGACGGTGCGATAGACGGTCGAGATCGAGATCTTGTCGTCGACGGCGACACAGCGCCGGTACAATTCCTCGACGTCGGGGTGATCGACCGCCTCCGCAAGCACGCGGGCGATGACGCGGCGCTGCTCGGTCATGCGCATGCCGGTGGCGGCACAGCGCCCCTCGATGCCGGACGCCTTGGATGCGGAAGAAGGTTTAAGTCCAGTCATGTGATATCTGCCTGACGGGGCGCTTTCTGCCATCGATATTAGGACAAGTCACGTCGCATCAGAAGTGCGTTCAATTGTTCCCCGTTGGCCTGCTTATAGTAGCGTTCGCGGCGCCCGACCACCACGAATCCGCATCGCGCATAGAGCCGTCGCGCCGGCTGATTGTTCTCCTCGACCTCCAGAAAGATCGTGCGCACGCCTCGCCCTGCGAGGTGACCGAGATGGGTCATCAGCAGCGTGCGGGAGAGACCGCGGCCGCGATGGGACTGGTCGACCGCGACCGAGAGGATTTCGGCTTCGTCCGCGCCGATCCGCGACACTGCAAAGCCGATCGTCTGGCGCCCTAGGCGCAAGCGGTGGACGAGCGTGTTGCGCTCGCTGAGCATGGTCTCGAACTCACTTTCGCCCCAGCCCTGCGCAAAGGAGGCGCCATGGAGCTGCGCCAGCCGCGCCGCGTCGCGCGCTGACGCCGGTTCGACGGCGGCGGTGCCGCCGCGCCACCATTCCGAGAACCATCTCGTCATGACGTTGCGGCTTGAGCCGCGAGCAGCGGCTGGGCCGCCGGCTTTGCATCGGGCGCCTTCAGATAGAACGGCCGCGCCGGATTGGTGCCGGGATTTGCCGCAGCGCCGAGCCAGGCGACCCAGCTGATGTCGGGCGCGGGCTGCGCGTCGACCGAAACAGGTTGCGGCGCATCCTTCGGCCAGCGCTCGGCGAGAATTTTCGCGGCATTGCCGACCAGATGCGGCGCGCCGAATTGCGAGGCCGCGATCGCCTCGTCGATGGGAGCTATGGTCGGCCGGACCAGCAAACTGCCGTCACCGGCGACGATCTGGAAATAGACGTGGTCGTGCCGCGCATCGATCGCCGAGATCACCGGCGCAGGTCCGCTCTGGCCGACAATGGCGGCCGCATAGGCCGACAAGGTGGTGAGACCGACAGCCGGCCGCTTGGCCGCGAGCGCGAGACCGCGTGCTGCCGAAATGCCGACGCGCAAGCCGGTGAAGCTGCCGGGGCCGACCGTGACCGCGATGCGGTCGAGCGCCGTGAAAGCGAGATCGGCCGACTGCATCACGCGCGCGATCATCGGCATCAGCGCCTCGGCATGGCCGCGCTTCATGAGCAGCTGCTCCTGCGCGAGGAGCTCACCGGCGTCGGTGTCGAGAACGGCAGCCGCGCATGCTTCGAGCGCAGTATCGATGGCGAGGATCAGCATGAAAAAGCGAATGGCGAGTGTCGAATAGGGAGCAGTTTAGCGAACCAGACGCCTATCCGCCATTCGTCATTCACTCTTCGTAGTCCCCCGATATTGCCGCACTTCGTAGGGTGGGCAAAGGCGCTCTTGCGCCGTGCCCACCAACTTGTCTCCAAGAAAAGAAGGTGGGCACGCTTCGCTTTTGCCCACCCTCCGGCACCTCGCTTACATCGGCCGGACTTCGACCACGTCAGGCACGAAGTGCTTCAGCAAATTCTGGATGCCGTGCTGAAGCGTCGCGGTCGATGACGGGCAGCCGGAGCAGGCGCCCTTCATGTTGAGATAGACGATCCCGTCCTTGAAGCCGCGGAAGGTGATGTCGCCGCCGTCATTGGCGACTGCGGGCCGCACGCGGGTCTCGATCAGATCCTTGATCATGTCGACCGTCTCGGCATCGGACTCGTCGAAGAACTCGTCCTCGTCGTCGAGATCGGCGTCGCTGGTGGCCGCACCGTCCGCGAGCAGCGGCGCGCCGGACATGTAGTGCTCCATGATGGCGCCGAGGATCGCGGGCTTGAGCTGCTGCCATTCACCGTTCGCCTTGGTCACGGTGATGAAGTCCGATCCATAGAACACACCGGTGACGCCGGGCACCTCGAACAGCTTTTCGGCTAGCGGCGAGCGCGCAGCGGTTTCGCGGCTCGAAAATTCCATCGGGCCGCCGTCGACCACGATGCGGCCGGGAATGAATTTGAGCGTGGCGGGATTGGGGGTGGCTTCGGTCTGAATGAACATGGTTTTCTCCGGACGTCGCCGGTTCAAGGCCGGCGCGTGCTCTATCCAGTAGCAGATGGCGACGGCAAACGCACGGTCAAGGGGGTGGGGAGGGTCGTTTCGCTGCCATTTCAGCGGGTTAGGGCGTTCGCTGAACCTCCTCGGAAGGCTACGACAGCGAATCCACGCTTCGGTCGCTCAGCGCGCCGGAAATGACGGTCACCGGCACCGGGAACGTGCCGAGCGCATGCGTGAGCAGCGCCACCCACGGTCCCGGCCCTTCCGCGCCCGGGCTGGCGGCGAGGACGAGCATGGCGATATCAGGGTCTTCGTCGATCACCGCGAGCAGCTGCTCCATCGCGGCGCCCTCGCGGATGAGCCGTTCCGGCGTGATCGCGGCGATGCCGTTGGCGCGGCCGGCGGCGCGGTCGAGCGCGGCCGCCGCCGCTTCATGCGCCTCGGCGCGCATGATGTCGGCGACGCCCAGCCATTGCTGGTTCTGGTCCTCGATCTCGATGATGCGCAGCATCACCACGCCGCCGCCGGCGCGGATCGCCCAGCGGCTGGCGTAATAGACCGCGCGATCCCATTCGGCGGTGTCGTCGACGATGACGAGACATTTGGGCTTGTGACCCGGCTCGAAGCAAAGTCGCTTGCTGGTCATGCCTATCCCGGAATGTGCACAGGCGGGCATGCTGCCACACTCGCTCCCGCTTGGGGAGAGGCGAAGCGGCCCGCGCCCATGGCGCAGGCCCAAGCTCGCAACCGCAATCTTCAGCGGCGGCGGACGAAGCCGACGATGTCCTTGGAGAGGTTCATGGTCTCCTCGGCGAGGGCACGGGCCCGATCGGAACCATCGTTCAGGATGGTCTCGATATGGCTGGGGTCGGCGACCAGGCGCTTCATTTCGCCGGCGATCGGCGCGAGCTTCGTTACGCACAGCTCCGCCAGCGCGTTCTTGAAGCTGGAGAACTGGCCGCCGCCGAACTCGCCGAGAACGCTGGCCTTGGAACGGCCGGAGAGCGCGGCGAAAATGCCGACGAGATTGTCGGCCTCGGGACGTGCTTCCAGGCCCTTCTCTTCGCTCGGCAGCGGCTCCGGATCGGTCTTCGCCTTGCGGATCTTCTGCGCGATGGTGTCGGCGTCGTCGGTCAGATTGATGCGCGAATTGTCGGATGCATCCGACTTCGACATCTTCTTGGTGCCGTCGCGCAAGCTCATCACGCGCGTCGCCGGGCCCGTGATCAGGGGTTCCGGCAGCGGGAAGAACAGGCCGTCATTGCCGCCGTGGCTGCGAATGGAATCGCCGAAGTCGTTGTTGAACTTCTGGGCGATGTCGCGCGAGAGCTCGAGATGCTGCTTCTGGTCCTCACCGACCGGAACGTGGGTGGCGCGGTACAGCAGAATGTCGGCGGCCATCAGCACGGGATAGTCGAACAGCCCGACCGAGGCGTTCTCGCGGTCCTTGCCGGCCTTCTCCTTGAACTGGGTCATGCGGCCGAGCCAGCCCATGCGCGCGACGCAGTTGAAGATCCAGGCGAGCTCGGCGTGGCCGGAGACCTGGCTCTGGTTGAATACGATGTGCTTCTTGGGGTCGATGCCGCTGGCGATGAACGCCGCGGTCACCTCGCGGGTGTTGCGTGCGAGCTCGGCCGGGCCGCCCCAGACGTCCAGGCCTTGCGTGATCGCGTGCATGTCGACGACGCAATAGATGCAGTTGTGGGTTTCCTGCATCTTCACGAAGTTGACGATCGCGCCGAGGTAATTGCCGAGGTGCAGATTGCCTGTCGGCTGGACGCCCGAAAAGACCCGTTCAACGAATGGCATGGCAAGAGTTCCTGGAGGTATTCGGGCCGTCGTTTCCAACAGCGGGGCTGCCCCGTCAAGGGTAATTCGATGGCTTTGCCCGCCAGGGGCTGGCTAGGCGGGCCGCTTCAGGGCGTTGACCGCCTCGCGCCAGGACGCCGCGCCGAGGATTTGCAGGAGCAGGCCGTAGACGGCAATTCCGGCGCCGATCTGCAAGCCCAGCACAATGAAGCGGATCAGGCCGTGGGCCTCCACCGGCATCAGCCCCGTCGTCAGCCAGAGCAGCGCGCCCATGGCGGCGGCCGCAAGCACGATCCGCGGTAGCCGCTTGCGGCCGGCAGCGTCGACCGAGAAGCCGAATTCGCTGGTGCCGTTGCGGAGCAGCGAGAATGCGCTGCTCCAGGCGCCCGCCGCGATGCTTGCAGCGATCCCGCTCGCGCCGAAGAAATGGCCGAGCAGGACGGCGAGCAAGACCGCAACCACAAAGCCTTTGGCCGTGGCGAGCAGCGGCGTCATCGTGTCGCCGCGAGCAAAGAAGGCCGGCGACAGCGCCTTGATCAGCACATGCGCCGGCAGCCCGAGCGCCAACCACATCAACGCGCGAGCGGTGGCCGCGCTGTCCTCCGTGCCGAACGCGCCGTGCTCGAACAACAGCCGCACGATCGGTTCGGCCAACACGGCGAGGCCGAGCGTGGCGGGCAGCGCGAGCCCGGTCGCGAGCTCCAGTGCGCGCGATTCCGCATGCGCGACCGCGTCGCGATCGCCGCTCCCCACCGCCCGCGTCAGCTCCGGCACCAGCACCGTGCCCATGGCGACGCCGACAATGCCGAGCGGCAGCTCGATCAGGCGGTTGGCGAAATAGAGCCAGGACACGGCCGACGGCGTCGCCGAGGCGATGATCGCGCCGGCCACCATCAGCCATTGCGGCCCGGAGCTTGCGATCATGCCGGGGATCGCCTTGGCAAAGAAGCCGCGCGTCTCCTTGTCGAAGCTTGCGCGCAACGGTGTCGCGAGATGCGCGCTTCGTTGCGACAGCAGCATCAGGAGCTGCAGCAGGCCGGCAATGCCGACGGTTGCCGCCAGCATCCACGCGGCGAGCGACGCATCGGCGTGCCCCAGCAGCAGCGCGGCGATTGTCACGATCAGTGCGATGTTGAACAGCAGCGGCGAGAACGCCGTGAGCGCAAATCTCCCTTGTGCATTCAGCAGCCCCATCAGCACCGTGACCGGGCCGGCAAAGGCGAGATAAGGCAGCATCAGCCGCGCGTACTGCACGGCGAGATCGAGCCTGTGGCTGCCGACGAATCCCGGCGCGACGATCGTGATGATCAGCGGCATCAACAGCGCGATCACGATGGAGATCACGAACAGGGCCGCGCTGACCGTCCCGAGCACGCGTCCCGCAAACGCGGAGGCGGCCTCTTCGCCATCGCGGTCACGGACGCGCAGCCAGGCCGGAATCAGGGCTGCATTGAGTGCCCCTTCGCTGAGCAGGCGCCGCACCACGTTGACGAGCTGGAAGGCGGCCAGAAACGCATCCGCCACGGCGCCGGTGCCGAGCAGCGCCGCGATCAGGGAATCGCGGGCAAAGCCCAGCAGCCGCGAGGCCAGTGTTCCCGTCGAGACGGTCAGGAAGGAGCGGATCATCGGTCGTTATAATACCGTTGCTTGCCCGTGCGGGTCCGGTCGTGATAGGCCGCGAGCCGGATTTCAGGCCGACAGGAAGCGGATTTCCGCAGGTATCGCAATCCGGCAAACAGGATCAAGGTGAATGGCTGACGTGAAATATGACGTTCTCGGCATCGGCAACGCGCTGTTCGACGTGCTGGTCCGGACCGATGAAGCCTTTTTGGCCAAGCACGGCATGACCAAGGGCAGCATGTCACTGATCGACGAGGCGCGGGCGGCCGCGATCTATGCCGACATGGGCCCGGCGACGGAAGTCTCCGGCGGGTCGGCCGCCAACACCATCGTCGGCATCGGCAGCCTGGGCGCGCGTGCCGCTTACGTCGGCAAGGTCAAGGACGACCAGATCGGCAAGCTCTATGTCCACGACATCCGCGCCGCCGGCGTCGGCTTCAACACGCCGGCCGCGAAGGACGGTCCTGCCACCGGCTGCTCCTACATCCTGGTGACCGGCGACGGCGAGCGCACCATGAACACCTATCTCGGCGCGGCGCAGGATCTGTCGCCGGCCGATATCGATCCGGCCGAGATCGCGGCCGCCAAGATCGTCTATCTCGAAGGCTATCTCTGGGATCCGCCGGGGGCCAAGGAAGCCTTCGTCAAGGCCGCCAAAATCGCCCACGAGGCCGGCCGCAAGGTGGCGCTGACGCTGTCGGACTCCTTCTGCGTCGGCCGCTACCGCGACGAGTTTCTGGGGCTGATGCGCAACGGCACTGCCGATATCGTGTTCGCCAACGAATCCGAGCTACGCTCGCTCTACGAGACCTCCGACTTCGACACCGCGCTCAAGCAGCTGCGCAACGACGTCAAGCTCGGCGTAGTCACCCGCAGCGAGAAGGGCTGCGTGGTGGTGACGCCGACCGACGCCGTCGCAGCTCCAGCCTCGCCGATCAAGCAGCTGGTCGATACCACCGGCGCCGGCGATCTGTTCGCGGCCGGCTTCCTGTACGGCCTCTCGCGCGATCTGTCGCACAAGCAGTGCGGCGAGCTCGGTGCGCTTGCCGCCGCCGAAGTGATCCAGCACATCGGCGCCCGTCCGCAGGTGTCGCTGAAGGAGCTGGCGCAGCAGCGCGGGCTGACGGTTTAGTCGTCGTCTCTCTCCCCGTCATTGCGAGCCTCACTCTCCGCTGTCGTCGCACGGCTCGACCGGGCGACCCAGTATTCCAGAGACGCTAGTGGAATACGGAGAAACCACGGCGTACTGGATTCCCCGCTTTCGCGGGGAATGACAGTGTTGGTGTGGTGAGAGCACTCACCGCATCACGCCGTCTTCGCCGCCTTTAATCCCAGCCGCTGCTCGACCGCCTCGCGCATCACGAATTTCTGGATCTTTCCGGTCACGGTCATCGGAAATTCGTCGACGAACTCCACATAGCGCGGGATCTTGTTGTGGGCGATCTGGCCATCGCAGAAAGCGCGGACCTCCTCTGCCGTCAGTGTCTCGCCGGACCGGACACGGATCCAGGCGCAGAGCTCCTCGCCATAGCGGGTGTCCGCCACGCCGAAAATCTGCACGTCCTGGATCTTCGGGTGACGGTACAAAAACTCCTCGATCTCGCGCGGATAGAGGTTCTCGCCGCCGCGGATCACCAGATCCTTGATGCGGCCGACGATGTTGCAATAGCCCTCGTCGTCGATGGTGGCGAGATCGCCGGTGTGCATCCAGCCGTTGGCGTCGAGCACGTCGCCGGTCTTTTCCTTCTCCTCCCAATAGCCCAGCATGACGCTGTAGCCGCGGGTGCAGAGCTCGCCGCGTTCGCCGCGCTTGACGATCCGGCCTTCGAGATCGACGACCTTCACTTCGACATGCGGATGAATCCGCCCGACGGTGGAGACGCGCCGCTCGAGCGGGTCGTCTGTTGCGCTCTGGAAGCTGACGGGGCTGGTCTCGGTCATGCCATAGGCGATCGTGACCTCGCGCATGTTCATCTCGGTGTTGACGCGCTTCATCACCTCGATCGGGCAGGGCGCGCCGGCCATGATGCCGGTGCGCAGTGATTTCAGGTTGAACCTCGCGAATTCGGGATGGTCGAGCTCCGCGATGAACATGGTCGGCACGCCGTAAAGCGCGGTGCATTTCTCCTGCTCAATCGCGCGCAGCGTCGCCAGTGGATCAAAGCCCTCGCCGGGATAGACCATGGTCGTGCCGAGCGTGACGGATGCGAGGTTGCCCATCACCATGCCGAAGCAATGGTAGAGCGGCACGGGAATGCAGATGCGGTCCTGCTCGGTCAGGCGCATCGCGCGGCCGGTGAAATAGCCGTTGTTGAGGATGTTGTGGTGAGTCAGCGTCACGCCCTTGGGCGATCCCGTGGTGCCGCTGGTGAACTGGATGTTGACGGGATCGTCGAACTGAAGCGCCGCGCCGAGCGTGGCAAGCTGCTCGCGATGCCCGGCGCCACCCATGCGCGCGACGTCCTCGAAGGGGATCGTGCCGGGTGCTGACGGCCCGCCGATCTGGATCACCATCCGTAAGGCTGGCAGCCGTGCCGCCTGCAGCTGTCCTGGCTTGGCGCTCGCCAGCTCCGGCAGCAGCGTGTTGAGCATCTCGATGTATTGGCTGGTCTTGAATGCCGTCGCGGTGACGATCGCTGCGCAGCCGACTTTCTTCAACGCGAACTCCAGCTCGCTGAGCCGGTAGGCCGGATTGATCGTGACCAGGATCAGGCCGGCCTTGGCGGCGGCGAACTGGGTCAGTGTCCATTCCGGACGGTTCAGCGACCAGATGCCGATCCGCTCACCGCGCTCGAGGCCGAGCGCGAGAAAGCCCGCGGCGAGCGCGTCGACGCGTTCGGCGAATTCAATCCAGGTCCATCGCACGCCGTGGCTGGGCGAGACCAGCGCCTCGCGCGTGCCCCAGCGCCGCACGGCGTGGTCGAGACTGCGCCCGATGGTGTCGCCGAGCAGCGGCGTATCCGAAATGCCGCAAACGTAACTGTCACTTTTATCCGCCAAATCGAAATCCTCTCGTCAAAGATGGTCGGCGTGATCTTTCTCAGTCGTCATGCCCGGGCTTGTCCCGGGCATCCACGTTCTCCGTGCAGCAAGGCAAGGCGTGGATGGCCGGGACGAGCCCGGCCATGACGTTTGGTGAGAGTTCTCAGCCCCTCAGGCCGCCTTCTGCCCGCTCCCCGCATCAAGCCCGGCATAGACGCCGCGTTCGAATCCCGCGAACGCCTGCAGGCATTTCGCATCCGCGAACGGCAGCAGCTGCATCAGGATCACGCCGGTGACGTCGCGCGCCGGGTCGATCCAATAGTAGGTGTTGGCGAGGCCAGCCCAGGCGAGGCTGCCTGCGCTGCGGCCTTCTACGGTCTTGTCGGTGTTGATCATGAAGCTGAGGCCCCACTTCTTCACCTGGTCCGGATAGAGATCGACGTCGTTGGTGTAGATCGGCGCCGCCGTGGTCATCTTGGTCATGTTGAGATCGCCCATCTGGTTCTGCCCCATCATGGCGATCGTCTCGGCCTTCAGCACCTGGTTGCCGTTGCCGCGGCCCTTGTTCAGGATCATCTGGGTGAACTTGATGTAGTCGCCAGCGGTGGAATAGAGCCCGCCGCCACCCATGTGGAATTCCGGCTCCTGCTCGAGCTCGAACGGGATCGCGGCGAGCTGGCCGTCCTCGCCGCGGGCATGCATGCCGACCAGACGCTTGCGCATGTCGTCGGTGATCTTGAAGCCGGTGTCGGACATGCCGAGTGGTGCGAACAGATTGTCGCGCAGATACGCATCGAGACGTTTGCCGCTGACGGCCTCCACGGCTTTGCCGGCGAAATCGATATTGGTGCCGTATTCCCAGCGCGTGCCGGGATCGGTCATAACAGGCGTCTTCAGCGCGGCATTCTGGCAGGTGGTGATGGCGGGTATGCCGGTCTTCTCGAGATAGACCGCGAGATCGCCGTTCCACATGTTGTAGGCGAAGCCGGCGGTGTGGGTCATCAGCTGGCGCAGCGTGATCGCGCTCTTCGCCGGCCGCAGTTTTGGCTCGCCCTTGGCATCAAAGCCTTCCAGCACCTGCGGCTGCGCGAGATCTGGCAGCAGCGATCCGATCGGCGCATCGAGCGAGAGCTTGCCCTGCTCGACCAGCTGCATCGCGCCGGCACTCGTCACCGCCTTCGTCATCGAGGCGATCCAGAACACGCTGTCCGCGGTCATCGCATCGGGCTTGGACAGATCGCGCTTGCCGAACGCGCCCTGATACAGGACCTCAGTACCGCTTGCGGCGATCGCGACAACGCCGGGGATTTCCTTGGCGTCGCTTGTCTTGCTCAGAATCCCGTCGATCTCAGCTTTGCCTTGCATGCGCGTTTCCTCCGGTTTGATTATTGTTGGAAGCGATCGATTGTCCTCCCGCATCCGCTGCGCGGCAAGCGTGGCCATAACCACCTTGCGGTCGCGATGTCGTGACTTGACGGTCCCGGCCCGGCGCGGGACGACTGATCTGCAACACTTCTTCACAATCTGCGGTGGAAGGCCGCACTTCGCCGTGACCATGGATAGGCTCAGGCGATATGTTTCGAACGTTTGGAGCACTTGAAACATTTTGTGCGTTGCGGCGCTCAGCTTAAGGCCCGATCGGCAGCTGACGTTAAGACTTGATGCAAATTTGGCGGCTGTCTACTGGCCGCGAGAGGACCCGAGATGATTTCGACCTGGAGCGAATGGAAGCGTTATCCCCGTCCCGGACGGGGCGACAATCTCGAAGCTCCGATTTCGCCCGGCATCTACGAGGTCCGCACCACCGGCACCGGTGCGCTCTATTCCTTCGGCGCGGTCGACAATCTGGCGCAGGCTCTGGCCCTGCTGCCGGTCGGCTCAAAATCCTGGTTCGGCCGCCGCGACACCTCCGATGCGCCCGATCTCGAATATCGCACCTGTGCGACCTCCTCGAAAGCCGGCGCCAAGGCCGCCGCCGAGCGCATGATCGGCCGGCGCGAGACCTATATGAGCGGCGCGGCGTAACCTTCCCGCTCCGAGTTTAGCTCCCGGCAGATGTGCGTTGCGGGACGGTGCATTGCGCGCCGTCTGTCCCTATATTCTATTCCGGCCGATCCGATCGCCCCCAAATGATCGTTCGAGGAGTAACGCCATGACGCCGCCCGCCGCAGCACGCGCCCAGCACGCCACCGCCACCTTGCGTGACCGGTTGAAGGACCCTTCGCTCCTGAAGGAGGCCTGCTACATCGACGGCGCCTGGGTCGGCACGCCGGTCTTTGCCGTGAACAATCCTGCGACCGGCGTCGAGATCGCAAAGGTCCCGCAGCTTGGCGCGGACGACACCACCAAGGCGGTTGAAGCCGCTCAGCGCGCCTTCCCGGCCTGGGCCAAGCACACCGCCAAGCAGCGCTCCAATATTTTGCGCAAATGGTTCGAGCTGATCACCGCCAACCGCGAGGACCTCGCGCTGATCCTCACCTCCGAGCAGGGCAAGCCGCTTTCAGAAGCGCTCGGCGAGGTCGATATCGGCGCCGCCTATATCGAGTTCTTCGCAGAGGAAGCCCGCCGCGTCTATGGCGAGACCATCCCGACGCAACGGCCCGATGCACGGCTGCTCGCGATCAAGCAGCCGATCGGCGTCTGCGGCGCGATCACGCCATGGAACTTCCCGAACTCCATGATCACCCGAAAGGTGTCGCCGGCGCTGGCCGCGGGCTGCACCGTGGTGCTCAAGCCCGCCAATGAGACGCCACTCTCGGCCCTGGCGCTGGCCGTGCTCGCCGAGAAGGCCGGCATCCCCAAGGGCGTGCTCAACATCATCACCGGTGACGCGCCGCCGATCGGCAAGGTGCTGTGCGAGCATCCGGCCGTGCGCTTCGTCGGTTTCACCGGCTCGACCGCGGTCGGCAAGATCCTCTACCAGCAGGCTTCCGTCGGCGTGAAGCGGCTCGGGCTCGAGCTCGGCGGCAACGCGCCGTTCGTGGTGTTCGACGACGCCGACATCGACGCGGCGGTCGAAGGCGCGATCGTCTCGAAATACCGCAACATGGGCCAGACCTGCGTCTGCGCCAATCGCATCTACGCCCAGGACAAGATCTATGACGAGTTCGTCAAGAAGTTGTCGGCGAAGGTCGTGGCGATGAAGATCGGCGACGGCACGGAAGCCGGCGTCACGCAGGGCCCGCTGATCAACATGAAGGCGATCGACAAGGTCGAGCGCCACATTGCCGACGCCGTCAAGCGCGGGGCCAAGGTCGTGACCGGCGGCAAGCGCAGCGAGCTCGGACGTTCCTTCTTCGAGCCGACCGTGCTTGCCGACGTCAAGGCGGACTCGCTGGTGGCGCAGGAAGAAACCTTCGGCCCACTCGCGCCGGTGATCCGCTTCAAGGACGAAGCCGACGTGATCGCGATGTGCAACGCCTCGCCGTTTGGCCTCGCGTCGTACTTCTACTCCCGCGATCTCGGCCGCGTCTGGCGCGTCGCCGAAGCGCTGGAATCCGGCATGGTCGGCGTCAACACCGGCCTCATCACGACCGAAGTCGCGCCTTTCGGCGGGGTCAAGGAAAGCGGCCTGGGGCGCGAAGGCTCGCGTCACGGCATGGAAGAATATGTCGAGATCAAATACGTGATGATGGCGGGGGTGTAGGCAGTCGCAGCTTCCTCCTCGTCATGGCCGGGCATGTCCCGGCCATCCACGTCCTGTCCCGCAGTACAAAGAACGTGGATGCCCGGGACAAGCCCGGCATGACGACCTTCTGGGTTACGTATTGATCACCGCCGCAGCACTGCGATCGTCCTATTTGCGAACGTCAGCCGCTCCGCCATCACCGACACGAAATAGGTCAGCAGCTTGTGGCTGAGCGCGGGGTCTTCTTCCCTGATCGCGTCGAACTGGTGGGTGTTCAGCACGTAGAGCACGCTGTCGACCTCGGCCTGGATGGTGGCGCTGCGCGGCGTCTGTGACACCAGGCCCATCTCGCCGATCGTGGTGTAGCGCCCCAGGCTGCGCACGCGCGTGGTGCGGTCGTCGTCGGCGGGGATCATGATGCCGACGCGGCCGTCGAGGATGAAGTGCATGGAATCGGCGGGATCGCCGGCCTGCACGATAACCTCGCCGGCCTCGACCTCGATGCGCTGGCAGCGGCGGATCAGCTCATCGGCGTCGTCCTCGCTGTTGAGAATGCGGGCGAACCAGTCGCGCAGGCTCGCCTCTTCCTGCGCCAGGCCCTGGTGCTGCGAGATCAGCTCGTTCTCGCACCATTCGAGCGCGTGATCGAGCTCGCCGATGATGGTGACGCCTTCGCCGACGAAGTCGCTGGCGCGCAGCACCTTCTCGGCCGCCGCCGACAGATGCACCAGGATCAGCTCGACGCCGAGATCGCCTGCGCTGCGCTTGATCTGGGCAAAACTGTAGGCTGCGGAGGAGTCGACGCCGGTGACGAGCTTGAAGTCGAACAGCAGATAGCGGCACTCCGGGCGCTGCTGGAGCAATTGCTTGACGTGCTGGTAGAGCCGGTTGGCGGAGCCGAAGAACAGATAGCTCTGGAGGTTGAGCCCCTGGATCTTGCCGCCATGGGCCAGCAGCACCTCCTGGTCGTCGCGCGAGCGGTCGAGCGAGGAGCGATATTCGGAGCCGTCAAAACTGTACTTGATCGATTCGACCCTCGCCGCGCTGAAGGCGAAGGTCGCGCAGCCGATGATGACGCCGATCAGGATGCCCGGCACGAAACCCCAGGCCACGATGATGACGATAATGGCGACCAGCGACAGATATTCGAGCTTCGAAAGCCGCTTGCGCGACTCGATGATCCATTTGTGCAGCTGGTCGGCGCCGAGATAGAGCAGCAGGCCGCCGAGCACGAATTTCGGAATGAAGCCGAGCAGCTCTGGCGCGATCGCGAGCATCAGCAGCGACAGCGCCGAGGCGGTGAGGCCGGAGAGCCGGCCGCGGCCCCCGCTGGATAAATTGAGGATCGAGCGGCTGATCGAGCTGCAGCCGGTATAGCCGCCGAGCACGCCGCTAAGGATGTTGGCCGCGCCCGTGACGTTCAGCTCGCGCTCGAGATTGGCCTCGCGGTGCACGGCGACCTCGATGCCGGTGGTGTTGAACAGCGTGCTCGACGCGGTGACGAAGATGACTGCGACGAGATTGCCGAGCAGGTCCGGCACGGCAAACCAGGGATAGCGAGCGAGATCGTCGGCGTGCCAGGGCAGCATGAACGCAGCCTGCGGCGGCGGCTGAAAGGTCCAGCCCATGCTCCGTGCCTGGTCGAGCGAGACACCCGAGATCCAGAACGCCAGATGCGCCGTGAGCACACCGCCGACCAGGATGATCGGCAGCCCGAACGGAGTCCGTGAGCGATGCCAGGTCAGGTACAGCACCAGCGCCATGGCGCAGGCGGCGCCGATTTCCAGCAGCGTGGTGCCGTTGGCGAAGCGCGGCAGCGTCGTGAGCTGCACCGGATAACCGGTGATGACCCTGATCGCACCGAGGGCGATGAGAAGTCCGGTGGCGCCGAGAAAGCCGCCGACCACGGGATAGGGCACGTAGCGGATGGCGCGGCCCATCCGCGTCAGGCCCAACCCGCACAGCACGATTCCGGTTAGCACGGACGACAGGCCGAGCGTGATCAGGACCGGCGAGAGCAGCGGTGTCGACAGATTGGCCGCTTCGATGTGCTCGACCAGCGAGGCCGCCAGAATTCCTGTTACGGCCGCGGTCGAGCTGTCGGGGGCGGCAATTGCGAAGGGCAGGGAGCTGCCGAGCCCGATCACGGCGGCAAGCACCGCGGAGCTGATGAAGGTCGCAGCGATGCCGTAGGACAGATAGGGCGAGAGCGGCCCGGCGAAGATCAGCAGCGCATAGGACAGCCCGAACGTGAGGGTGAGGATGCTCGCAGCACCCCCGCCCAGCATATCATTCAGCGCACGCTTGACGGACGGGCTGACCCCGGTGACCGGATCGAAGCCAATTGCAGGATCTGTCACGCCGTCACACTCGCTCATGAAAATACCCGCCCGGAGAGGTAGACGACTGCGAGCCTAGCGCAACAGAATTCTTGCAAGTATGAGATAGCCGACAGTTTTCGGGCATCCGGAGAGGATGCGGCCTACGGCGTGTGAATAGGCAATCATATGACGGCGGTGATGGAGCTAGGTTGACGGTGCTGGAGGGGCGCAGCAGCCCTTCCGCGTCATTGCGGGCGTAGCGAAGCAATCCAGAGTCTCTTCGCGGCGGCAGTCTGGATTTGCTTCGTCGCAAGAGCTCCTCGCAATGACGGAGCTAAATCTTCAGCTCTCGCCCCGTCACCCGCCGATACGCTTCCAGATACCGCTTGCTGGTTGCATCCACGACGCTCGCGGGCAGCGGCGGCGGCGGCGCGTCGCCGTTCCAGCGGCCGGCGCGGCGCTCGACGTCGAGATAGTCGCGCAAGGGTTGCTTGTCGAAGCTCGCTTGCGGCTGGCCGGGCTTGTAGGCATCGACGGCCCAGAACCGCGAACTGTCCGGCGTCATGACTTCGTCGATCAGGATGATGCGGCCGTCCTTGTCGCGGCCGAACTCGAACTTGGTGTCGGCGATGATAATGCCCTGCTCGCGCGCCAGCTCTTCGCCGAGGGTGTAGATCGCGCGGGTCATGCTTTCGAGCGTGTAGGCGACCTCGTTGCCGACGACCTCACGCATTTTGGCGATGGTGATGTTCTCGTCATGGCCGGTCTCGGCCTTGGTTGCGGGGCTGAAGATCGAGGGCTCGAGCTTCTCGCTCTCGACCAGGCCGGCCTTCAGTTTTTCGCCCGCCAGCGTGCCGGAGCCGGCATATTCCTTCCAGGCCGAGCCGGAGAGATAGCCGCGGATCACGCATTCGATCGGGAACACGGTGGTGCGGCGGGACAGCATGGCGCGGCCGAGAATCTCGGCGCGATGGGCTTTAAGCGCCGGCACGGCTGCGATGATCTCGTCGGTGTCGGCGCTGATCATGTGATGCGGCACCACGCCTTCGAGCTTGTTGAACCAGAACGCGCTGATCTGGGTCAGCACCGCGCCCTTCATCGGGATGGTCTCGCCCATCACGACGTCGAAGGCGCTGATGCGGTCGGTGGTCAGCAGCAGCAGGCGGTCGTCATCGACGGCATAAATATCGCGCACCTTGCCACGCCCGATCTTGGTCAGGGGCAGGTCGCTGGAGAGCATCGTGGTCATCGGCAGCGCTTTCGGACGGAAGGCTTTAAGGCAGGACATCCGGCCGCGCCTGATGGCACGGCCGGACACCGGATTAGCCTATTCCGGCAGCGGAATGAACTCATGTTCCTGCGGAACCGCGGTGAAGCGGCCGGTTTTCCAGTCCTGCTTGGCCTGCTCGATCCGCTCCTTGCTGGAGGAGACGAAATTCCACCAGATGTGGCGCGGGCCCTCCAATGCATCGCCGCCGAGAAACATCATCCGCGTGGCCCTGAGCGCCTTCACGGTGATGCGGTCGCCGGGGCGGAAAATCAGCAGCCGTGGCCCTTCGTAGCGCTCGTTCGCGATCTCGACCTCGCCGTCAACCACGTAGATCGCGCGCTCCTCGTGGTCGGGATCGAGCGGCACACTGGCACCCGCAACAGCCGTGACCTCGGTGTAGAACCAGGGCGAGACCATTTTCACCGGGGAGGCGATGCCGAAGGCGGATCCGGCGATCACCCGCGCGGTAAAATCGCGCTCGGAGATCATCGGCAGCTCGCCGGCCGCATAATGCTGAAACGTGGGATCGATCTCTTCGGAGCCGGCCGGCAGCGCGATCCAGCTTTGCAGGCCGAGCATCTGCTGACCCGAGGCGCGCTGCGCATCCGGCGTGCGCTCGGAATGCGCGATGCCGCGGCCGGCCGTCATCAAATTCATCGCACCCGGCGCGATCTCTTGCACGTTGCCCTCGCTGTCGCGATGCATGATCGCGCCGTCGAACAGATAGGTGACGGTGGCAAGCCCGATATGCGGATGCGGCCGCACGTCCATGCCCTTGCCGGAGACGAACTGCACCGGACCGAAATGATCGAAGAAGATGAACGGCCCGACCATCTGCCGCTTGCCATGCGGCAACGCGCGCCGGACCGCGAATCCGTCGCCGAGATCGCGGG
Organism: Bradyrhizobium sp. S3.12.5; assembly: GCF_040548225.1. Lineage (NCBI taxonomy): Bacteria > Pseudomonadati > Pseudomonadota > Alphaproteobacteria > Hyphomicrobiales > Nitrobacteraceae > Bradyrhizobium > Bradyrhizobium sp. S3.12.5. The sequence goes on from NZ_JBEPRF010000019.1 coordinate 136,402, forward strand.
TGCGCGGCACGATGACGAGATCGAGCGCGTCGCAGGACATGGGATCGCCGAGCACGGGGTCGTTGGAGGGTTGCCAGCTCATGGTGGACTCCTTTTGACTTTCTTGGACGCGATGGTAGCAGAATTTCGCATCGCCGTCGCGACAAAGGCTGTTCCACAAACTCGCTGTCATTCCCCGCGCCTCGGAGTACTGGTTCGCCCGCCTTCGCGGGCGATGACATCTGTAGATGAGGATGGTCCTTGAAAAAGCTGGCGCAACGAACGATGTTTGGCTGGTTTCAACCGCGCCCGATCGCATCGCCCGATGACACTTGCCGCAATCGATCTCGCCTTTCGCGCCGCCAGCGTTGCGTTGCTGCTGGTGCTAGCGGCGTCATTGCTCGCCGACTTCCGCAATGTGCTGGCCGCCCGCCTCGGCGCGGCCTTCGCGCTGGGCGCGGCCGCGCATGCTGTGAGCTATTCGTTGGATGTCACGTCGCGGATCCCGCTCTGGCATGCACCGTTGATCGCATTGTCGACCGGCACCATGGTGGTGTTCTGGCTGTTCACACGCTCCCTGTTCGACGACGAGTTTCGCCTCCGCTGGTGGCACGGATCGGTCTGGGCGCTTGTGACGGCCTTCAGCTTCGCGGGCTGCGTCTGGATTGCACCCAGTGGCCATGTGCGGTTCTCGGTGACGGTGGTCAATCTGATCGTGCTCGGATTCATTGCGCTTGCGATCGGGCAGACGATCGCCTCCTGGCCGGCCGACCTGGTCGAGCGCCGCCGCAGCGCTCGAGTCTTCATCGTCTGCGCAACCGCGCTCTATGGCGGGCTGAACGCGGTGCTCCAGATCGCCGTCGCCGGGCACCACGTCGGCGATGTCGCCGAAACCATCAATGCCGGGGTGCTCGCCTGCACCGTCGCGGCGATCGTCTATGCCATGATGCGGGTTGACGGGGCGGATCTGTTTCCGGCCGCGACGGAGCCCGCACCGCCGATTGTTTTCAGTCAGCCTGCGGCCGATGACGCCGCCGATCAAAAGCTCATCGACGCCCTGATGCGGCTGATGGCGGACGAGCGGGTCTATCGTCAGGAGAACATCACCATCGGCGCGCTGGCGGGCCGGTTGAAAATTCCGGAATACCGGCTGCGCCGGCTGATCAACCAGCGGCTCGGCTATCGCAACTTCAATGTGTTTCTGAACAATCACCGGATCGAGGAGGCCAAGGCCGCGCTCGCCGATCCCACCCAGGCTGAGGTTCCCGTCATCACCATCGCGATGGACGCCGGCTTCCAGTCGCTCGGCCCCTTCAATCGCGCCTTCAAGGCGGTCACGGGCGTGACGCCGACGGAGTATCGGCGGCTCAAGGTTGATGCGGTCTAGATTATTATCTCGTTGGAATCATATTAGAATTTCAAGTTCGGCTAGCGCCGGTCAGTTTCGACGAGGTCGTATTTCAAATCCGGCGAGCACGCTTCGCCCGCATCCGGCTCCTTCTCCGCCATTCGCCCCGAAGCAGGAGAAAGCCCGTGACCCGCTGCCGCAAGATCATCCTCGCTACCACCGCCACCGCCACCGCCATCGCCTTTGCCGGCCTCGCCCTCGGCGCGGCGCGGGCCCGCGACGTGCCGAAGGTTGCCACCGGCTTCATCGCCGACACGCTCTGCTCGGAGACGTTCGTCTCCGGCCTCGATCCCATGCGCGACCTCGCCGAGACCACCGATGCGATGCCGGGTGCGGGTCTCCTGACCTGGGCGATGGATGTTCGGGTCGATCGCGCCCGCAAGGATGTCACCGTGAGCCTGTTCGGCATCGGCCGCAGCCACGCCGTCTATCGCGAGGGGCTCGGCTGCACGCTCGAGCACGACCAGGGGCTCGTCGACGTCGCGGTGCCGCCTGACGACAAGCAGCCGGCGTTGCTCCCCGAGATCGCCGGCCCGGGACTGGTGCCGCCGCAAAGCCAGGGGCTATCCGCCGCGCTCGACCGCGCTTTCGCCGAGCCCGCACAACCGCCTTATCGCCGCACCCGCGCGATCGTCGTCATGAAGGCCGGGCGCGTCGTTGCCGAGCGCTATGCTGACGGTGTCGGGCCGGAGACGCAGCTGCTCGGCTTCTCCATGACGAAGTCGGTGATGTCGGCGCTGACAGGCATTCTCGTGCGCCAGGGCAAGTTGAAGCTCGACGGGCCCGCGCCGATCACCGCCTGGCAAAATCCGGACGATCCGCGTCATGCCATCACCGTCGATCAATTGCTGCGTCACACCGCAGGCATTGCGCTCGGAAGCTCGTTGGAGGCCTGGCTCGGCTCCGCGCTCGAGCCGGTTAATGCTATGAAATACGCCGAAGACGATATGGCCAGCTTTGCCGAGCGCGCGCCGCTCGCGACCGCGCCGGGCACAGTGTGGAATTATCATGACGGCAACACCATCATTCTCGCGCATCTGATCCGCAACGCCGCCGGCGGCAAGCCCGCGGATGCGCTTGCCTTCGCGCGCCGCGAATTGTTTGCCCCGCTCGGCATGAACAACGTCACGCTTCAGCTCGACGGTGCCGGCACGATCGAGGGCTCCGGTGAGATGCTGGCATCCGCGCGCGACTGGGCGCGCTTCGGCCAGCTCTATCTCAACGACGGCGTCGCTGGCGGCAAGCGCATCCTCCCCGAGGGCTGGGTGAACTATTCCGCGACTGCCACGCCAAACGCGTGGGTCGGCATCGGCGCCGGCTTCTGGACCAATCAGGGCGACAGCTTTGGCGCAAAGTTTCGAATCAAGCATGGCTGGCCGCGCGATGCCTTCTTCGCCAAGGGCACGATCGGGCAGTACACGATCGTGATCCCGTCGGAGCGGCTGGTGATCGTGCGCCTCGGCCGTTCGCCGAACGCGCCGCCAGAAGCCGATGGCGTGTTCGATCTGGTGCGGGACGTGGTGGCGACAACCCGCGAGAAGGGGAAGCTGGCGGGGGCGAACTAGGCGGCTACTGCCGCCCCAATTCCGTCGCCTTCGCCACGCGATCGAACCGCTCCAGCGTCATGATGGCGTCAGCGAATTTGTCGGCCCGCGCATTCAGCACGGGCCGCGCCAGCGTCAGGAATTTTTGCTGCATCGCCTGCGCATCCGGGAACGATGCCGGCTCTCCGGAAGGATCGGCGTAAAGGCGCTCGTGCACGCCGTCATCGGTGGTGATGCTGACGCGGGCGCCAAAGGGATGGGTGCGGCCGACCTCGAGCCGGTCGTCCTGCACCACGTCGAACTTGTCGGCGAGCGCGTCGATCGCGGCGTCGCCGAGACGGCTGTAATCGTCCCAGCCGAACGAGCCCTGGTCGAGCGCGAGCGCGCCGGTGAAGAACATCGAGAACTGGCCGCCGACGATCGAGGTGGGGTGCCGCTTGGTCGCGGCATCGCCGGTCAGGGTGATGCCGTTGCGGTGCAAGCCGATCTCGACGCGCTTGACCTGGTCGGGCGTCAGGTTGTGCTCGCGCCGCATCGCGATCAGCGCGTCGATCGCGGCATGGGTGTAGCGGCAGCTCGGATACGGTTTCACGCCGATCTTCATGGTCTCGTAGGTCTTGCCGAGCCCGGCCACCGCCTTGTCGGGATGCGCGTCGTCGGTGTAGCCGGCGAGCAGGCCGTGCTTGCCTTCGATCGATTCCGTCGCGCCGACGAAATCGTTGCGCGCCAGCGTCGCGGCGATCACGCCGTTCATCGCGGCGGCGCCGACCTGGTAGCGCTTGTTCCAGGCGCCATTCATCAGGAATTGCAGCGAGCCCGCCGCCTGGCTGCCGGCGACGCCGAAGGCGGCGATGATCTGCGTCTCGGAGAGTCCGAACAGCTTGCCAGCCGCAGCGGCCGCGCCATAGGTGCCGGCGGTCGCGGTCGGATGAAAGCCGCGCGCATAATGTGAGGTCGGGTCGAGCGCGTTACCGAGACGGCAGCAGACCTCGTAGCCCGCCACGATCGCCGTCAGCACGTCGCGCCCGGAGGCGCCGACCATCTCGCCGACGGCAAACGCGGCCGGAACCACCGGCGCGCTCGGATGCAGTGAGGAGTCCGCATGGGTGTCGTCGAAATCGAGGGAATGGCCGAGCGCGCCGTTGAGCAGCGCCGCCACCGCCGGTGTCCAGGTCTTGCTGTCGCCGAACACGGTGGAAGAGCCCTTGGTGTCGAGCGCGAGCGCTTCCAGCATCTTCAAGATCGATGGGGTCGATTCCGCCTCGCTCCGCGCCCGGATGGCACTGCCGAGGAAATCCAGCGTCAGCACCTTGGCGCGATCCAGCACCTCCGCCGGAATATCCGCGAATTTCAGCTTGGCGACATAGGCGGCGAGCGTTGCGGTTTCGTGAGCCATCGTGTTTCCTCGTTTTGGCCGGCAAATTAGGCGGGCTGATTTTGCCTTTCAAGCGGCCTCGGGGCCGCGGGCATCAGCCATGCTTCCGGCTGGTCACGAGGATCGGGACATTCGACGATGGCAGGCGCAAAGGAGCTGTTCGACCGCATCCGGTCGCGGCGGACGCAATTGGGGCTGGCGCTCCGGGTCACGGTGGCGGCGACGGCCGCCTATGCGATCGCGACCGCGCTGCATCTGTTGCTGCCACTCTGGGCGGTGCTGACCTCGCTGATCGTGACCCAGATGAGCGTCGGCCGTTCGCTGAAGGCGACGCGCGACTACATGCTCGGCACGATCGGGGGCGCCATCTATGGCGGCGCCATCGCGATCACGATCCCCTATTCCAGCGAAGCCGGCCTGCTGGGGCTGCTGGTGCTGGCGGTCGCGCCGCTGGCCTTCATCGCGTCGATCTATCCGACCCTGAGCACCGCCACCGTGACCGCTGTGATCGTGCTGCTGGTCCCGACCATGCACCACGCCGATCCGCTGGCGTCGGCGATCGATCGCGTCAGCGAGGTTTCGGTCGGCGCCATCACCGGGCTGCTGGTCTCGTTCCTGGTGTTGCCGTCGCGCGCGGTGCGGCAGATCCGCGCCAGCGCGGCAAAACTGCTCGAGCTGATCGCTGAGGCTTTTACGGAGCTGCTCGCGGGCCTCACCCGCGGCCGCGACAACGATGCGCTGCATCGGATCCAGGATGGCATCGGCACCGCCATGGTGGGCATGAATGCGATCGGCGCGGAGGCCGAGCGCGAGCGTTCGGCGCGGCTGTCGAGCGGTCCCGACACCGGCCCGCTGCTGCGAACGATTCTGCGACTGCGCCACGACGTCGTGATGATCGGCCGCGCCACGGTGGTGCCGCTTCCGGTCGAGGTGCAGGTCAGGCTCGCCGGCCCGCTGGCGGAAGTCAGTGCGGCGTTCCTGCGCTTCCTCAAATCCGCGGCCGAAGCCCTGCGCGAGGGCGGCGGCGCGCCGCCGATCCATCCCGTGCACGTCGCGCTTCAGCACTATTCGGAGGCCGTCGCGGCCGTGCGCCAGGACGGGCTGATCCGCGGCCATGCCGGCGACACCGCGGAGCGCTTCTTCGCGCTCGGCTTCTCGCTGGAGCAGATGCACCAGAACCTCTGCGATCTCGACCGCGTCATCGGCGAATGGTCGGAGGCCGCGGGTGACAAGCCCGCGCGCGTCGCGGAATAGAGCGTGAGCAATGCGTAATGAAGGAAGGAGAGAGCATGTTAGGAAACGCGAAGGTGGCAACCCGGCTTCCGGCCAAGGACCTGAACCGCGCGCGGGCGTTCTACTCCGAGAAACTCGGGCTCGAGCCGGTTGAAGAGCGTGCGTGCGGGCTTCGCTATGTCTGCGGGGGGAGCGAGTTTGCGCTGTTCGTCTCGGCCGGAACACAATCCGGCACGCACACGCAGATGGGATGGGAGGTCGAGGATATCGAGGCAACGGTGCGCGAGCTTCGCGCGCGGGGAGTCGAGTTCGAGGAGTATGACCTGCCCGGCTTGAAGACCGTCAATGGAATTGCGGAGATTGCCGGGAATTATCCAAGCAAGGGGGTTGGGGAACGGGGCGTCTGGTTCCGCGATAGCGAAGGTAACTTGCTGGGGATCGGGCAACCGGTGCGAACGTGACAAGCGCCTATGTCGAGACAGCTGAAGGGCGCCATGGAGCAGAACAGCTAGACGGAAAGCGTCATCGCGTCGATGAACTGCGCGCCTGAGAGCACCGTGCCGGCGTCGACATTGGGGGTGACTTCGTGAACGGGACTTGTCATCCCGCGATCTTGCGCGTCAGCATGTGGAATCGCAAGATCAAGAGGCCGGCATAGACGAACGATCCGATCGACAGTCCGATCCAGACGCCGACCGCGCCGAGGCCGGCGTGGAAGGCCAGCGCCCAGGCAATGGGGAAGCCGACGCACCAATAGCCGATCGCCGCGAACACCAATGTCATCCTTGTGTCGTTGATGCCGCGCAGCGCACCACCCATGATGGTCTGCAGCGCATCGGCAATGAAGAAGGTTGCGCCGACCAGCAAAAGTGTTGCGGTCAGCTCGACGGTCGGGGCGCTGGCCTCGCTGCTGCCGAGGAACAGCCGCCCCAGCTCGTAGCGGCCAAGGATGATGGCAACCGTCAGGCCTGCGACGAACGCGATCCCGAGCACGGCTGCGACGAGGCCCGCGCGTCGGACGCCGGCCGGCTCGTTACGGCCATAGGCATGACCGACCCGCACCGTCGCGGCCATGCCGATGCCGAGCGGGACCATGAACAGCACGGCCGTGACCTGGAGCGCGATCTGGTGCGCGGCAAGCGCGGCGGTCGAGATCAGCCCCATCAAGAGCGCGGCCGAAGAGAACAGGCCGTATTCCAGCAGGAGGGAGAACGAGATCGGCGCGCCGATCACGATCAGCTGACGCATCAAGGGCCAATCGATCCGCCACAGATGGGCCAGCGGATGATAGTTGGCGAACGGCTTGCGCCACGCCGCGATGGCGAGCGCCGCAATGAAGGTGCCGAGATTGATGAGCGTCGTCGCCAGTCCGGCGCCGAACAGGCCGAGCTCGGGCAGGCCGAACAGGCCATGGATCAGGCAGTAGACCAGCACGAAATTCGCGGGGATCGCCGCGAGCGTGATCCACAGCGGCGCCTGCGGCCGGTTCACCGCGCTCATCATGCTGCGCAGCGCGATGAAGCCGAGTGCCGGCGCGATGCCCCAGGCAAGGCCATTCAGATAGCGCTGGGCGAGGCCGGCCGAATGCGGCGCCTGTCCGAGCGCAATCAGGATGCGCTCGCCATAGAGCGGCGACGCCATCATCGGCAGCGAGATCAGCAGCGCGACCCAGAGGCCGACGCGCAAGGACAGGCGGATGCGCCTGACGTCGCCGGCGCCGAACGCCTGCGCGGCCAGCGGCGATACCGCGGCCATCAATCCCAGCCCGAAGGTGAAGCTGACGAAATAGACGGTGTGCGCAAGTGCCGCAGCGGCGACTGCATCCTCGCCGAGCCTCCCGATCAGCGCGAGATCGCTGGTGATCATCGCGATCTGCCCGAGCTGCGTCAGCATCATCGGCACGGCCAGCCGCAACGTCTCGACGAACTCCGCCGCGAGATGGCTTTGCGCGCCGGCTTGCGGCTGCGAATGAGGTTGGACGGTGTCGAGCATGGCTATCCAGTAGCATCGCAGGGCGACAAAAACATGGCTCGGCTTTCTTACCCTCTCCCCTTGTGGGAGAGGGTGGCTCGCCGCAGAGCGGCGAGACGGGTGAGGGGTTGTCTCCGCGAGTCCAGCTTCGAGTTTGAGCGAGCGGAGGCAACCCCTCATCCGGCGCTTTGCGCCACCTTCTCCCACAAGGGGAGAAGGGAAGAAAGAACAGTCACCCCTTCCGTTCCGGCACGCGCCGGATCTTCGCGCCCAGCGCGTTCAGCCGTTCGTCGATGCGCTCATAGCCGCGCTCGATCTGGTCGGCGTTGTTGATGGTGGAGGTGCCCTCGGCGCAGACCGCGGCGAGCAGCATCGCCATGCCGGCGCGGATGTCGGGCGAGCTCAGCGTCGCGCCGTGCAGCCGGCTCGGCCCTGCGATGATGGCGCGATGCGGATCGCATAGCACGATACGCGCGCCCATCCCGATCAGCTTGTCGACGAAGAACATCCGCGACTCGAACATCTTCTCGAACATCAGGATCACGCCTTCGCACTGCGTGGCGGTGACAATCGCGATCGACATCAGATCGGCCGGAAAGGCCGGCCAGGGCTGGTCCTCCAGCTTCGGCACGTGGCCGCCGAAATCGTCCTGGATCTTCAGCGTCTGGTTCGACGGCACGATGAGGTCGTCGCCCTCGATGCGGCAGACGATGCCGAGCCGCTCGAAACCCATGCGGATCGAGCGCAGATGCTCGACGCCGGCACGGACAATTCGCAGGGGCGAGCGCGTCACGGCGGCGAGACCGATCAGCGAGCCGACCTCGATATGGTCGGGCTGGATCCTGTAGGTCGCTTCCCCCAGCGTCGCCGGGCCATGAACGATCATGGTGTTGGTGCCGATGCCCTCGATCTTCGCTCCCAGCGCGACCAGGAAGTTGGCGAGGTCCTGCACATGCGGCTCGGAGGCGGCGTTGCGCAAATGGGTGACGCCGTCAGCCGCGACTGCGGCAACCAGCGCATTCTCGGTCGCGGTGACGCTCGGCTCGTCCAGGAATACGTCGGCGCCGGTGAGCTTTGGCGCGCGGAATTCCAGCCGGTCGGTCGCGGTGACCTTGGCACCGAGTTGCTCCAACGCGAGCATATGGGTGTCGAGCCGGCGCCGGCCGATGATGTCGCCGCCGGGCGGCGGCAGCATCACCTCGCCACAGCGGGCGAGCAGGGGGCCTGCGAGCAGGATCGAGGCGCGGATGCGGACGCAGAGCTCGGGATCGAGATCGGCGGCGCGGATGCTCTTGGCGTGGATGTGAAGCGTGTTGCGGGCGGTCCATTCTGCGGCCGCGCCGACCGAGCGGACCAGCTCGACCAGGGTCTCGGTGTCGCGGATCCGCGGCACGTTCTCCAGCGTCACCGGATGCTCGGTGAGCAGTGCGGCCGCGATGATCGGCAGCGCCGAATTCTTGTTGCCGGCCGGCTCGATCGAGCCCGAGAGCCGGTGACCGCCCTCGACGATATATTGGATGGGCGCCACTTGGGTTCTCGCTTCCTGTTTCAGTTGGGCTGGGCCGCTATCATGTCGGAAACTATAGGGAATTGCCGCCAATATCAATTTTGTGCCCCGCCGTCTGCGGCTCATTTGTTGCGGAAATCGACCGGATGTTGCGCCCAGCAGGAGAACGGATCGGATCCGATGGCGCCCCGAGAGGGCAAATTAGAACGATGAGCCTTGCCCGGCATAGGTGACCGCGATCGGGTCAGGGGCCGGTCACGAGCTGAATCTTATGGCACCATCAACATTTATGAACCCCTCAACCTAAGCTTGCGTCACCTATACGCTTTGTAAGACAGGCATCGGGCAAACTATGGAGAAGTTCGTACAGCAGGGGCTCCTCTAATGCGTTTCATGCGAAATGAGAGTGGTGCATCGGCGGTCGAATTCGCAATGCTGCTTCCGGTGTTCCTGACGATCATCTTCGGTATCGTGGTATTCGGATCCTATCTCACGATGGTCCACGGTGTTCAGCAACTCGCAGCCGAGGCGGCACGAACATCGATCGCCGGCTTGAATGACAGCGAGCGCAACAGCCTCGCCACTTCCTACGTCACGACGAACCTTGGAAGTTATCCTCTGCTGGACGCAACAAAGGTCAGCGTGACTGCAGCGCCATCGGGCGCGGACGCAAATATCTACATCGTAACGGTGCAGTACGACGCGTCTTCCGACTTCATATTTGCGCTTCCATTCACGCCACGCCTGCCATTTCCGATCACCCGGTCGGCAGTGATCCCATACGGAGGCTTTTGAGATGCGGCACAAATCGCTCATTGATCGCTTTCGTGCCGACATTTCGGGCAACTTCACGATCATGGGTGCGGGTTTGATGACGCTGGTCATCGGCTGCACCGCCCTTGCCGTCGACGTCGGCGCGATCTTCGCCGACAGGCGAAAGGCGCAGAGCGCGGCCGATCTTGCCGCGGTCGTCGCAGCGAGCAATCTCACCAATGCCTATAATGCGGCGGCCGCAACCGTCGTGAAGAACAATTTTCCCGCCAATTCGCTTGTCGCGGTGAACCTCGGCACCTACACGCCGAATTCGGCGGTGACGCCACAGGCCCGCTTTGTAACGCCAGCGACCGGCGTGGCGAACGCTGCGCGGGTCACCCTGAATACTCAGACGCCGCTTTACTTCGCGCGCTACTTTACCGGCAGCAGCAACTTCACGATCAATACGACGGCGACGGCGTCCAGCACCGCTCTCGCGTCATTCGCGATCGGCTCACGGCTGGCATCGATCAATGGCGGTCTCTTGAACGCCATTCTTGGCGGCATGCTCGGCACCAGCCTCTCACTATCTGCGATGGATTATCAGTCGCTGATCAATGCCAAGATCGATGCCTTCGATTTCCTGACGGCCCTTGCGACACGCGTGAACCTGACGGGAGTGACCTACGACAGCCTTTTGACGGGCAACGTCAAGATGTCCGATGCCATCGCAGCGGCGCTTGCTGCACAACAGGCCGCCAACGGCGCAAGCTCGGCGACAATTGCCCTGTCGACTATTTCGCAAGCGGTATCGAGTCTCTCGAACAAGCTCAGCCTCGCCTCACTGATTGACCTGGGGCCATATAACGGCCTCACGGTGGGCCAGAAACCCAAAGTCGGCGTCAGCCTCTCGGTCTACAGTCTCGTCTCGGCGATTGCCGAAGTGGCCAACGGTACTCATCAAATCGCAACGTCAGTCAATCTCGGGCTTCCCGGCGTCTTGAACGCAAGCCTGGTTGTGACGATCGGGGAGAGACCGGTCGGATCGGGATGGGTCACGCTTGGGACACAGGGCGCGAGCGTGCATACTGCTCAAACCAGAATCCTGCTCACGGTCCAGCTCGGAGGAAGTGGTCTCGTCCCCGCTCTCAATCTTCCGATTTACATCGAGATCGCCCAGGGAACGGCAACGCTCGATGCCATCTCCTGCAGCCATCCGGACGTCAGCAATTCGACGGTCAGGCTCGGCGTGACGCCGGGCATTGTCGATGCCTGGATCGGCAATGTTTCCATGGCTGACATGACGAACGTCACCAGCAAGCCCAATCCTCCGCCAGCCGTGCTGGTTGGCGTAGGCGGGCTGAACGTATCCGGCCGTGCGCACGCGGCGATGGGGAATACGTCGGCGACGCCGGTGACCTTCACTTATGTCGACATCCAGTCTCAGCTGGCGAAGACGGTCTCGACCCAGAACTTTGCGTCGTCCTTGACGTCGAGCCTGTTGGGCGACCTGTCGCTCAGCATCAATGGCGCAGGCCTTCCGATCCCGGGTTTGACGTCGACGGTGGCCGGGATCCTGTCGGGGGCGACTACGTCGATCGATCAGCTCATCGCCTCGACCCTGTCAACGCTTGGTGTGCGAGTCGGCCAGGCCGACGTCTGGGTCACGGGCGTCCGCTGTGACGGCGCAGTGCTCGTCAATTAGACGTGAGCCGCGGGACTGTGCGTAACCTGCTGAACCGGATCAGGCGCATAGGTGCGCCGAATTCTAGCGGAAGCTCAATCGAATCTCTCAATGTCGTCTCCGGTGACGTCGCGACCGCGATGACAGCGATCCGATCCGCCATCGGACACGTCAGTGAGTATGTCGCGAATACCACCGCGGTGGTCGAGGAACAGAGCGCGGCCACCGACGACATTGCCTCGAGCATGCAGCGCGCTGCGGCGGAACTGGCGTGAGGGTTCGCAGTCCGGCGGCAATTTGTGTGAGTGAACCAGGTAAGATCAGCCGACGGGAGTTCGAGCAAAGCCAAACGTCAGCGCTGCACGGGAGACACTGTTTGAATGGGGGTACGACAGGGTAGCAGTCTCGAATTGGATCGGCGGGAACTTGCCAAGCTCAAGATTGAAACTTAGGATAGAGCGCGCAAGGAAGCTTGCGATGTTTCTAAACCGACGTTTGCAACGTATTCAACCATTGGGCAGATCGCGTTTGGCTCGGTTGCGCTCCTGACGCGCGAGCTCATAAAGCTCAAAGCGGTTACCGACGGCTGCTTTGATATGCATTTTGCGCGTCGGCGCATGTGTCGCAGCATGGGATAATGACGGATTGGACGAGCTATGCGCTGTCGTGTCCGACGCCGGCGCTTTGTCCGCGAAAAAGATTTTCCCTTGATCGTAATCAACCAGGACCGCGGTTTAGTCGATCAGTCCCTTGGCGATGATCAAGCGCACGCTGGTGGGGAGAATGTCAAGCAAGAACGGTACCATTATCCCGATTGAGATTATGCGCACGGTTGTCGCAATCACAGAGCTTGGCAGCCTGAGCAAGGCTGGCGAGCGTCTTGGGCTCTCGCAACCGGCTGTCAGCTCTCAGGTAAAGCGTTTGCAGAATCTGATCGGAGGTGCAGTTTTCCAGAAGAGCTCGAGTGGCGCAACGCCGACGGAGCTGGGCAAGCTGGTCTTGATTCAAGCTCGTAAGATTCTGGATGCCAACGACCAGGTGCTGCAACTCGGGGGCAAGGAAGGTGGGCCGACTGCGCTGCGGCTCGGCCTTAGCACCGCGTTCGTTGAACGCTTCATGCACGACAGGCCTCCGGATGCTCTATCCAATATATTCGTCCATGCTGATCATTCGAGCGCGATCAGGAAAGGCCTTTTGGAAGGTTACATTGACATCGCCTGCGTTTTTGCGCCGGACTCGGACCACGAATTCAGGGACACGATTGTCCACCAGTTCAGCGTGCCGCTGGTCTGGATTCGTGCAAATGGCTTTGTCATCAGACCGGGCGACCCAATCCCGTTGGTGACCCTCCCTGAAGACGACTACATGATCCGTCCGCTCGTAAAGGCAGGACTCTCGTATCGGATTGTATTTTATAGTCCGGATTATCAGGCGCGCATGACGGCAGTGAGAGCCGGGATAGGGCTGGGAGCCGTTCCTTTATCGATCGCGCCTGGCGATCTGGTAGAGGCGAAAGAGTATTATTTGCCGCCATTACCGGCCCTCAACGCCTATGTTTGCTCGCGAGCGGGACTTGAGCGGAACGATGCCACGGAGCTCCTGCGCAGTCTTTCAACGACGTTTGCGAACCCGCCGATATCGGTACCCCTCAGGCTGAAATAGGGTGCTGATGGGCCGTTCAACTCCGGCACGGCAGCCGAGACTGTCCAACATGTCGCCGCAAAACGAGATCTCATCCCGAAGAGCCCGCCAAGGCCGGCGTTTCGAAGATCGGGCGCACGGACACTGTGGACCATGTTCTGTTGCAGTCGTGAGCGGCAGGCTTCCCAGGCGCGCAACCGGTCCTAGATATCGATCGTCGCGCTCAGCGAATGTTCCTGGATGAAATCGCGGCGCGGTTCGACCACGTCGCCCATCAGCTTGGTGAAGATGTCGTCGGCCTCGTCGACCTCCTTGACCTTCACCTGCAGCAGCGAGCGCGCATTGATATCCAGCGTTGTTTCCCAGAGCTGCTCCGGGTTCATCTCGCCCAGCCCTTTGTAGCGCTGCAGCGTGACGCCCTTGCGGCCGGCGTCGGTGACCGCCTCGAACAGGTCGACCGGGCCGTAGACCATGTGCTCGACGTCCTTGCGCCGGAGCTTGCCGGGGCGGGCATAAACGTCCTGGAGCTTCACGGTGTATTCGTCGAGCTTGCGGGCTTCGACCGAGCCCAGGAAGGCGTCGTCGATGACGGCGGCTTCCCTGACGCCGCGCACCGTGCGCTCGAACTGGAAACCCTGACCTTCGACGTACTGGCCGAGCCAGCCGCGCTCGACCTCCTCGGACTGATTGTCCAGGCGGCCGGCGATGTATTGCGCGGCTGCGGCAGCCTTCTCGGGATCGCCGTAGATCGCCTTGTTCAGCACGCCGGTAATCGCGGCCTGCTCGATCACCTTGCGATTGTAGCGGCTGTGCAAATTGCGGAGGACGCTGCGGACAGTCCGGGCATCGTCGACCAGCGAACGCAGGTCGCGGCCGGTGCGGTCGCCGCCGACGCCGGGAATGAACACGCAGTCGTCGAGGCCGGTGTCGATCAGATAATCTTCGAGCGCCCGCTCGTCCTTCAGATATTGCTCGGATTTGCCGCGGCTAACCTTATAGAGCGGCGGCTGGGCGATATAGAGGTAACCGCCGTCGATGATGTCGCGCATCTGCCGGTAGAAGAAGGTCAGCAGCAGGGTGCGGATGTGGGCGCCATCGACGTCGGCGTCCGTCATCACGATGATCTTGTGATAGCGCAGCTTCTCGATCGAGAACTCGTCGCTGATGCCGGTGCCGAGCGCGGTGATCAGCGTGCCGATCTGCTCGCTGTGCAGCATCTTGTCGGGACGCACGCGTTCCACGTTGAGGATCTTGCCGCGCAGCGGCAGCACCGCCTGGAATTCGCGGTTGCGGCCCTGCTTGGCGCTGCCGCCTGCCGAGTCGCCCTCGACGATGAAGAGCTCGGATTTCGCCGGATCCTTTTCCTGGCAGTCGGCGAGCTTGCCGGGCAGCGAGGAGACCGAGAGCGGGCTCTTGCGGGTCAGCTCGCGCGCTTTTCGCGCGGCTTCGCGGGCGGCGGCGGCCTGGATCACCTTGCCGACGATCATCTTGGCTTCAGACGGATGCTCCTCGAACCAGGCCTGGAGCGCCTCGTTGAGCACGTTCTCGACCACGGGACGCACTTCCGAGGACACCAGCTTATCCTTGGTCTGCGACGAAAACTTCGGATCCGGCACCTTCACCGACAGCACGGCGGTGAGGCCTTCACGGCAGTCGTCGCCGGTCAGCGCGATCTTTTCCTTCTTCGCATTGGCCTCAGCATAGCCGTTGACCTGGCGCGTCAGTGCGCCGCGGAAGCCGGCGAGATGGGTGCCGCCGTCACGCTGCGGGATGTTGTTGGTGAAGCACAGCACGTTCTCATGGTAGCTGTCGTTCCACCACAATGCGGCCTCGACGCCGATGCCGTTGGCCTCCGCGCGCACCATGATCGGTGCCGGCACGATCGCCTTCTTGTTGCGGTCGAGATATTTGACGAATTCCTCGACGCCGCCGGAATAGTGCATCTCCTCACGCTTCTCGACCGCATGACGCATGTCGGAAAGTGCGATGTTGACGCCGGAATTGAGGAAGGCGAGCTCGCGCAACCGGTGCTCGAGCGTGGCGAAATCATACTCGATGTTCTTGAAGGTGTTGGGGGAGGCCTGGAACGTCACCTCGGTGCCGCGCTTGCCGGGCGCATCGCCGACGACGGCCAGCGGTGCCACCGCGTCGCCATGGGCGAACTCGATGTAGTGCTCCTTGTTGTCGCGCCAGATGCGCAAGCCGAGCTTGCTCGACAGCGCGTTGACGACGGAGACGCCGACGCCATGCAGGCCGCCGGAGACCTTGTAGGAGTTCTGGTCGAATTTTCCGCCGGCGTGCAGCTGGGTCATGATGACCTCGGCCGCGGAGATGCCTTCGCCCTTGTGGATGTCTACGGGAATGCCGCGGCCGTCGTCGCGCACGGTGACGGAATTGTCGGCATTGAGCACGACGTCGACGCGCGAGGCGTGGCCCGCCAACGCTTCGTCGATCGCGTTATCGACGACCTCGTACACCATGTGGTGCAGGCCCGAGCCGTCATCGGTGTCGCCGATATACATGCCGGGGCGCTTGCGGACGGCATCGAGCCCCTTGAGCACGCGGATCGATTCCGCCCCGTAATCGCTTGGATTTGAGAGCTCGTTTTCGGCAGGCGTCTGCCGAGCAGGTTCTGTCATGAGAGGCCTTCGAGATGTCGCCCGAATCAGCCGCGCAAAAGGCGCTGATTTGCAGGCTATTTGTGCCATGAAAGACCAATTGCGCCTAGCGCAAAGTATCCTGTGGCAACCCTTTGATGAGATAGGATTTTTGGGCCGGTTTTCAAGGCGCGCGAAGGCCGATTTGGGGGCTCGCGAAAAGCCCGATTCGAGGGGCGTTTTCGGAGCCCGAAAGACGTGGATTTTGCGGGGGGGACGAGAGCTGGTTCCGAGGCGCTCCCGATCAGGATGGTGCAGGGATCAATACAGCAGGAGCGGTGACCATGCCTCGCCGTCACGCCCGATCGTGAGCTCCCAGGTATCGCCAGCGGCAAGGTGAAGGACGTGCGTGGTGGCCGGATGGCTGGGCACGCCCAGTTCGTAGGAATATTTGCCGGGTGGCAGATCCAGCGACACCGCACGGGTGCCGGCGGCGCGCTTTACGGTCTGGTCGTTGATCGTGAGTTCGGCGTCGGTCCCGCTGATATTGGAGAACACCAGCTTCGCCTGGCCGGGCTCGGGCATGACGTTCGCGCTGGTCGCGACAGATGCGTTCTTCTGCACGAGATCGACGCTGGTGCTGCTGTCCTTGCGGTCGAGCGCCAGCATGCCGGGCCCGACCGGGGAGACGAAGGCGAGCTGGACGTGATCGGCGGAGACCACCGCGCCATCGCGCTGTTCCTGCCAGCCGAGCTTTCCGAGCTCGCTGCGGTAAAAGGCGAGCACGTTGCCGAGCTCGGCGGGCACGGTCGCCTCTAACTTGGTGCGGAGCGGCGTTGCAACGCCCTGCACGACGGTGGTGTGGATTCCCCGGTAGCTGTAACGGGTCGGTGCGGGCAGCCGGGCCTCGGGATCCGGCGTGAGCCCGGGCGAGAACAGCACTGAGACATGCGGCATCCAGGCGCTGGCGGTGGCCGCGAGCAGGCAGCTTGCGAGGAAGGCGAGGCCGCACGCAAACGCCCGCCATCGTGCCGGAGCTTTCACCCCGAGCCTTACCGTCCGCATGGTCACCCTCAAGGACATCGCGCGCTGTGAGATCGCCGCGATTGCAACGGCTGCGACACCGTCGGTGCGGCCTCAGGGAGCTAGTCGCGACGGGAAATGTTCGGGTTCAACGACGCAGCT
Organism: Bradyrhizobium sp. S3.12.5; assembly: GCF_040548225.1. Classification (NCBI taxonomy): domain Bacteria; kingdom Pseudomonadati; phylum Pseudomonadota; class Alphaproteobacteria; order Hyphomicrobiales; family Nitrobacteraceae; genus Bradyrhizobium; species Bradyrhizobium sp. S3.12.5. The sequence goes on from NZ_JBEPRF010000019.1 coordinate 153,279, forward strand.
ATCGCCGCGCGGAAACGTGTCCGCTCTCGACGTCAAAGACTTCGCTGCCGGCGCCGATTCCGGCAAAGGCGGCCGGGTCGGCGCCGGTCAGCCACACCTGCGCACCGAGCTTGCGCAGCTCGTCGAACAGCGCGGCGCGGCGGTTCGGATCGAGATGGGCGACGACCTCGTCGAGCAGGAGCAGCGGCACAATGCCGGTCATCTCGGCGACCAGCGTTGCATGCGCCAGCACGAGGCCGATCAGGAGCGCCTTCTGCTCGCCGGTCGAGGCGTCGCGCGCCGGCATGCTCTTCGGCGCATAGATGACCTGGAGATCGGTGAGGTGCGGGCCGTCGGTGGTGCGGCCGGCAATCGCATCGCGCGGGCGGTTGTCGCGCAGGATCTGGCGGTAGCGGTCCTCGACCGAGGTCGCGGTCTCGGTCAGCAGCGCGTTCTCCATCCAGCCGTCGAGCGCGATCTGCGCCGACGGAAACGCGGATTGTTGTGCGCGCGCGTTCAGCATGCCGGTCAGCCGCGCCGTGGTCTGGCCGCGCGTTGCGGCGACCGCGACCGCAAGCTCGGCGGTCTCCCGCTCGATCGCGTCACACCAATGGTCGTCATAATTGCGCGTCTCGAGCAGGCGGTTGCGCGAGCGCAGCGAACGTTCGAGCGCGTTGATGCGGCTGGAATGCTCGCTGTCGATCGCGAGCACCAGGCGGTCGAAGAAGCGCCGCCGCTCGGAAGCAGCGCCCATGAACAGCCCGTCCATCGCCGGCGTCAGCCATACCATGCGGATATGGTCGCCGAAGGCGGCGGCCGAATTCACCGGCTCGCGGTCGATGCGGCAGCGCCGGCTGACCGCGGTGTCGGGTCGCGGTGCGTCAATGCCGGTGCCGAGCGTGGCCAGCCCCAGCGCGCCCTCGGCTTGCACGGACACCGCCCAGGAGCCGTCGCCCTGGTTGTCGGCGACGTCCTCCAGCGTGGCGCGCCTCAAGCCGCGTCCGGGCGACAGGAACGAGATCGCCTCGATGCAATTGGTCTTGCCCGCCCCGTTCGGCCCGACCAGCGCCACCATGTCAGCCGCCGTCTCGAGCCCCGCCGCCCGATAATTGCGAAAATGCGTCAGCGTCAGGCGATGAATGCGGGAGGGGGTCATGCGGTCTTTGTCATTGGCGCGCGTCAGCGGCGCCGCCCTTCGGACGGCTGTGCCCGGCCATGACGGATGTAGTCAATGCGTGAAGAGGCTGGTAGCCCCTCACACCCGCATCGGCATCAGCACATACAGCGCGCTCTTGTCGTCCTTGTCCTGCACCAGGGTCGGCGAGCCCGGGTCGGCGAGCTTGAGCGTGGCGACGTCGCCTTCGATCTGGGCTGCGATGTCGAGCAAATAGCGGGAGTTGAAGCCGATATCGAGCGCGTCGGAGGCGTACTCGACCTCGAGCTCTTCGGTGGCGCTGCCGGAATCCGGATTGGTCACCGACAGCACCAGCTTGCCCGGCGACAGCGACAGCTTCACCGCGCGGCCGCGCTCGCTCGAGATGGTCGAGACGCGGTCGACCGCGTTCTCGAAATCCTTCTTGTCGACGACGAGCTCCTTGTCGTTGCCTTGCGGGATGACGCGGCCGTAATCGGGGAAGGTGCCGTCGATCAGCTTCGAGGTCAGCACCACGTTACCGATGGTGAAGCGGATCTTGGCGGGCGACAGCTCGATCGTGACCTCGGCCTCGTTGTCCTCGATCAGGCGCTGCACCTCGCCGACGGTCTTGCGCGGCACGATCACGCCGGGCATGCCCTCGGCGCCCTTGGGCTGGATCAGGTCAAGCTGGGCGAGGCGGTGGCCGTCGGTGGCAACGCCGCGCAGGGTCGCGGCGTTCGCGGAGCCTGCGGCGTGCAGATAGATGCCGTTGAGATAATAGCGCGTCTCTTCCGTCGAGATCGCGAACTGGGTGCGGTCGATCAGCCGCTTGACGTCCTTGGCGGCGAGCGAGAACGAATGCGACAGCTCGCCGGTGGCGAGATCCGGGAAGTCGTTCTCCGGCAGGGTCTGCAGCGTGAAGCGCGAGCGGCCGGCTCGGATCGCCAGCACCGCGCGGTCGCCGTCGGCTTCCAGCACAATCTGCGAGCCATCCGGCAGCTTGCGCACGATGTCGTAGAACATGTGCGCCGGCACGGTGGTCGAGCCGGCCGTGGCGGTTTCCGCAGGCAGCGTCTCCGTGACCTCGAGGTCGAGGTCGGTTGCCTTCAGCGACAATTTCGCGTTCTCGGCGCGCACCAGCACGTTGCCCAGGATCGGAATCGTGTTGCGGCGCTCGACCACGCGATGGACATGGCCCAGCGACTTCAGGAGTTGCGCGCGTTCGACCGTAACCTTCATTGCACTACTCGCCCGATCCCCAAAAGAAGGAAAAAGCCGGGCGGAGGAAAGCGCGCCGCGGCACCGAAGACCCCGGAAAGCCGGATCATCCAGCCGATATGACCAAAGCCGTCAGGGTCGCGCAAGGTGGCGCGGATGGCCCCGGGATTCAAGGGATCGGGGGGCAGTTCCCCACGATTTACAGGCAAAAACGCGACCGCCGCCCAGGCATGGCCGGGGCGGCGGGAGGTGGAGAGAGGGGATACCTAGGCGTTTATTCCTGAAGCTGGCGCTTGAGCGACTCGACCTCCTCGGACAGCGCATTGTCCTTGGAAACCAGTGCCTCGATCTTGCGCACGGCGTGCAGCACCGTGGTGTGGTCCCGGCCACCGAAGCGGCGGCCGATCTCGGGGAGCGAGCGCAGGGTCAGCGTCTTGGCGAGGTACATCGCCACCTGGCGCGGACGCACCACATTGGCGGTCCGGCGCGAGGACAAGAGGTCGGAGCGGCTGACATTATACTGCCGTGCCACCACGCGCTGGATGTCCTCGATCTTGATCCGCTTCGGCTCCTGCGGCCGGATCAGGTCGCGCACCTCGTGCTCCGCCATCTCCAGCGTCACCGGCCGGTTGTTGAGCTTCGAGTGCGCCAGCAGGCGGTTGATGGCGCCTTCGAGGTCGCGGCCGTTATGGGTGATGGCGCGCGCCAGATAGGTCAGCACCTCCTCAGGCACCTCGAAGGTCGCGTGATGGGTGCGGGCGGCTGCGACGCGCGACTTGAGAATGCCGTGGCGCAGCTCTTCGCCGAGCGAGCCCATCTCGACCACGAGACCGCCGGCCAGACGCGAGCGGACGCGGTCATCCAGGCTTTCGAGGTCGGACGGCGGACGGTCGGCCGCGATCACGACCTGACGGCCGGCATCGATCAGCGCATTCAGCGTGTGACAGAACTCGGCCTGCGTCGACTTGCCCTGCAGAAACTGGAGATCGTCGATGACGAGCACGTCGATGCCGCGCAGCGCTTCCTTGAAGGCGAGCGCCGTCTGCGTCTTCAACGCGGCGACGAAGCCGTACATGAATTTTTCCGCGGTGAGATAGAGCACCTTGCGCTCGTTACCGGAATTGCCGGCCCAGGTCACCGCCTGCAAGAGATGCGTCTTGCCGAGGCCGACGCCGGCATGGATGTAAAGCGGGTTGAACATGACGGGATCGCCGCGGCGTCCCTCGGCGACCTGACGCGCGGCTGCGTGCGCCAGCGTGTTGGACCGACCGACGACGAAGCTCGCAAAGGTCAGGCGCGGATCGAGCGGCGAGCCGCCGAGCGCATCATGATTGGCGGACACCGGCGCGGTCGCCGTCGAGCGCAGCTCGGGCGCAGGCGCACGGCGCGCTTCGACCGGCGCCGGCGCTTCCTTCGACTGCACCACGGGGCGCACCGCGGAGCGAACGGTGAGATCGATGCGATGCACTTCCGGCATCTCGGCCTGCCAGCACGACAGCACGCGCTCGGCATAATGAGCCTGGATCCAGCTCTTCAGGAAGCGGGTTGGGACCGAGAGCCGCACGCTCTCCTCCTGCACGCCTTCGAGATCCATGCGCGCAAACCAGCTCGTATAGACGTCTTCGCCAACGTTCGAGCGCAGCCGGCTCTTCACGCGTGACCAGCGATCCTGTTCCGATGTCGTCATCATTTGAGAACTTTTCTTGAGAGATAAGGTTGCGTTGTGAGCGCCATGCAGAGTTCCTGCCATCAGGGTTTCCGCAATGGCGCGACCTCGAGCGAGACCATCGTCGGACATAGCCCGGCCGTTCGGCGCGAACGCCGCGGTCAGATCAGCGATGTCAGAGATGGGGTGTTCGCGAGGTCAGCGCGTACTCGGCGCTGCGTCACACGCGGGAGGCTGGATGTCCGACAGATCCAGAATGGCATACTTGGAAAAGGAAACTTGCTTCAATACCGCGTTGAGTCCGTAAGACATGATACCTCCCCGTCCTGCCGTGATTGCTCACGACAAGGTCCTGCGTGTCCTAGAAGACAACTGCGACTGAAGTCGCCGATGTCCTGCCCGTCTGCACTGTTCGTCCGTTCGGCTACGCCATCGTGCGTGTCGGGGTAGCTTCGTAAGGTCCCTCATTTGCGCCTGGCGCGGGCGAGATTGAGAAAAATCCCGCTTGGAGACATTTTGACAAAGAGCTACCGTTCCCACATTGCTGTGGGTTTTGATCCGACAATCGCTTGTTGAAGCGTCGCCTACGTGCACACCGCCGCCGATTTGCACGCTCGCCCCGTTTCCAAAACCGCGCTGGTCTCAAGATCGTGGGCGCCGCGAACGACTTAAGAAATACACTATGCGGAAAGACTCGCAACGGAATTGATTCACACTTGAGGCGATTAAAAACTTGATCTGCGTTAACGCCGCGCGGGAGTTGTTCACAGGCTCCGGAGCAAGTTTCTGGATTCGTGCACAGATTCGAAAATGCCGGACGTCGTGTGACAAAGACTCCCCCACCGCCAAAAATTTTTTACAAAAGCGTCACGCACGTGCCGCGCACCCGAATTTTCCAAATGCTTGGCGCTGCTATGTGGATAAGTGATTAGCGAGACATCGTTTTTTGAGTCGCGTTTCACAGGGTAACCCCAGCGCGAAACGCATTCCGGGGAAACTACGGTGTGCCGAACTCGCGCGCGCGAGAATCCAACTTAGGCCCGCCCCGCAGGGGTTTTTCGCACTGCACTGAAAGTTTCCGCTGTGGCAAAAACAACGACAGGTAGAATTACGGATATAGCATAGCGAAGACGACAAGACTCTTCCAACGGAAGATTGGTCGCCCAAAGACCGCAAGGATGAATTGTGACAGGCAACAAAAAGCCCGGCGCGAAGCCGGGCTGATTGACGAATGCGATGCTCGCTTCAACCGATCGAACGAGACGATCGGATTGTTCGACGAACTTTACTTCGTGAGTTTACTTCGCGAGCTTGGCGATCTGCGCGGTGAGGCGCGAGACTTTGCGGCTGGCGTTGTTCTTGTGAATGATGTTGCGCTGGGCGGCGCGCATCAGCGCGGGCTCGGCGTTGGCCAGCGCCTTGACGGCGGCGGCGCGATCGCCGGTCGCGATGGCTTCCTCGACGTTACGCACGGCACCGCGCATCTGGGTGCGGCGCGACTTGTTGACGGCAGTGCGGCGGGCGATCTTGCGCGTCGCTTTCTTGGCGGAGGTAGTGTTGGCCATGGTCTCAATGTCCTTTGCGGGTACCGGTCGCGTCTTGGTCGGGTAGCGCCGGCAGCTTGACCGCGGAATCGACGCTCGGATTTAAGGTGTTCGGTTGCTGGGCCGTTCCCGGAGCATGAGCGATAGGCCTTGCGGCCATCTCTGAGGCTCAAAAGAGCCTGCAACTGCTCAAAGAACAGCGGCGGCAGGATTGCGCCCACCGCCAGTTGGCGCCCTTATAGAGGGGGTCTTTGGCACCGTCAACGCTTTAGGGGGCTGGAAAGGCAGGCTCCTGGCACGCCAAAGGGGACCGTAACGCCCTGATGAGGTTGAATTTCTGCCGCCTCCCGGCTATTGGCTGACGGCGTTTCGTCAGCGTTTCTTCAACGTTCTTGGGGTCGTCCGATCGGGTGACCATAGAGGGTGAGCATGATCCGCGGCTTTTTCCGACTGATTGGCTTGTTGCTGCTGGCCGGCGGGTTCTTCTTCATGGTCTATGACGGCGCCCGCTGGGTGGCCGACCAGACCCTGCGCTTCACCCGATTCGGCCAGTTCTGGAACGATATCAACCAGGCCAGCCAGTCCGCCGTCCGGACCTGGGTCGAGGCCAAGGCGCCCTGGCTCTGGACCTCGGTGATCCGCCTGGTGCTGGACCAGCCGGTGTTCGCCGTCCTCGGCATTCTCGGCATTCTGCTGATGATCCTGTTCCGGCCGCGGAAACCCTTGATCGGCTATTCCAGGGACTGAGCTTTCGCGCATGCGGTGCCGTAACAAGGCTGCGCCTTTGCGCGTAAAGACCTATATCCCCACTCGATCGCGAGCCACGCCGCCTGAGCACCTGGCTCAGGCGTGCGACAGCTTGTTTTTTCGGAGATCCGATCATGCTGTTCATGCGCAAGACCACCGCACTGCCGAGCGCAGCTGACGCGCTGCCCGGCCGCGCGCAACCGATTCCGACCGCGACCACTCATTTCGTCAACGGCGCGAAGCTCGCGCCGCCCTATCCCGCAGGCCTCGAGCAGGCCGTGTTCGGGCTCGGCTGCTTCTGGGGCGCCGAGCGCAAATTCTGGGAGCTCGGCGATGGCGTCCACGCGACTGCCGTCGGCTATGCTGGCGGTCACACGCCGAACCCGACCTATGAAGAGACCTGCTCGGGGCGCACCGGCCACACCGAAGTGGTGCTGGTCGTGTTCGATCCGAAGAAGATCTCCTACGAGAAGCTCCTGAAGACGTTCTGGGAGAACCACAACCCGACGCAGGGCATGCGCCAGGGCAACGATTTCGGTACGCAGTACAGAAGCGCGATCTACACGACCTCCGACGCGCAGCAGCAAGCGGCCTTGGAGTCGAAGGCGCTCTATCAGAAGGCGCTCGCTGCAAAGGGTCTCGGGCCCATCACCACCGAGATCGCGCCGGCCGGCGAATTCTATTTCGCCGAGGACTATCATCAGCAATATCTGGCGAAGAATCCCGCCGGCTATTGCGGCCTCGGCGGCACCGGCGTGTCATGCCCCATCGGAGTGGGTGTGAGCGCTTGATCGAAATCCAAACTCTCGTCATGGCCGGGCTTGTCCCGGCCATCCACGATCTTTCGTGCAGCACCAAGAGCGTGGATGCCCGGGACAAGCCCGGGCATGACGGAGTGTACGGTTCGCGTCTTCGCGCCAAAGACCCCCTCAACCTTTTATTAACCATAACCAGTGCATCACTGGAGCTGTCTCGTTCCGAGGGATGGCTCCGGTGCCGGTTGCACGCGCGTTTCGATGGTCGATCCTGGCAGCGTCCGCCGCGCTGGCCCTGGGCGGCTGCATGCAGACCGCCGGTCCTGTCGCATACGTGCAGTCCCGTCCCGATCTCGACGCCATGGCCTACGGCCAGCCCTATAGCGCACGGCAGCCGGTCGTCGTCGCCGACAACGGCGGCGGCGCAATTGCCGCGCTCAGCAATTCCTTTGCGTCGGGTCCTGCCCCCGTGCCGGTCGCCTATGCGGCGCCGATGGTGGCGGCACCCATGCGCTACGACGCCTCCTATCACCTCGATGCCGGCGACAAGCTGCGCGTCGTGATCTATGGCCAGGAAGGTCTCACCAACAGCTACGCCATCGACGCCGGCGGCTCCATCACCATGCCGCTGATCGGCGCGGTGCCGGCGCGTGGCCGCACCACCGCAGGGCTCGCCGGTGAAATCGCCGCGCGTCTGCGCAACGGCTACATCCGCGAGCCGTCGGTCGCCGTGGAGATCGAGTCCTACCGCCCGTTCTTCATCCTCGGCGAAGTCGCAGCGCCCGGCCAATATCCTTACGTGCCCAACATGACGGTCGAAAGCGCAGTGGCGATCGCCGGCGGTTTCTCGCCGCGCGCCAAGCGTGACGTGGTGACCGTCACCCACACCGAGGGCGGCGGCGCCATGCGCGCCGTCGTGCCGCTCGGCACGCCCGTCAGCCCGGGCGATACCGTGTTCGTCGCCGAGCGCTGGTTCTAGCTCGCTGTCATTCCGGGGCGCGCGAAAGCGCGAGCCCGGAATCCATTTCTCCACCAACTCTGACGCCCGATGGATTCCGGGCCCGCGACTTCGTCACGTCCCGGAATGACGGAGAGCTTCACCTCCGAAAATCAAGCCGTCCGTTCGGAAAGCACCCATCAATCCGCGAGGCATCGACCACGAGCCCGACCCATGGCCGCATGATCGCGGGATTGGTCAGGTTGATGTACTTCCCGATCAGGCCATTGCCGCTCTCTCGCGCAGCATCGATCAGCCCGTGCCGCCGGCCGTTGTCCCAATCGAACCGCAGGTAAATCCGCTCGCCTACGACGCGGACCTCCGCGCGGCCCTGCTTCCATTGATCCGGCGTATCGCCGGCGATGGTCGGGTCGGCGCCACCGTTCCAGCGGCTCGCCCAGGCGCCTTCGAGCGGGTCGGAGAGCGTCGGAATGGATGCCCAATGCGCCGCATTGCCATCGGCGGCATCGCCGGCCAGCGTAGCGGTTATGGCATAGTGCATGACTTCGGAATCGCTGGGCTCCGGCACATCCATGGTGCCGAACGGGTTGCGGATGACGAGATTCGTGTTGGCCTGCTGCATGACGCTCTCCCGGCGTGAACTGGCGTGATCAGCCAGCTCTATCGCCGCGCGTCGTGACCCAGCCACCCGATTCCTGCTTCCTCCTCACGTCATTCCGGCGCGCGACGAAGTCGCGAGCTATGATGCGCAATTGCGCATCAGAGAATCCATCGCGCCACCAACTCCGCCGTCCGATGGATTCCGGGCCTGCGCCTGTCGGCGCATCCCGGAATGACAGCGGCTATTTCAAATGCTTGGCGAAGAATTCCATGCTCCGCGGCCAGGCGATCTCGGAGCTGGCCTTGTCATAGCTCGGCCGCTCGTCGCAATGAAAGCCGTGCTGCGCACCGGGATAGATGAAGACCTCGACCTCAGGCCGTTTCGCCTTGACGGTCTCGACGTCGGTCAAGGGAATGCTGTGGTCCTTCTCGCCGAAATGCAGCTGCGTCGGCACCTTCGGTTTCTCGTCGACAAAGCGCACGACGGCGCCGCCGTAATAGCCGATCGCGGCCTTCAGGCCGGTAAGCCGCGTCGCCGCGACAAAGGCGATGCTGCCGCCGAGGCAGAAGCCGATGATGCCGACCGGGCCGACGCTCTTCACTGCATCGATCGCGGCTTGCGTGTCGCGCAGCATCGCGTCCCAATCGGGATTGGCAACGAATTTACGCGCCTCCGCGATTTCATCGGGCGTATAGCCGGATTGGAAGCCCGGCGTGGTGCGGTCGAAGATCGACGGCGCGATCGCGACATAGCCTTCGCCTGCGAGGCGATCGCAGACCGCACGGATGTGATGATTGACGCCAAAAATCTCCTGGATCACCACCACCGCGCCCTTCGGCGCGCTGGCGGGATCGGCGCGATAGGCGCCCAGCTTGAAATTGTCCGACGCCGTCAGCTTGATGTCTTGTCCCACGCGGGTTGTCCTTCTTGCTTGTCGATCCGAAATCAGTGCTCTCTCCCCTCATCCTGAGGAGCGCGCTCTTCGCGCGCGTCTCGAAGGATAGAGGCCGAGCTGTAGCAGCGGCGGGGGCCTTTCATCCTTCGAGACGCTTGCTTCGCAAGCTCCTCAGGATGAGGGGAGGCAGTGGCGCAGCCGCGCCTATTCCCACATCCAGTTCTCGCCGTAATCCTCCTTCCATCCTGCCAGCCGGCCATGACGGAACTGCAGGAACAGCCGGTGGCGGTGGTACGGCACCAATCCACTGCCACCGATGTCGCGTAACGCAAGATAGATCTCGTTGCCGGGGCGCCCTTTGACGTATTGCAAGGGCTGCCCGAGGACGTGCGCGGTCTGGCCCGCATCCATCCCGAACGCCAACGGTGTGTTGTTCGACAAGGTGTCGACGAAGGGATGGCGCAGCGGCACCGTGCCGAACGGCTCGGCCTGCACCGACGCTGCCATTGAAAGAAGCGCTGCGCCCGCAGCCAGGATTGCCCGCTTCATTGCCGTGATCCCTCGATGATCGCCTATCCCGGCAAGTTCTTCAGGAAAGGCGCCACGGCGTCAACAAAAGCCTTGGGCTGATCGATGTTGACGGCGTGCCCGGCCGCGGGGATCACGATTTTTTGTGCGCCGGGGATTTTTGCCGCCATGTAATCGGACGCCGCCAGGAATGGCGCGTCGTCGGCACCGACCACGATCAGCGATGGCACCTTGATATCAGGCAGCAGCTCCATCACCTTGGCGTCGCGCTGGGTCAGCATGCCGCGCGCGGCGAGCGCCAGTCCCTTGGCGTTGCGATGGCTGGCGGTGGCGCGCTCGCGGGTGGCCGCTTTCAGCACGTCGAGACCTTCGCGGCCGAGCTTGTCGGCGGTGGCGAGCGCACGCGCATTCCAGGCCTCGCGCGCGTCGTCCTTCTTGAAGCCCGGGCCGGTATCGATGATCAACAGCGCTTGCGTGCGCATTGGATGAGCGCGGTAAAACGCGAGCGACATGTAGCCGCCGAGCGACAGCCCGCCGATGATGGCGCGCCTGGCGCCGACCGCATCGAGGATCGCCGCCATGTCGCCGACGGTGAGAGCTTCGCTATAGGCGTTGGGGTCATCGGGATAATCGGACTGGCCGTGGCCGCGCATGTCCCACAGCACGAGCTTGTGATCCTTCGCAAGCGCGTCGATCTGGCCGTGCCACATCGCCGACGTCGAGGAATAGCCATGGGTGAGCAGCAGCGGCGGCCCGTCGCCATGCACTTCATAGTAAATCCCGACGCCGTCCCGATCGATCCTTGGCATTGTTTCCGCCTTTGTTTTTTTATTTATCCGCGACACGGATGCACCCTCTCCCCTTGTGGGCTATGGGATGCCCGAAAGTGATTCCCCGGAGTTTATGGATGTGATTCAAGGCCTTTCGACCTGTCTGGGACGGAGGGCCTGCGATGTCTTTTGG